>DAHWPS010000226.1:0-58812 GCA_027342785.1 Acidimicrobiaceae bacterium
CCTTGGGTGGTCATCTCCCCAGGTCAAAGGACAGGTTCGGCCACCAACGCCACCGGTCTCGCGTCGGAGTCTTCAGTTGCCACAGACGATCCGGTCAACAAAATCGACCCCAGTGGGATGATGACTATCGGCTCCAATACATACACATGTACGACAACAGGCTGCCAAGTGGACGCGTCAACCGCGCGGGCGCTTAACTCGATTGGAGTGACAGATGCCAAGATTGCGCGACTGAGCGAGTTCACGAAGATCAAAGTCAACCCAGCCCTCTGTCCAGGGGGCATCTGCTGGGTTTACACGCCGTTACTGCTGTTCATGGGTGCGCCGGGACGCAATCCAAATAAGGGCGCGACTGAGTTCATCATCTGGTCAAATCTTTACAGAACAAAGACAGGAGCGTGTTCTTCGTCAGGTACAACAAACTGTAAAACAACACAAGTTTGGAAAACAATGTGGGCAGGTGATGGGCCCACAACACGGAGAGATCAGTCAATCGAGGCGCATACACACATGAGAACATGGGAATGGGGAGATCTAGCACTCACACTCTATAAGAGGGCCTTGAAGGCCGTAGCGAATGGTACAGTGACGGCTACAATCACCGGAGGCTCCGGCTGTGGGAGCTTGGTGGTCTAGGAACGATGACTGTTCGGGTTCTCCATCGGCGTCGCGTACTCGTCCCGGTCGTTGTGGCGGTCGCTGCTGTCGTGGGGGTGATTGCGTTTCTGTCGGTCGGCGTAGGCAGTTCCAATCGTTCCAGATGGACGGCGTCACTTGCCTACGTTCCTCCGGCGCCGCCCAACTCGGTGCCTCCAACAGTCGTTACCCACGAAGTGTTTGACTCCCCGGTCGTGCAGACCATGACCTGCACGCACGACAAGTTCTGCCTTGCGGTTGGTTTCGGATTCCCGTCGATTGCGCGATCAGCGACGGAGCCCGTGAGCACTTACAACGCGCTGTTGCTCGCCAACGGAAAGTGGGGAAAGGTCTCCCTGCCCACGCCACCGACGCCTCCTTCTCAACTGCTCATGAATGTCACGTGCACAGCGGGGGCATCATGTGTCGCGACCGGTGCCGCCTCTGGAAGCAAATTTAATCCCAACACCGGCTGGGGCGACGCGTTCCTGGTTGCTGGGAGCGGCGTAGTGACAGTGCGCCGCGTCGTCCCGCCGAAGGAGTTCGTGGGGTACGATTCGCACTGCTCAGGTACGAGTCACTGCCTGATGGTGGGTAAGGTGTTCACAGGCGTGAATCCGGCCGCGATCGTGTCCGGAACACTTGAGATGCGCGACGAGAAGGTGAGCAGACCACTCGGACGAAAACACAGGAGCGGCCTTTCTGGGATCTCGTGCCCTGCGTCAAACACGTGCTATGCGGTGGGTTATCTCACAGTGGGACGTCGCAACCAGGAGGCAGTGGTGGTCGAAGGGAACGGCACGAACTGGCACCGCATGCCCCTACCGCATCTTGATGGGCACAGTTCGTCATTGCAGTCGATTTCGTGTGCGTCGGTGACCAGCTGTGTAGCTGTTGGCGAAATCACACGCGATGGCGTTCCAAGCCGCCCTCTTGCCTTGGAGATGCTCGACGGCTCCTGGAGCACGATGAGTATCTCGCAGGCCGTGCTCAACCACGGAGATTTCACAGCAGTGACGTGTTTCACTGCGACGGAGTGTCTTGCAGTGGGTGACGGTTCGACTTCCACATCGTCACCCACCAGCGGCGGCACTGCGGCTTCCTTTCAGGGAGGGGACTGGCAGGTCATCCAGGTCCCCAAAGTAGCGATATCCATGGACCATCTCGCCTGTCTGAACTCTGATGAGTGCTTCGCTATCGCCGGCCAAGACATCATAGAATTCAAGAGGTAGAGGAGATTTGAGGTCTTCTGCCACAGACGATCCGGTCAGCCGGATGGATCCATTCGGCAACGCGACCATCGGCGAGTGACAGCTTTCTGTTCACGCTTTGACACGGCGGCTGGCGAAACTCACCGACCCGTCACACCTCGGGAGCTGCCGTCACCACTTGCGCCGCCCCTCGACTTCCCAGCCTGCCCGTGCCCTACTGAACCGGCTCGTCGCCAGGGAATGGTCTCGAGCGGCTCGGGATGGGCGGGCCGTGCTTGCTCACGCCGGTAAGCACCGCATCCACGGCTCGCTCGGTCCACTGGGGGTCGGCAGCGGTCCCGAAGACTTTTCGGGCGAAGACGGCGCCGACGAGCATGTCGAGGGCAAGATCCACGTCGAGATCGGAATCGGTATCGAGCTGGCCGCGATGCCAGGCCCGTAGGAGAAGTTCGCGCGCGAAGGCCAGTCGGGGAGCGATGACTCGTTGCCGGTGCAGTGCCAGCGCCTGAGGGTCGCCGTGCGCCCCCAGGATCCCTCCGATGACCTCCAAACAGGACTCCGAGAAGCGGTCGTCGAACTCGCGAAGGAACGTGACCAGCTCTTCGCGGGGATCGGTGTCGGGTCGAACGGAGAGCTCGGTGCAATCCGCGGCGATGACAGACGTCAGCAAGTCTGCTTTGTCGCGGTAGCGCCGGTAGATCGTGGCCCGGGCAACGCCAGCTTCGGCAGCTACCCCGTCCAGGGTCACGTTGGCGTACCCTCGCTCGGTCAGCAGACGTCGGGCCGCGTCAGCGATGGCATCGGTCACGCGTTGGTCACGAGGACGCCCGGCCGGTCCCCCCGTTGGCTTTCCACCCAGGACTCGAGAGGGGCGCCTTCGGGTCACAGCACCACCGGTGCCGGCGCGGGATCACCCCATCTGCCTTCGTCCCCTGTGGTGCTCTCGGGTGCCGACGTTGTAGGGCCCGATGGCGCGGGCGCATGACTGGCCACGAAGTCACGCTGGCGCGTGAGCGCGAGCGCCAGGATCGCCCCAACGAGCGCGACGAGGGCTGAGATGACGAGCAAATGGTCGAGCGTGCTCGAGAAGCCGATTCGGTAGGCCGACAGGATGGCATGGCGCTGCGCGGGGGCAAGCGTGACCGTGAGTGTACGCACTTGCCCGGATGCCATTGCTGTTCGGAGCGCCGCTGCACGCCCCGCCGCCGCTGCACGCCCCGCCGGCGAGGCCAGCAGGACCTGGGTGACCTTTCCCTGGATCTGGTGGAGGAACACCGCCCCCAGCGCGGCGATCCCGGTGGCGATACCCACCTGGCGGAACGTGCTGTTTGCGCCCGAGGCCATGCCACTTCGCTCAGGGCGGACGACCGAGATCGCCGCGGACGAGAGCACCGGGTTGATGATCCCGACGCCGATGCCGGCGACGACAAACCCCGGCAGGAGCACCGTCCAGGCCGAGCTCGGGCGGGTGGTGGACATGAGCGCACATCCGACAGCGGTGATCAGCAGTCCGAGACCCAAGAGGTAGCGGGTTGGGAAACGTACCGTGAGCTTTCCGGCCAAGGGTGCGACCAAGAACGCCAGGAGGGTGATGGGCAGGAACCGGAGACCTGCTGCAAAGGGTCCGTAGCCCAGGTCGTCTTGGATGTAGAGGGTGAGGTACAAGAACATCGCAAAGATCGATGCCGACACGGCAAACGCTGCCACCGAGACCCCGACCATTGCCGGGCGCCGGAACAACCCCAGGTCGAGCATCGGATCACGTTGTTTCGCCTCGACCACCAAGAAGGCGGCAAACAGCACGCCGGCACCGACCAGCATGCCGACGATCTCGGCACTGCGCCACCCGTCTGTGTTCCCGCGAACCAAGGCGAGCACGAGGAGAAAGAGAGCGATCGAGAACGTCCCGAACCCGGCCCAGTCCACTCGGTGCCCGGCTGGGTCGCGAGATTCTTGTACGCGCGTCAAGGTGATCACGGTCGCGAGCGCCCCGATGGGGACATTCACGAAGAAGATCCATCTCCATCCGATGCCGCTCGTGATGGCCCCGCCCACCAGCGGTCCCACGGCGACGGCACCGCCGACCACGGCGCCGTAGATGCCGAACGCCGTTCCGCGCTCACGTCCGGAGAAGGCCTGGGCAATCAGCGCCAGCGACGTCGCGAACATGATGGCCCCCCCGACACCTTGGGCCGCCCGTGCGAGGTTGAGCATGAGCGAACTGGTCGACAGTCCACACGTGAGCGACGAGAGCGAGAACACGACGAGGCCGATGGCGAACACCTCGCGCCGGCCGAACATGTCGCCGATCACCCCCGCCGTCAGGAGGAACGCAGCCAGGGTTAGCGAATAGGCATCCACCACCCATTGGAGGTCGCTGAAGGAGGAATGGAGCGAGCGCTGGATCGAGGGGAGCGCCACGTTGACCACGGTGATGTCCAGCAGCAGCATGAATATGGCGGTGCAGACGGCGATCAGGGTCCACCACTTGCGATCGACGGTTCTCACGATGTGTCGCGCCTTTCCAGTCTCGGTTCCCGGCGGCCCCGTCGTCGAAGCAGCTGATCCCGTCATTTTAAATACAAGCCGTATCGTATAGGAAAAGAGTGAGAGCTCCGGTGAATCTCGGGAGCCACCCGTGAGGTCTGCTCTGACAGCCCGTTCTCTCTACGCAGAGATGAGGGGTGTCTCCTTCGTCGAGCCCGGAGTGAGGTGATGGGAGCGCGGCCCGTACGTCGGTCGTAGGGCTCCTGGGCCCGCGCCGTCGATCCGCAACTGTGCTGAAGAGCCTGCCGAGTAGGGCATGCGAGAACGGAGGGAGTGGGAAGTGATGAGAGGTCCACAACGTGCCGCCAGGGGCGGAGCAGTGCTGGCAACTGCGATTGCTCTATCGATGGTGCTCGGGGCGGGAACCGCCTCGGCTGCCTTTGCTCGGATCGGGGCACGCAGCGTTCGAGGCAGCCATGAGCAGGCCGGGGTGCTGGTGCCGGCCCACCCCCGAGTCCGCCTACCGCTACGGGGAGGCACGGTGGACAGCCTCAACTGGTCCGGCTACGCGGTCACCCCCGGGAGCGGGGTGAGCGGGGTCACCGGCACCTTCCGCGTGCCATCCGCCGGTCTCGTGCCCCCGGGCTTTGCCGCGACCTGGACTGGGATCGGCGGCTACACGACTTCGGATCTCATTCAGGCCGGTGTGGCCGAGCAGTCCATCCCCAGCACGACATTGCTGGGTTCCCAGTACTACGCGTGGTACGAGCTACTCCCCACAGTTTCGGTACCGCTCACCGACTGTGTCGGGGACGCCGCATGCAACGTAGCGCCCGGAGACCAGGTCACCGTGACAATCCACGACGTTGCCGGAAACACCTGGCGCATCACGGTCACCGACTCCACGAAGTGGTCGTGGACGAAAGACGTGGCGTACGCTTCCTCGGGATCATCGGCCGAGTGGATCCTGGAAGCCCCCACGCTTGACGTTGCCCAGACCTTGCTGGCTCCTGTCGGCACCGTGTCGTTCGGTCCGGTCTCGACTTTCACAGCCGCGGGGGTGACGCAGACGATTGCCCAGGGCGACCCGACCACCATCGACTTGAGCCCGGGGATCGTGAACGAGGCAACCGTGTCCGCACTCGCCGCCAACGGCCAGTCGTTCAACGTCTGCTCCTACTCGCAGACCTGCGCGGCTCCGTAGGTTCGGCCGGAAAAGCCCGACTGGGGCCCGACTCGAGCCCGAGACTGGGGCCCGACTCGAGCCCGACCGGGGCCGGACCCCGTGGGGGACCCTCGTCTCAGAGGCCGAGGGTCCCGAGTCGGACCATGAGCGCTTCGAGCAGCAGCATCTCGTTGGGGTTGGACCGCAGGGCGCGTGAGGCGTCGGAGACGAGCTGGACCGCGTCTTGGCAGCGTCGTACCCGCTCCTGGTCGGGGTGACCACCCTGCCGGCCACCCGCCGAACCACCCTGCCGGGCACCCGGCGGACCCCCCGGCACGCCCGCCTTCGAGGAGTCTGAGGGGGTGGTCAGGGCATCGAGCATGAGGTCTCGATAGGTGCGGGCGAGCGCGCCCAGGCCGGAGCGGAGCATGTCGGTACGCCAGCGCCGCTCTTCGCGATGCTGGGCGTCCATCAGGTCCTTGCGCCCTGGCAGCGCCCGTTCGCCTGATCGCTGGGCGTCAGTCTTCAGGACCTCGATCTCGTGTGCGTGGCGAGCCCGCACGGGCTCGACCGCCGTCTCGACGGAGTCGAGGAGCGATCTGGCAAGTGCAGCGGCAGTCGAGCCCAGGCCGTCGAGCCGTTTCGGCACCGTTCGCCAGAGCTCGAGCCTGTTGCGGAATTCGGGATCGGTCGCGAGCAGGCGGGCACGGTCGACGTCCCCGTCGGCTTCGTCTGCCGCGAGCTCGGCAACTGCGCGGTCGACACCCGAGCGAACGAGATCGGCGAGGATCATCGAGTGGGGAACCGGAGGAAAGGTGATCTTCACGCATCGGCTGGCTACCGTGGCGAGCTCTGGTGGGATGTCGTGGGCAAGCAAGAGGAAAACAGTCGTCGGGGGGGGCTCCTCGACGGTCTTCAAGAGCGCCGGGACCGAGCGGGCAGCCAAGTGGGCGTCGGGGACGACCAGCACTTGGCGAGGAGCGCTGAAGGGTCGGCGTTGGGCCAGCGCGACGAGCTTCCGGGCGTCGTCGACTCCGAGAGCGGCACCGGTACGCTCGACGGTGACGATGTCGGGGTGAGTACCGGCCATGGCCTTGTGGCAGGAATCGCACTGCCCGCACCCCCCGTTCGGGCAGACCAGTGCACCGGCGAATGCTCTTGCCGCGGGAGTGATCCCCGAACCCGGCGGGCCGACGATCAGATAGGCATGGACCGGGTGTCGGGCCAGGGCACGAAGCCTGTTCACGGCGTCTGACTGGCCGACGACATCGCCGAACAGCTCCATGGATGGCAGCTCCTCGGATACGCCGGGCAAGGTGCTCACCCGCCTTCGCTCGGGAATCGGCGCGATCCGGGGAGGCCGAGCCGGCGTTCGACGGCGCGCATGATCTCGTCATGTACTTGAGGGGTGTCTCCTTCACCGTCGACCACGACCCAGTCTTTTTCGGCCGCGAGAGAAAGGAATCCCTCCCGGACCCGTTCGTGGAAATCATCTTGGAGCCGTTCGAGGCGATCGGGAGCGCTTGACGCCAGGCGGCGGCGTGCCAAAGGCACCGGCACGTCCAGCAGGATCGAAAGATCCGGCGCCAGGTCGTCGGCAGCCCATTCCACGATCTGGCGAAGGGCGGCAACGCCGAGCTGCCGGCCAGCCCCTTGATACGCCAGCGTCGAACCTGAGTAACGATCGGTCACGACCCACTTACCATCCTCGAGCGCTGGCCGGACGACCTCGTCGACGTGCTGCGCACGATCGGCGGCCATGAGGAGCGCTTCGGCTCGGGCGACTGGGTGGGGAAGCGACACGTCCAATAGAAGCCCTCGGATCTCTTTGCCCAGTGCGGTTGCTCCCGGTTCGAAAGTGAGCAGGGCGCCGAGCGCTTTCGAGAGCATCTTGGCCTGGGTGGTCTTCCCGCACCCGTCGATGCCTTCCACGGCGATCAGGCGGCCGCGGTGGAAAGAGCTCAACGGGCCTTCTTTGCCGGGGCCTTCTTCGTTGCCGACTTCTTCACCGGCGCCTTCTTCGCCACTGCTTTCTTGGCAGAGGCCTTTTTCGATCCACCGGCTCGCCGGCGGGTCGACGGGCCTGCTGCGCGCCGCTCGGCAAGTAGCTCTGACGCCCGCTCGAGGGTCAGACCCTCGACGTCGTCGCCCTTGCGCAGCGAGGCGTTCGTCGTCCCGTCGGTCACGTAGGGTCCGAACCTCCCGTCGCGCACCACGAGCGGCAGCCCGGTGTCCGGGTCGCTGCCCAGCTCCCGGAGCGCGGCCGCTGCTTGGCGTCCCCCTCGGGTTTTCGGTTGAGCCAGGATCGCGCGGGCCTCGTCGAGCGTGATCGTGAGGAGCTGCTCCTCGGCAGAGAGGCTGCGAGTGTCCTTCCCTCGTTTGAGGTAGGGGCCGAAGCGCCCGTTGTGCGCGACGATCTCTTCTCCGGTCTCGGGGTCGGATCCCACGACCCGGGGGATGCGGAGGAGCTCCAGCGCTTCTGCAAGAGTGATCGTCGCTGGTGTCATCGACGCAAACAACGACGCAGTCCGCGGCTTGGCTGCGCCGTCGGTGGCGTCGCCGAGCTGCACGTAGGGACCGTACCGACCGGCTCTGACTTGGACTGTCGCACCGGTCTCGGGATCGGTCCCGAGCACCCGATCGCTGGAAGGGGCCGCCAGCAGCTCTTCGCAGCGCTCGACCGTCAGCTCGTCGGGCGCCAAGTCCTCGGGGATCGAGGCGCGCTCGTCGCCGCGCTGGAGGTACGGTCCGTACCGGCCGACTCGGGCCACGATCTCGCGCCCCTGGGCGTCGGTCCCGATCGGGATGGAGTTGATCTCCCGTGCATCGATGTCGGCCAGGTGAGCGGCCACGGCCCGCTTCAAGCCGAGCTTCCCGACACCGACACCGACACCGACACCGACACCGGGCTCACCTGCGTCGCGGTGCGCGTCGTCGCGGGGGTGGCCGTCGGCGTCGTCACGGGTCGCCAGACCACCCTCGCCCGCGCCTGCCCCCTCGCCCGCGCCCTCGCCCGCGCCCGCGCCTGCCCCGTCGCCCGCGCCGAAGTAGAAGCGGGTGAGCCACGGCAGCGCCTCTTCATTGCCGCTGGCAATGCCGTCGAGGTCGTCTTCCATGGACGCGGTGAAGCCGTAGTCGACGAGGTCGGCGAAGTAGCGCTCCAGCAGGTTCACCACGGCGAACGCGGTGAAGCTCGGCACGAGCGCCGAGCCCTTCTTCCAGACGTACCCTCTGTCGAGGATGGTGGCGATGACGCTCGCATAGGTGGACGGTCTGCCGACGCCGAGCTCCTCCATGGCCTTCACCAGCGAGGCTTCGGTGTAGCGGGCAGGGGGTTGGGTGCTGTGAGATCCGGCTTCGAGTGCTTCGGCGACCAGCGTGTCGCCCTCGGCGAGCGGCGGCAGCACGACCTCACGGTCGGCCAGCTCGGCCTCGGGGTCGTCCTCTCCTTCGACGTACGCGCGCAGGAACCCCGGGAACGCGATCACCCGCCCACTGGCCGAGAACTCGACCTCCGCCTCCGCCAGGGCACCGTCGCCCCCGGGCATGTGACCGGCGATGCGTACTTGGGCACTCGTCCCGGTGGCATCAGCCATCTGGGATGCGACCGTGCGCTTCCAGATCAGCTCGTACAGGCGGCGTTCGTCGGCTCCAAGTGACGAGGCCTGGTCGGGAGTGCGGAACACTTCGCCGGCCGGCCGGATGGCCTCGTGGGCCTCTTGGGCGTTCTTCACCTTGCGCTCGTAGCGCCGCGGCGCCGCCGGGACGTACTGGGATCCGTACAGCGAGGTGGCTTGCGAGCGTGCGGCGTGCAGCGCTTCGTCGGACAGCGTCGTGGAGTCCGTCCGCATGTAGGTGATCCACCCCTGTTCGTAGAGGCGTTGCGCCACCTGCATCGCGCGCTGTGCGCTGAAGCGCAGCTTCCTGCCGGCCTCCTGCTGCAGGGTGGAGGTCATGAACGGCGGCGAAGGGGAGCGGCGGAACGGCTTCTCGGTGACCGAGCGCACGATGAGCTCCTGTCCTCTCAGCCCTGTTGCGATGGCCCGGGCTTCGAGCTCGGAGAGGACGCGCACCGCGGACCCGGTCTGCGCTTCGCCTTCCGCCGTGAAATCACGGCCCGTTGCCAATGGCACGCCGGCCAGGGTCACCGCGCTCGCGCTGAGCCTCGCCGTCTCCTCGCTGCCCTTGCCGGTCCTCGCCAGGAAGGTCCCCTCCACCCCCCACCAGGTTGCCGAGCGGAACCGCAGACGAGCGCGCTCCCGCTCTACCACCATGCGGGTGGCCACGCTCTGCACCCGGCCGGCCGAGAGCCTGGGCATGACCTTCTTCCACAGGACGGGGGAGACCTCGTAGCCATAGAGCCGGTCGAGGATCCGACGGGCTTCCTGGGCGTCGACCAGGCGGCGGTCGAGCTGGCGAGAGGTCTCTACTGCCCTGGTGATAGCTGCCGGGGTGATCTCGTGGAACACCATGCGCTTGACGGGGACCTGCGGGGCAAGGACTTCGGAGAGGTGCCAGGCAATCGACTCGCCTTCCCGGTCCTCGTCGGTGGCGAGGTAGAGCTCGTCGGCGTCCTTCAGGATCCGCTTGAGGTTGGCCACCACCGACTTCTTGTCGGGCGAGATCACGTAGAGGGGTTTGAAGCCGTTGTCGACGTCGACCCCCAGGCGCGCCCATCCCTCGCCCTTGTAGGCTGCCGGCACCTCGTCGGCGCCTCGCGGCAGGTCCCGAATGTGGCCCACCGAGGATTCCACGACGAAGTCGGGACCGAGCATGCCCGAGATGGTCCGGGCTTTCGCCGGGGACTCCACGATGACAAGTGCTTTAGCCACAGGGTCGCTCCCGGGGATGGTCGGTGCCGGTGACCTGGGGGCCAGGTGCGTGAGCCGCGGCGTCCGGGAGCGGCAGGGGGGTCGTGGACTGCATCGGGAAGCAAGGCTCCTGGGTCACGGGGGTTGCTGTCAAGGCCGTCGGGATATTTCCCACGTCAGCCGGGCACCAACCGGTGGTCGGAGTGCCCTCGTTCGGCGAGCGGAGGCCGTTGTGCGGGTCAGTCGGCGGCCGCCGGAGCTGGGGCCGAGGAGGCCGTTGCCGGAGCTGGCGTCGCATCGCCGCCCATCGCCTCGGTCTTGCGCTTGGAGAATGCGACGGCGATGAGCAGGACGACCAGCGCAGCACCGGCGATCCCGAAACGGGCGCCGGTGTTGTGGCGCAAGGTGATGACGGCGGGGAGGATCAACAGTGACACCAGGTTCATGACCTTGACCATCGGGTTGAGCGCCGGTCCAGCGGTGTCCTTGAAAGGATCACCGACGGTGTCTCCGATCACGGCCGCCTTGTGGGGCTCGGAGCCCTTTCCGCCCTCGTGCCCGTCCTCGATGTACTTCTTCGCGTTGTCCCAGGCACCACCGGAGTTGGACAGGGTGTTGGCCATGAGCTGTCCGGTGAGGATGGCCGCGGCAAGGAAGCCCCCGAGAGCCAGGTAGTTGATGCCGAACCCGACGATCACCGGGGAGAGGATGGCCAGCAGCGCGGGCGTGGCCAGCTCACGCTGCGCCGCGGCCGTGCAGATCGAGATGACGCGGCCGTACTCGGGCTTCTCGGAGTAGTCCATGATCCCGGGGTGCTCGCGGAACTGGCGGCGGACCTCTTGGACGACGGTGCCGGCCGATCGGCCTACCGCTCGGATGGCCAGGGCCGAGAACAGAAAGGCGATGGAGCCGCCGATGAGCAGGCCCACGAACGTGGTCGGGTTGGACACGTTGATCTGGGTCAGCGGGTTGTGGAAGAGGTTCAGCGTCGGCAAGTGGAGCTGCGAGCCGATGGTCTCGATGAACGAGGCGAACAGTGCGACGGCGGCGATGACCGCGGACCCGATCGCAACCCCTTTGGTGATGGCCTTGGTGGTGTTGCCCACGGCGTCGAGGCTGACCATGATCCGCTCGGCTTCGCCGGAGAACTCTCCTGACATCTCCGCCACCCCCGCAGCGTTGTCAGAGACGGGTCCGAAGCTGTCTTCGGACACGACCATCCCGGTCGTGGCGAGCAGGCCGATACCGATGAGAGCGACGAGGTAGAAGGACAGCTCGATGTTCCCGCCGCCGAGACCCACGGCAACACCGATGGCGATGGCGATGGCGATGATGGCCCACACCGAGGACTCCAGCCCGGTCGCGAAGCCCGAGAGCACGGTGGTGGCCGGTCCCGTTCGGGCCGACTCGGCGATCTCGCGCACCGGACCCCGTTCGGTCGAGGTGAACTGCTCGGTGATCTGGCTCGCCACGAGTGCCAGGACGACGCCGGTCAGCACGGCCCAGAAGACCTTGAGGTCGTGGACGTAGTACTGGGCGACGAAGAACGCCCCGATCACGGTGAGCAGGGCAGAGAGCCAGAACCCGCGATTGATCGGCGCCATCGCGTTGCGGTCCTTGGCTCTCGCCCTCACCGCGAACACCCCGATCACCGACGCGAAGATCCCCATCGCCGGGACGATGAGGGGATAGATGACTGCGGGGGTGGGATTGTGGATGTGCCCGGGGAGACTGCGAAACGCGGAGTACCCGAGGATGAGCGAGGAGATGATGGTGATCTCGTAGGACTCGAAGAGGTCGGCGGCCATCCCGGCACAGTCCCCGACGTTGTCCCCGACGTTGTCGGCGATGGTGGCGGCGTTGCGAGGATCGTCCTCGGGGATCCCTGCCTCGACTTTGCCGACCAGGTCGGCACCGACGTCAGCCGCCTTGGTGAAGATCCCACCGCCGACCCGCATGAACAGTGCGAGCAGGGAGGCTCCGAAAGCAAAGCCAATCAGCACTGCGGTCGCACTGTTCTGGAAGATCATCACGATCCCGGTCGCGCCGAGCAGACCCAGCCCGACGCACAGCATGCCGGTCACCGCGCCCGTGCGGAATGCCACCTGGAGAGCGCCCGCCAGCTTCCCGCCCTTGGCTGCCGCGGCCGCGGTCCTGACGTTTCCTCGGACGGCGATGCTCATGCCGATGAACCCGGTGAGACCCGAGAACGTCGCGCCGAAGAGGAAGCAGATGACCCGGTAGATCCCGGCGTGGACGAAATTGAGTGCGACCGAACCGTTGGGCCTCGTGACCTGGGTAGCGGTGAAGAATATGAGGACGGCCAGTGGCACCACGATCACGGCGATCGCCCGGAACTGACGCTTCAAGAACGCTTCGGCACCTTCTTGGATCGCCTTGGCGATGTCACGCATCTTTGCCGTGCCGGTGTCGGCAGCCAGGACACCGCGCATGAGGATGAGCCCGGTGCCGATGCCCACGACTCCCGCACCCAACGCCACGAAGAGCCACACCCAATCGGCCGAGCTCAGGTGGAAGGCTTGGTAGCCCCCTTCAGCAACTAAGGCGTGGATCATCCCGAGGTCTTCCCTTTCGTGTCAGCTCGCACTCTCTCGCTCCTCGTCGTCGGCGGCCACCGAGCACCGGCACGATCGCCGGAGACTGGCCTCGACCCCGGTCCCGCCTTCCTGGTGACGTCCGGATCGACCGCTCGGCCCGAGAGCCGATCTGGACCCCGGCCCGGCGACGGGAACGGGCAACACCGGACCAGCGACTCTCCGAGGTCGTGGGGACGATAGCGACTGGAGCGGCCCGGAGGCAAGGAAGCGTTCTGTCGCAGGTTCCTCAGGGCGCTGAACAGCGGTCATTCTCTCACGAGGCGGTGGCGGGAGGAGGCCCGTCGGAGCCCGACACCAGTTCGTAGTCGGGGTTCAAGATGGCCATGCGCTGTCCCCAGAAGCCCACCATGCCTTCGGCGACCAGGCGCGCACCCGGCTCGATGCCGGGGATACGAGGCCGGCCTTGGAACACGAGCAGGATGCTGCCGGTGCCGTCGTTCAGGATGCACTCGAGGTTCGACGTACCTGCCCGGGGCTGGACACGGACCGAGCGGACGCGTCCGGCGATGCGGACCCGTTCGCGGAATTGGACAGAACCCACGGGGCTGGTGCCGGCGGACCGCCGGGCGAGGGCCTGGTCAGCCGGCGACGTCGCGGCTTCCCGGGCGCGGTCGCGCCGGGAGCCGCGGCCGCGCGATGGCTCCGGGGTGGGCGGGCTCGTGCTCGTGCTCGTGCCGGTCGATGTGTCGTTGGCGCCATCGCCGTCGATCGCCTGCCCACCCGTCTCTCCGGTCCCAAGTGTTGCGTAGAGACCACGCCCGCTTGCCGTGTCGTCGTCCGGGCTCTCGACCACGCCGGTGCTCGTCCCGGTCGCAGGAGCAGTGGCCGAGGTGCTTTCGGGCCCCGGGCCGGCGGTGACCGCGCGCTGGACGATCTGGCGGTACTGCTCGCCCCGGTCGCCCCAACGCCCGTGGAGGTCGTAGGGGACGATGGTCGCGCTCACGTGAGGCACTTGGCCGAGGACGGTGGCGATCCGGTCGGCCGTGCGGTCGTGGAGGAACCTTCCCCATCCCGAGCTGAAGCTCCGCCGGGGGAGCAGGACCGTGCATTCGGTGTCGCCGTCGGCGACCGCCTCGGCTGCCAGCTCGATGGCGGCGCGGGCAAGGCGTCGATCAGGGCATTCGACGATGTCGAGCGGGAGGCGAGAAAGGCCCAGCCTGCTCCACTCGCGCTCCAGCTCTCGTGCAACCGCGCCGTCGATGTCGAAATGGACTGCGCGTAGGTCGTCAGGGGCGAGGGTCCGGGCATAGCGGATGGCCCGGGCGGTCGCCATGTCCAACCGGTCGACCAGGACGACCACGACGTGCCGGCGGAGGATTCGCCCCTCTGACGCCCGGATCGCTCCCACCTCGAGTTGTTCGGACTCCTCTTGGTACTCCTTGTGGAGCCGGATGAGTCCCCAGTAGAGCAGCGGGCCCAGCACCACGACCACCCACGCGCCCTCCAGGAATTTGGCCACGGCGAAGATGAGGACGACACTGGCCGTGAGCACGGCGGCGAAGCCGTTCACGATCACGCTGCGCCGCCAGTGCGGACCACGCTCGCGCAGATGGTGCTTCACCATCCCCGACCCGGCCATGAAGAACCCGGTGAACACGCCGATGGCGTAGAGGGCGACGAGGGCATCGACCCTCGCCTGGAAGACGAGGATCAGCGTGACGGCCACGACGGACAGGACGATGATGCCGTTGGAGAACGCCAGTCGGTGGCCACGGCGGGTGAGCTGGCGGGGCAGGAACGAGTCCCCGGCCACGAAGCTGGCGAGGTAGGGGAACCCGTTGAAGCTCGTGTTGCCACCCGTATAGAGGATGAGCATCGTGGCGAACTGGACCACGTAGAAAAGGACGTGCCCGATCCCCCTGCTCCCGAGCACGTCGCGCACCTCCTGGGACACGACGGTGGGCGAGCCGATGGCGTAGGGGACGGCGTGGGTC
Organism: Acidimicrobiaceae bacterium; assembly: GCA_027342785.1. Classification (GTDB taxonomy): domain Bacteria; phylum Actinomycetota; class Acidimicrobiia; order Acidimicrobiales; family RAAP-2; genus JAJYWF01. The sequence goes on from DAHWPS010000226.1 coordinate 14,863, forward strand.
CAGCGGGCCAGGAGGGTCACACCGAGGACCAAGAACGCCAGCACCGAGCTCATCGCCACGAGCGTGACCCGGGCATTGCGGGACTCTGGAGGCCGGAAGCTGCTCACCCCGTTCGAGATCGCCTCCAACCCGGTGAGCGACGATCCGCCATTGGCGAAGGACCTGAGGAGCGAGATGAAGGCCAGCCCCATGAGCAGCCCGCCCCCCGGGGTCCCGATGTGCTGGCCGACCAGCTCGGAGGCCGGTGGCAGCGGTTTGGCGTGAAGATCACCCAGAGCCGCTTTCACGTAGCCCACGATGATGACGCTTCCCAAGCTGAAGATGAAGAAGTACGTCGGGAAGGCGAAGTACTTCCCCGCCTCGCGGATGCCCCGGAGGTTCCCGTACAGCAGGACGAGGACCACGCCGACCGTGATGGGAACGGTGTAGCTCAACAAGGACGGCAGGGCGCTCGTGAGCGCAGCGGTGCCAGCCGAGGTCTGGACGGCGACGGTGACCGTGTAGTCGATGAGGAGGGCAACGGCGGCCACCTGGGCCACTTGGGGCCCGAAGTTGTCACGGGCGACCACGTAAGAACCGCCGGCCTTGGTGTAGAGCTGGATGACCTCGAGGTACGAGAGGGTGACGAAGAACAGCACGCCGATGATGGCCAACGTGATGGGCACGACCAGGGTGAAGGCGGCCAGGCCGACGTAGGGGACGAGCTGGGTCAGCATCTCCTCGGTGCCGTACGCCGACGAGGAGATGCAGTCCGGCGACAGCACGCCGAGGGCAGTCGGCCGCCCGAGCCGCTCGCTGCTGAGCTGCTCGGTGACCAGTGGCGGTCCGAGCAGCCAATTCTTCATCCGGTAGCGGATCGATTCGGGGAACTGTGACGCCACACCCGAGGGCAGGGCGATGGGCCGGGGCGGCGGAGGGAGCGGGCGCCGGAGCCCGCGTGCCGGATGGGCTGCGCCGTCGGCACCTCTCGCGCCCTGCGCCGCGCTCCCTGGGTCCGATGAACCGTCCCGGTCGTCCGACGACGGGTCGTCGCGCTCGTGGGTATCCACCGCGCAAGAGTAGAACTGATGGCCCGCGGTCACCAGATGGGCTGCCGACGCTCGATCACAGAGGCGTCCGAGGCCGGTTGTCCCATCGGTGCCGGCCTGCTGTGAGGTGTGCCGGCCAAAGGCGGTGCGCCGGTGTTGCCAACAGTCGATGCTCCTATCGTTGTCAAGCCGCGAGTTGGGCACTTTCTGGGGCGTCCGTGCTGCGCTCGTCGAGCCACTTCACGGAGCGCCGGGCGAGTGCGGTGTCGTGCGTGACCCCGCGTTCGAGCTCCGAGATCCGGGTAGGCCAGCTCCGAGGGCACCGGGTCCTGGCCGTCGACGTCAACGCAGGGCACCTCGCAGCGATGGTGGTGGACCCCTCTGGGAACCCTCTCGGCCGTCCGGGCACGATCCCGCTCGCACTCTCCAACTTGCCCGCCACCGCCCGTGACGGCCACCTGCGCCAGGCGATCTCCGAGTTGCTCACGACCGCACGGGACAGCGGCTGTCGGGCCATCGTGATCGAGAACCTGGACGTCGCCGAGGCTCGGGAGCTGGGCAAAGAGCGCACGGGACACCGTCCTTCACGGGGCAGGCGGGAGAAGAGCTTCCGACGCCTACTCGCAGGTATCCCGACGGCCAAGTTCTCTCAACGCCTGGTCCAGATGGCGACCAACGCCGGGGTCGCCGTCATTGCCGTCGATCCGGCCTACACCAGCAAGTGGGGCACCGAGCACTGGCTCGGCTCACTCCAAGAGATCTCAGCCGATGCCTCGGGCCACCGTGCGGCGGCTCTTGTCATCGCGAGACGCGGGCTCGGACATCGAGCACGCCAAGAGAGGAGGTGTGCCTCGACTCCAGCAGAGCATGGGGAAGAGCGAGCTACAGCTCGGGTCGTGCGGTCCAAGGGTGCCGGTGGCCCAAGATCGTTCGGGACCACCCGCAAGGCGGGACTGAGTTCCGCCGAGTGTTGAGGAACGGTGCAGCGTGAGTGATCACCATCGCTCACTCGGCTGCAACGGCTTCGACAGGTGACCGGTGCCCGGGCTTTACAGGACCTCACGTGTCGTGTTGCACTGTCAGCGTGCACATGGTGGTCGTGGGGTGCGGACGTGTGGGATCGGGCCTCGCCGTCGCTCTGGTGAACGAGGGGCACGACGTCGCGGTGATCGACCGGTCACCGCGCGCCTTTCGTCGGCTTCCCGAGTCATGGCCGGGGCAGCGCATCGTGGGCTCGGGGTTCGATCGTGACGACCTCGAGCACGCCGGAGCGATCGGGGCTACCGCCCTGGCTGCGGTGACCAGTGGTGACAACACCAACATCCTCACGGTGCGGATCGCACGGGAGACCTACCAGATACCTCGGGTCGTGGCCCGGATCTACGACCCGCGCCGGGCCGAGATCTACCAGCGCCTGGGCATCCCGACGGTCGCAACGGTGACCTGGACGATCGACCAGGTACGGCGCCGCCTGCTGCCCGAGGCGGCGGCCGGGGAATGGGCCGACGCTTCTGGACGCCTCGTGCTGATCGAGCGCGAGCTGCCCGAGCATTGGGCGGGGCGCAAGCTCGCGGGGATCGAGAGCCCCGGGAGGATCCGCCTGGTCGGCGTCACCCGGGCCGGTGTGCCCCGCCTCGATGGATGCGACCTCGTGGGGCAGGAGGGCGACCAGCTTCACGTCGCGGTGATGCGGGATGCGTTGGCCGAGCTCGAGGCGCTCATGGCCGAGACCGGCACGACAGAGGGCACGACCGTCACCGGCGCTGCGCCCGGCAGCGAGGAGCGGTCGTGAAGGTCGCCATTGCAGGTGGCGGGAGCGTGGGGACCGCGATCGCACGGGACCTCCACATGAACGGCCACGAGGTCATGGTGATCGAGCAGGACTCAGATCTCGTCGAACGACGGCGCCAGGAGCTGGACGTGACGTGGGTTGCGGCCGACGCCTGCGAAGTTGCCTCGCTCGATGCTGCCGGGATGGGCACCGTCGACGTGGTGGTGGCGGCCACCGGGGACGACGAGGACAATCTCGTGATCTCCTTGTTGGCCAAGCAGGAATTCGCAGTGCCGCGTGTGCTGGCCCGGGTGAACCATTCCAAGAACCAGTGGCTTTTCAACGAGAGCTGGGGAGTGGATGTGTCCGTCTCGACCCCCCAGCTCCTCACCGCTCTCGTGGAGGAGGCGGTATCGGTCGGCTCCCTCGTCCGCCTGCTGCAGTTCCAAGGAGGTGCTGCACACCTGGTCGAGGTGACCCTGGCGGAGGACTCGCCGGCGGCCGGTCGAGCCATTGCTGATCTCGAGTTTCCTCGCGATGCCACGGTGGTGGCCGTCGTGCGCGACGACCGCCTCGTCGTCCCGCGCGGTGACACGGTGCTCCAGATCGGCGACGAGGTGCTGACCCTCGTCATCGCCGAGGTCGAGGCTGCGGTGCAGGCACTGCTCATCGGCACGTAAGTGGTGCGCCGATCCCGGCGTCACAGGACCCTACAATTGCCATCGTGCGGGCGGCTTTCTTCGATCTCGACAAGACGGTCATCGCCAAGGCGTCGATCGCTGCATTCGGGAGACCGTTCCGCCGCGGTGGCCTCATCAGTCGCCGGACGGTGGTCCGGGCAGTCGTCGGGCAGCTCGTGTTCCTCCAGTTCGGCGCCAGCGAGCAGAAGCTGGCCCGGATTCGCGAGAGCATGCTGGTGCTCACCAGAGGGTGGGAGCGGGACCGGGTGGCCTCGATCGTCCGAGAGACGCTTTCCGACACGATCGAGCCCATCATCTACCGCGAGGCCCTCGACCTCATGGAGGAGCACCGCCGCGCAGGGCACCTCGTCTACCTGGTCTCCGCGGCGCCCGAGGAGATCGTCCAGCCCTTGGCCGAGCTCCTCGGTGTCGACGGGTCGGTGGCATCGAGGGCCGAAGTCGACGCCGAGGGGCGCTACACGGGTCGGATGGCGTTCTACGCGTTCGGCCCGGCGAAGGCGTCGGCGGTCCGCAGGTTGGCGGAGCAGGAGGGCATTGACCTCGCGCTCTCCACCGCGTACTCGGACTCGGCCACGGACCTCCCGATGCTCGAGTCCGTCGGCCACCCTGTCGCGGTGAACCCTGATCGGTCGTTGGCTCGCACGGCCAAGGGGCGCGGGTGGGAGGTCCGGGAGTTCAGCAACCCGGTGCGCTTGCGGGATCGCGCTGCCGTGCGGACGTCGGTGTTCACCACGGTCGCCGCCGTGGCGGTGGCGGGATGGGTGCTCTGGAGGGGTCATCGGGCTCGCGCCCGCACCAGTGGGGCACGCTCGCCCGGCCGGACGCGGGGAGGCCGGGCACAGGTGATCGCTGCGCGGCCGGACGCCTGAACCGCTTTCATGCCCTCGGGCGGCGCCGGCTTACCACTCCGGGCCGCCGGGGACCCCGGGTGCTCGCCGATCGGTCAGGTGGTCCGAAGGCGTTTGGCGGCGACGACGCCGAGGGCGATCAAGAGCGCAAGCAGGATGATCTTCTTCATGGCGTGGATGCTATCGCTCCCCCGGGATGGCCGTCCGGCGGAGGTGCGGGTGCGAGCGACGTCGTGCCTGAGGACGACGGCGCCAGGGTCCGGCTGGTCAGACCGTGAGCAGGTCGCGCGCCCCGGTGTCCGAGGAGGGGTGGCGAAGCTTCGACATCGCCCGGGCCTCGATCTGGCGAATCCGCTCCCGGGTGAGGTTGAAGTGCTCACCAACCTCCTCGAGCGTCCTCGGCTCGCCCCGGTCCAGTCCGAAGCGCAGCCGCAGGATCTCGCGCTCACGCTCGTCGAGGGGTGAGAGCAGGCGGCCGATCTCCTCGGGGAGGAGGGAGACAGCGGCCACTTCGAACGGAGACTCGGCGGAACGGTCCTCGACCACGTCACCGAGCTCGGCGTCACCGTCTTCGCGAAGCGGTTCGGACAGGGAGAGTGGTTCAGCCCTGAACCGCAGGGCCTCGACGAGCTTGTCCTCGGGCATCTCCACCTCGATACCCAGCTCGACCAAGGTCGCCGGCCGGCCGAACTTCAACTCGAGCCTGGCCTGAGCCTTCTGGACCCGAGCCAACGTGTCGCCGGCATGCACTGGGAGCCGGATGGTGCGCCCGGTATTGGCGGTGCCGCGGGTAAGGGCCTGGCGGATCCACCACGTGGCGTACGTGGAGAATTTGAAGCCTTTGCGCCAGTCGAACTTCTCGACTGCGTGCATGAGCCCGAGGTTGCCCTCCTGGATCAAGTCGAGGAGCGGGAGCCCCGATGCCTGGTACTTCTTGGCGATCGACACGACCAGGCGCAGATTGGACTGCACGAAGGTCTGCTGGGCCCGCTCGCCTGCGATGGCCGTCCGGCGCAGCTCGCGCTTTTTCGCCGGCGTCAACCCCTTCGGGGCAGCTCGGAGGACGTCCTCGGCTTCACGCCCGGACTCGATCGCCTGGGCCAGGCGGACCTCGTCGTCTTTGGTAAGGAGGGGGTACTGGCCGATATCGGTCAGATAGAGCCTGACGAGGTCTTCGTCATCGCGCTCGATGCGTTCCTTCGCCAACGTGTTCCGTGCCTTTCAGGATCGGTGTGCCGTCACCGAGCACATCGTGCTCAGTCGGACGGCTCTGAGGCAGCTTGCGTGCTCACCTGATACCGGCGCACAAGCGGTGTGTTGACATTTTACAGGACGCGTCAAGTGCCCCGATCGCCCGATGGTGGCGCAGGCCAGTCCACGAGCCCGGCCTCGATCCTCGATCGGTCCAGGGTGCTCTCGAGTGCACCGACTGCCCCGGCCGCCGCCTTCTCCTCGGCGGGAGTCTTGAGGACGGCCTCGAGGAGCGCCTCGCCATCTCGGAGCGCGGCCTCCTCGTCTCGGAGGACCAGATCGAGCACTCTCGAGATCGGCCGGTCGGCCACCGGCACGGCGGCCGACCGGTGCCGCTCGTAGCCGGCGACCAGGCGTGGCAGGATCACGCGATGAAGACCGGCCAACCGGCCGATCAGGACCCGGCGTGCGCTGGGCGTGTGCTCGTCGTGCCCGGCGGCAGGGATGCCGGCTTCGAGGAGGCGGATCGCCGCTTCCACCCCGGGATTGGGGGCAACCGTGAGCGCTCGGCGGTCGAAACCGTGCGCCAAGGGGAGCCGATCGGCCCACTCTGCCGAGTGTCGGGCGTGCTGGACCCGCAACTCGTCGAAGTGGAGCCGGATCGCAGCCGGGGCGCGCGAGGCACCGGGAGCGTCCGGAGCGTCGAGGAGCACGGGGTCGGACGCCCACCTCCCCGTGACCTCGAACAGCCGGCGCTCGATCCAGCAGTACCCCCCCACGATGGTGGCCATCTGGACGATCGGGAGGGCGCCACGGGCCACCCGGGCGGGCTCAGGCATCGGCCACTGCGGTCGACGGGGCGCCACGCGCCGCCCGGGCGCCACGGGCCACCCGGGCGGGCATGTAGTGGTTGGTGATCGGCATCCTGCGGTCCTTGCCGAACGCCTTCACGCTGATCCGCACCCCCGGCGGCATCTGGCGTCGCTTGTACTCCGCCCCGTCGACCAGGCGCACGACTTGGTCCACGATCGCGGGGTCGTACCCGGCCTCGATCAACTGGGGGGAAGTGAGGTCTCCTTCGACGTAGGCGGCCAGCACCGGGTCGAGCCGCTCGTAAGGGGGCAGCGACTGGTCGTCACGCTGGTCGGGACGCAGCTCGGCCGACGGCGGTTTCGCGAGGACGCTTGCCGGGATGGGCCCAGTCCCACCGCTCGCCTCGTCGCGCCGGTTGCGGTACCTGCACAGCTCGTAGACGAGCGTCTTGGGGACGTCTTTGATGACGGCGAACCCTCCGGCCGAATCGCCGTAGAGCGTCGAGTACCCGGTGGCCATCTCGCTCTTGTTGCCCGTGGTGAGCACGATGCTGCCGGTGGCATTCGAAAAGGCCATGAGCAGCACGCCGCGTAGCCGGGACTGGAGGTTCTCGTCGGTCACACCTCGGGGCGCTTGCCCGAGCACCGGCACGAGCGACGCGCAGATCGCTTCGTGGGCCGGCTCGATGGGTAGCACCTGCAGGTCGATGCCCAGTCGCTCGGCCACCAGGGCTGCATCGGAGAGCGATCCCTCGCTCGAGTAGCTCGACGGCATGGCCAGGGCGTGGACGTGGCCGGCACCGAGCGCGTCGGCAGCGACCGTGGCGACGAGCGCCGAGTCGACGCCGCCCGACAGACCCACCACCGCATCGGTGAAGCCGTTCTTGGCCAGGTAGTCGCCGGTACCGAGCACGAGCGCCTCGTAGATCTCGGCCAGGTCGTCCAGAGGAGCAACCGCCGGCCGAAGTGGCAGTGACGGAAGCGTCGGGCGGGAGGGCGTCGTTGCGGCACGGCCCATCGCAGTCGAGCGTGTGTCCTCGGCTCCCGAGCCGGTCTCACGCACTTCGACACCGCGATCGTGTCCTTCCGACAGCTCCGCTCCACCCGCGTTCTCCTCGAGTGTCAGGTCGACCACGAGCAGGTCTTCGCGGAACTGGAGAGCGGAGGCGAGGATGGCACCGTCGGACCCCACGACGAGGCTGGCCCCGTCGAACACCAGCTCGTCCTGACCACCGACCTGGTTGACGTAGACGATGGGGCAGCCCGCCTGTGCAGCCCGCTCGACCAGCATCTCGAGACGTTCGGCCCGGCGGCCCCGCGAGTACGGCGACGCGTTCACGTTCACGACCAGGTCGGCACCCGCCCGGCCGAGCAGGGGCACCGGACCGTCCGGCGACCACACGTCCTCGCAGATGGAGACGCCCACCAGCGCGTGGTGGAGCCGGTAGAGCCCGAGCGGTCCGGACCCCGGGACGAACCAGCGGCGCTCGTCGAATACCCCGTAGTTCGGAAGGATGCGCTTGTGGTGCTCACCGACGACCCGGCCGTCCAGGCATACGGCGGCCGCGTTCGCCAGGGCGGGACCCCCGCCGTCAGAGGTCCTCGACGCGGTGGCGAGCGGCGCGACGTACCCGACGACCGCCAGGCAGCGGGCGGTAGCCCGTGCCACCTCGCCGAGCGCGGCGACGTTGTCGGCGACGAACCCGGGCTTGAGCAGCAGGTCCTCGGGTGGGTAGCCCGTGATGGCCAGCTCGGGGAACACGCACACCTGGGCGCCGAGGGACTCAGCCGTCGAAAGCGCAGCGAGGATGCGGGACACGTTCCCTTCGAGGTCACCCACGACCGGGTTGAGCTGCGCAGCCGCTACTCGCATGTCCACGGAGCGAGCCTAACTGGGGGTGGTGCCGTGCACGGCTGGGAGCGCCGGCGCGTCCCCGGAGTCCCCGGAATCCCCGGAGACCCCGGATCGGCACGCCGGTCCCGCTCAGATGTCGTAGTAGAGCGCGAACTCCCAGGGGTGCGGTCGCAAGCGGATCTGGTCCGCCTCCTCCCGACGCTTGTAGGACAGCCAGGTGTCGATGAGGTCGTCGGTGAAGACGCCGCCAGCCTTCAGGAAGTCCTGGTCCGCCTCGAGAGCGGCGAGCGCCTCTTCGAGCGACCCTGGCGTGTGGGGGATGGCCGCCAGCTCCTCGGGTGGGAGGTCGAACAAGTCGACCTGGAGGGGCTCGGGTGGCTCGATCTTGTTGACGACCCCGTCCAAGCCGGCCATGAGCTGGGCGGCAAATGCCAGGTACGGGTTCGACGCGGCATCGGGGCAGCGGAACTCCACCCGCTTGGCCTTCGGGCTCTTCGAGTACAGGGGGATCCGGCAGGCGGCCGACCGGTTGCGCTGGGAGTAGACGAGGTTCACCGGTGCCTCATAGCCCGGGACCAGGCGCTTGTACGAGTTGGTGGTCGGGGCTGCGAACCCGAGGATCGCTGGCGCATGCTTGAGCAGCCCGCCGATGTACCACCGGCCGATGTCGGAGAAGCCGGCATAGCCGTCGCCGGCGAACAGCGGCTCGCCGGCCGACCACAGCGACTGGTGCGTGTGCATCCCAGAGCCGTTGTCCTCGAAAAGCGGCTTGGGCATGAACGTCGCACTGAGCCCGGCTTGGAAAGCCACGCTCTTCACCACGTACTTGTAGACCATGAGCTTGTCGGCCATTCGCAGGAGCGTGTCGAACTTCATGTCGATCTCGGCTTGCCCGCCGGTGGCCACTTCGTGATGCTGGATCTCGATCTCGATGCCGAGCCGCTCCATCGTGAGGATCATCTCGGAGCGGAGGTCCTGGAAATGGTCGCTCGGGGGCACGGGGAAGTACCCCTCTTTGGGCCGGAGCTTGTAGCCCTGGTTCGGCATCTCGTCGGCACCGGTGTTCCAGTGCCCTTCGACCGAGTCCACCTCGTAGCTCGCGTAGTTCACTCCCTGTCCGTAGCGGACACTGTCGAAGATGAAGAATTCCGCTTCGGGACCGAAGTAGGCGGTGTCGGCAACGCCGGTCGTGCCGAGGTGGGCCTCGGCCTTCTTCGCCACGTAGCGGGGGTCGCGAGAGTACGGCTCGCCGGTCACCGGGTCGTGGATGAAGCAGTTGATGTTCAAGGTGCGGTGCTCCCTGAACGGGTCGACGAACGCCGTGTTCGGGTCGGGGAGCAGGATCATGTCCGATTCGTGGATCTGCTGGAACCCTCGGATCGACGAGCCGTCGAAGCCGTAGCCCTCGGTGAAGACGTCTTCCACCAGGGTGTGAGCAGGCGTAGAGAAGTGCTGCATCATCCCGGGCAGGTCGCAGAACCTCAGGTCGACGATCTCGATCCCCTCTTTCTTCACCATCTCGACGACTTCGCCGGGCGTGCGCTGCTGCATGTCCTCTCCCTTCTCGTCCCCGCCGCGATGCCGGCGTGTCGGACCACACTCTGACCGACCAGGACAGCGCGGACAAGCCGAAACGGCTTCGCGGGACCAGTGTTCATACGCCGTTCACACATAGGAGGTCCCTGCGGGCACTCGGAACGGGGGGATCCCGGTCGCGCTGACCGTGCGCCTGCGGTGGCCGAGCGGCCGCGTGAGGTTGGAGGGACAAGGCGGATCTGCGAGACTTCACCGCATGCAGAGCCAGCGTGACTACGTGCTGCGGACCGTCGAGGAGCGGGGGATCCGGTTCGTCCAGCTCTGGTTCACCGACGTGCTCGGCACGCCCAAGGCGTTCCACATCACCCCGGCCGAGCTGGAGAATGCCCTGGACGAGGGGATGACCTTTGACGGCTCGGCTATCGACGGGTTCAGCCGTGTCCAGGAGGCCGACGTGCTGGCCCGTCCTGACCCCACGACCTTCCAGCTCCTCCCCTGGCACGGGCCCGACGAGACGGTGGCCCGGGTCTTCTGCGACATCTTCACCCTCGAAGGCGCGGCTTTCGAGGGATGTCCGCGACACGCGCTCCACCGGACGCTGGAGCGGGCCACCAGGGCCGGGTACACGTTCTTCGCCGCCCCGGAGCTCGAGTACTTCTACTTCGCAGACGACGACCCCCGTCACCCGCCGCGCACGCTCGACTCGGGCTCGTACTTCGACCTGTCGGTGACCGACCTGTCGAGCGATCTGAGGCGCAAGACGGTGCTGATGCTCGAGGAGATGGGCATCCCCGTCGAGCACGCTCAGCATGAGGACGCGCCGAGCCAGCACGAGATCGACTTGCGGTACACCGATGCCCTCACGATGGCCGATACCGTGATGACCACGCGCCTGGTGGTGAAAGAGGTCGCGCGCCGCCAGGGCGTCTTTGCAAGCTTCATGCCCAAGCCATTGGCAGGCATGCAGGGATCGGGGATGCATACCCACCTGTCGTTGTGGAACGGCGAGCACAATGCCTTCGTGGACGAGGACGACCCCTATGGGCTGTCGGCGGTCGCGTACCGGTTCATCGCGGGCCTGCTCCACCACGCGCCGGAGATCACGGCGGTGACCAACCAGTGGGTGAACTCCTACAAGCGCCTCGTGAGCGGCTACGAAGCTCCCATCCACGTGAGCTGGGCGCGCAACAACCGCTCTGCGCTCGTCCGGGTCCCGGTCGTCAAGTCCGGCAAGGTCGAGTCCACCCGCGTCGAGTACCGGGCGCCCGACAGCGCGTGCAATCCTTATCTCGCTTTCGCCGTCGTGCTGGCCGCCGGGTTGCGAGGCGTCGAGCACGGCTATGAGCTGCCTCCCGAGGCGGACGACGACCTCTTCAGCCTCGCAGGTCACGAGCTGGCGGCCAAAGGGCTCGCGCCGCTGCCGAGCAGCCTCAACGAAGCGGTGGACGTGATGGAACGCTCCGAGCTGGTGGCGGAGACCCTCGGGGACCACGTCTTCGAGTGGTTCATCCGCAACAAGCGAGACGAATGGGCAGCGTACCGATCCGAAGTGACCCAGTTTGAGATCGCCCGCTACCTCCCCACGCTGTGATGAAGACGTCGGGCTCTCAGGGTCCCATCGGACGAAGCGCGTGGCCGATTCTCCTGCGGTCTTGAGCGGATCGCGCGACGTGGACGGGCCGATCGTGGATCCGCTGCTGTGCTACCCCGACCCAGTGCCACTCACGCTGCAGGCTGCGCTGCGCCGAGGCGGGTACCGGTTTCTCGGCGCGGGCAGCTCCGACTCCGCAGACAGGATCGAGGCCGAGTCAGTCCCCGACGGGTGGGGTGGCGCGGTGGTATGCGCCGAAGGTGATTTGTCCGGGGCGATCGCGTTCTGCCGCCACCTGAGACGGCGCCCGGTACCGGTCGCGCCTTTGGTGTTGCTGGTCGAGCCGGCCCAGATCGCCGCGCTCTCACTGCGCGACGACCTCTTTGACGATTTCTGCGTGCTGCCGATCGACGCCGACGAAACGAATGCCCGCCTCCGGCACCTCTTGTGGCGCTCCGGGCGCGGGCTCCAGCCCGAGGTCGTCGAGTATGGGCCCCTGGTGCTGAATTTCGAGACGTACCAGGCGGCGGTCGCAGGCCGGGTACTGGCGCTCACCTACATGGAGTACGAGCTCCTGCGGTTCTTCGCGACGCACCCCGGGAAGGTGTTCACCCGCGACACCTTGCTGAGCCGGGTCTGGGGGTACGAGTACTACGGCGGCGCCCGGACGGTCGACGTGCACGTACGCCGGCTCCGGGCAAAGCTCGGCGAAGAGCACGCGCACCTCATCGAGACGGTGCGCTCGGTCGGGTACCGGTTCGGTCAGGCCGGCTGGATCGGTGCTCGGCCCACGCCCGCAGCCGGGGACTGACCGGGTTCCGGGCGGTATGCCCAGGCTTCCACCTCCACCTTGGCGCCCATCGGCAGCGCCGCGACTGCGACGGCCGAGCGGGTAGGCCGGTTGTCGCCAAAGGTGTCGAGCCAGATCCGGTTCATCACTGTGTAGTCCGCAATGTCCACCATGAAGACGGTGGCCTTGACGACATCGGCAAGCGCCAGTCCCTCGCCTTCGAGGAGACGAGCCACATTGGCGAGTGCCTGACGCAGCTCGGCTTCCACACCTCCACCGACGATCTGGGGCCGGCCGTCGGGTCCCGGAGCTGCCCCCACCTGGCCCGACGTGACTGCCCATGCTCCCATCCGGAGCACGGGCGTATAGGGACCTACCGGCCGCACGGCCTTGCTCCCCTCTGGGCCGCCGCCGGCCGTGCCCGACGTCGCGCTGCTCACGTCGACGTTCGCCCACTGCGCGTTGGCCAATGCGGGACGAGGCCGTCGGCTACCCACACTGCCGCGGCGGTGGCGGCGAAGACCGCGTCCGAACCGTTGACCGGCCAGGTCGCAGCGGGGTGGATCACGACGTCGATGTGCGGCATGTCCCGGGCATTGACGATCCCGAACGAGCGGATGGTGAGGTCGCACACCTGTCCATCGTGGTCGACGGCGATCCCTTCCTGCCAGACCCAGCCCAGGGCCTGGTGGACCGCGCCGATGCAGTACGAGCGAAGGGTGACGTCGTCCAAGACGGTCCCCGCCCACACCTCGACGGTGATCGCGTCGTCGCGGTGCACCGTGACCCTGGCACGACCACCCGACGGTGCCGTGACCTCTGCCGGCCACCCCGGGCCGGTCCTGCCTTCGACCAGGGCCCGGAGCCCGGCCAAGAGCACCGATGCCTCGACCCATCCGACCCCCCTGAGCTCGGCTGAGACAGGCGGGCCGAGCACGTCGGCATGTTCGACGTCGACATGCTCGCTCACCGCCGCCACCCGACGGGTGAGCACGAGCTCGTCGTCGCGGAGTGCCGAGGCATCTCCGATGCCGGTCCGCGCGAAGCGGAGCACGCCCTTGCCGTCCCGTCGGACTCCTGCTGCGATCGGGGGGCGCTTGGGACCGAGACGGGTCACGTCCTCACGGGTCCACAGGACCCGTACCGGCGCGTGGAGCTCGCCGGCGAGGCGTCGGGCCTCTCCGGGAACAGGGGAGCGGCGCTTGCCCCCGAATGCACCGCCGTTGGCGAGCGGGCTGGCCGGGAGCGACCCGGGCCGGCACCAGCTCGCGTCCGGCTCGAGGTACGCCGGCTCCACCCAGGTGGTCTGCAGCGTGAGGTCCCACTCACCGTCGGGAAGTGGGACCGGGTGCACCAGTGGCACGCCTGAGTTCCGCCCTTGGACCTTGTGCGCGTGCTGTCGCGCTTCGGCCAAGGTACCGGCCACGACGAGCTCGCCGTCGGCGCCGAGCACGGCAACGCGGGCATCGGCCGGCGCCATGTCGTCGGCGAAGATCGCCGTGCCCAAGACGGTCTCGGGTCTCGTCAACTGGAAGGCAGGGCCCTCGACCTGTGCCCGCCACTGGACCATCAGTGGGTCGCGCGGCGGATCGGCGACGAGCGAGGAAGCTTCCTGGTCGATCCCAAGGACGTCGGCTGCCGCCTCCACTATGGTCTGCCATCCGGTGCACCGGCACAGGTGCGCGAGGAGAGCGGTGCGCACGCGCTCGGCGGTGACCCCCGCCGCGCCGGTGGCAGCACCCGGACGCCCGTCTGGCCCGTTTGCACCGCTGCGCTTTTCGCGCCGACCCTCCAGCGCGGCCAGGCGCATCACGATCCCCGGCGTGCAGAACCCGCACTGGCTGGCGCCGGCGCCGACGAACGCCCGAGCCCACCGCTCCCGATCGTCATCGGAGAGGCCGTCGGTGGTCGTCACGGCGCGGCCGTCCGCCCGCCGCGCCGGGGTCACGCACGATACCCTCGGCAACCCGTCGATCCATACCGTGCAGCAGCCGCACTGTCCCTGAGGGCTGCAGCCGTCCTTCACGCACCGCTTTCCAAGGTGCTCGCGCAGCGCGTAGAGGAGCGATTCGCCGTCGTCGGGTACTTGGACCGGCTCGTCGTCCAAGGTGAAGGCGATCACCGTGGGACGAGCCTCAGCGGCAGGCTGCCGCAGCGGGTGAAAATCCCGATCAGCTGAACGACGAGCCGCAACCGCAGGTGCGGGTGGCGTTCGGGTTCACGATGTGGAACCCTGCCCCCTGGAGCCCGTCTTCATACTCGAGGGTCGACCCGGTCAAGAGCTCGGCGCTCGAGGGATCCACGACGACTCTCACCCCGCCGAATTCCCGCACGACGTCGTCACCGTCCACCTCGGAGTCGAAGTACATCTCGTAGCTGTACCCCGAGCACCCCCCGGGCTTCACCGCGACCCGCAGCGCCAGACCCTCGTCGGCCTCCTGTGCCAGCAGGTCGGCCACCTTTTGAACCGCCTGGTCAGTGAGGGTGACCGGGTCGGGCTTCTTTCCAATGCTCACCGTGGCTCCCAGTGCCGTCACGACTTCCTCCTTGCCGGGCGAGGCGACCCCCTCGTCCCGTGTCGGTACTGCATTCCTGTTCTCGATTCCTGTTCTCGCGGCGCCGCTCTGCCCTCGGCCCGAACCCGAGACGGGTGCGCAACCTTGGGGCGCCGGCTTGCCGTACCAGGCCATGCTATCGGGTAGGGCGGGATGTCCGGACGGGCATGTTGGCCGTCGTGCTCGGCGGCCGGCGTCCTGTGCTCGGTGCGCGCTGCCTGGTGCCCGGCATCGCCTCGGCGCTGGCCAGGTAGAATTCGTGTGTGCCCGCCGACCGCAGACCAGGCGGACGAGCGTCCAGCGGCGAGCCTCGACGTGACGAGGATCCCTCGCTCCTCGCACGGCCCTCTCGGTCCGGGGAGCTTCTTTCCGAGGACCAGGTGAGAGAGATGCTCCGGTCAGTGGTCGACCCCGAGCTGGGCGACGACATCGTGTCCCTGGGCATGGTGCCGTCGATCGGGGTCACGAACGACGGGGTCGTGTCGGTCTCTATCGCCCTCACCGTGGCCGCCTGCCCGCTCCGGTCACAGATCGAAGGTGATGTGCGGCGGCGGTTGGCCGGGTTGCCCGGGGTGAGTGCCGTCGAGTTGACCGTGGGCGAGATGGACGCCGAACAGAGGTCCGCCGTCATGGCCCGCGCCCGCTGGAAGGCCCGTGAGGACGCTCCTTCGACGGCGGTCCCTCCCACCACCCGGGTGCTGGCCGTGGCCTCGGGAAAGGGCGGCGTTGGGAAGTCGTCGGTGACGGTGAACCTGGCGGTTGCGCTCGCCCGTCGGGGCCTCACCGTGGGTGTGCTCGATGCCGACATCTGGGGATTTTCGATACCGCGCCTGCTTGGCATGGAAGGGGACATCGAAGCCCGTCACGGCAAGATGGTCCCCTTGGAGCGTAGGGTCGGAGCCGGCGTCCTGCGCGTCCTGTCGATGGGGTTTCTCGCCGACGAGGACCGGGCCATCATGTGGCGGGGGCTCGTGCTCAACCGCGCCGTCCAGCAATTCCTACAAGACGCGCACTGGGGGGATCTGGACTACCTCCTGATCGACCTGCCGCCAGGCACCGGGGACGTCCAGATGGGCTTGGCCAGGATGCTCCCTCGCACCGAGCTCCTGGTCGTCACGACCCCGCCGATCGCCGCGCAGAAGGTCGCGGCCCGAGCTGCGGACATGGCCCGCAGGGGCTACCTGCGTGTCGCCGGTGTCATCGAGAACATGAGCGACTTCACCTGTGAGCATGGGGTCACGTACGCGCTGTTCGGCTCCGGCGGCGGCAGCCGGCTCGCAGCCGAGCTGGGGGTCCCGTTGGTCGGGAGCATCCCGTTGCACCCCGACCTCGCTCATGGTGGGGACAGCGGCGATCCGGTCGCCCTGGGGGAAGGACCCCTCTCAGACGTCTTCGCGGAGCTTGCGCGAGCGGTGGCCGAGGAGGTCGCACCCATCGTCGAGGTCTCTGGGTGCACGGCCCGCCTTCTCGACGTCCTCGACCGAGCAGTGGATGGCGCCTGAGGCAGCAGCATCCGGGCCGGGTTGTTCTCCCGGGGACCTTTCGGGGCGGGAGTGCCATCGGTGGGGGAGGTTGAGAAGCTTCTTAGCCGCACGTCAGACACCTGTCAGGTGGATGCGCCAATCTTGACTGCGTGAAGGAGACCCGAGATCGCGTCCTGATGCCGGGTTCCCTCTTGTGCACGTCGAGCGCCAGGTGCCGAGGGGACGTTGTCTGGACGCGGGGGTTGCTGTGACGACGGTACCGCCTCGATCCGCGGTACGGACCCGTTCGGGGACGGCACCCCGTTCGGGGACGGCACCCCGTTCGGGCACAGCGCTCCGTTCGGGGACGGCACCCCGTCGCACCCGAGGGGCGGCACCGGCTGGCCGGAGAAGGCGTCCCAACCCCGGCGTGCTCCGGATGGCGAAGATCGCCGTCGGCATCGGCTTGGTCGTCGTGGTCGTGCTGACTTTGAGCACGGAGACCTCGGCCGAGCTCGCCATCCCCGGCGGGTTGATGACGTTCTTCGGCAACCTCACCGGGATGGTGGGGATGTACCTCGCTCTCCTCATGGTGCTGCTGGTGAGCCGCATACCGGCGATCGAGCGACTCGTCGGCCAGGACGGCTTGCTGCGCTGGCATCGCCGCCTCGGGCCGTGGCCGCTCAGCTTGATCGGGGCTCACGCCGTCTTCACCACCCTCGGCTATGCAGAGGCATCGCGGACGGGGGCTTGGGCGGAGCTGGGCCGGATGATCTCCAGCTACCCGGACATGCTGGCCGCGGTGGTCGCGCTCGCCCTCATGGCGCTCGCCGGGATCGTCTCGATCCGGGCTCTCCGCACCCGACTGCGGCGGGAGACGTGGTGGGTCATCCACCTCTACTTGTACCTTGCCCTCGCCCTGTCGTTCGCCCACGTGATCGTGTTGGGTCAGGCATTCGTCGGGCACCCGTTGACCCAGGCGCTGTGGTCGGCAGTCTGGGCGGCGACGGCCGGAGTGGTGCTCGGCTACCGGTTCGGTCTCCCGCTCTACCGCAGTCTCCGGCACCGCCTGCGTGTTGTGGAGGTCAAGCAAGAGACGCCGGGGGTGACGTCGATCATCTGCGCCGGCAGGAAGCTCGATCGGCTGCCGGTCAACGGAGGGCAGTTCCTCTTGTGGAGGTTCATGGTCCGGGGTCTGTGGTGGCAGGCCCATCCCTACTCTCTTTCGTCCATGCCGCATCCACCGTACGTTCGCCTCACGGTGAAGGCAGTCGGTGACCATTCTGCGGCGCTGGCCCGGATCCGTCCGGGGACCCGTGTCTTCATCGAAGGTCCTTACGGCGCTTTCACCCGGCACGCGCAACGCCGTCAGAGAGCAGTGCTCGTTGCTGCAGGCATCGGGATCACCGCGCTGCGAGCATTGCTCGAGGATCTTCCGCGCAACTCTCGGCCAGTGGTCATCGTCAGGGCCGCGAGCCGCGAAGATCTGGTGCTGCGTGACGAGGTCGTGGAGCTGGTTCGCCAGAAGAACGGGGAGCTCTTCGAATTGGTCGGTAACCGCCGGGCGGCACGCGTGGATGCCGCGTCGCTACGACGGCTGGTGCCAGATGTCCACCGACGAGATATGTATGTCTGCGGGCCGCCGGCGTTCGTCGCCAATGTCGAACGAGTCGGCCGGCAGCTCGGGATCCCCAAGGGAGCGGTGCACCATGAAGCCTTCGCCTACTGAGCCCTCACCCGGCCGGCACGCGTGCCGAGTCCGCGGCGCACCGGCACGGTGAGGCGTGCCTGGGTGGTGCTTGGCGCCACGCTCGCCGGCCTTGCCGGAATTCTCACTTTCCACACCCATTCCACGAGCGGCGTGCTTGCACCTCTCCCTGGGGTGCCGGGCGCAACGCGCGTTGCGAGCGGTGCGGGCGCGACGGCGAAAGCCTCGGGTGGCACCGCGAACGTCGCAACGGGCAAGGCGGGGAAAGGGGGGTCGGGCTCTTCGTCGTCAGCGTCCACCTCGCCAGCGACACCGACGACAAGTGGTTCGAACCAGTCCAGCAACCAGTCCAGCAACCAGAGCGTCACACCGCCTCCCACCAGCCGTTCGACCGCCAGCGCACCTGCCAGTGCAACCGGGACAGCAATCCAGTACGGGTACGGCGAACTGGCGGTGAAAGCCACGGTCAGTGGTGGCCACGTCACCCAGGTGAGCGTCCCTGAGCTTCGGACTGCCGAGGCGTACTCTCAGACACTGGCCGAACAGGTGATCCCGATGCTGCGCTCGGAGGTCCTGTCGGCACAGAGCGCCCAGATCCAGGCGATCTCCGGCGCCACCTACACGAGCGAGGCCTTTGCCCAGTCGCTGCAGGCAGCGCTCAACAAGCTGCACTTCGCTTGAGCGGCCCGGCGAACGAGGAGCGGCTCGCCACAGGTGGTTCTGGTCCGAAAATTGAAGGCACGAGCACCGTCGTGGGCCATGCTGAGGAAATGACGGCGCCGGATGTCGTGATGCGCCATGTCGAAGAGGTCATGGGCACCATGGCAACCATCACCATCGTGGGAGGCGGCCTCGACGGGAAGACTGTGCAACGCGCCCTGGCGGAGTCGTGTGGCGTGCTGCATGACGCCGACGCCGTCTTCAGCACGTGGAAGGCGGAGAGCCCGATGAGCATGATCCGCCGCGGAGAGTTGGATGTTGCGCTCGCGCCCGATGTGGTCCGAGATGTGTTGGTGCTTTGCGAACAGGCGCGCAGGGACACTGCGGGATGGTTTGATCCGTGGGCCATGCCCGGAGGGGTGGACCCCACTGGTCTGGTCAAAGGTTGGGCTGTCGAGCGAGCCTGCAACGTGCTGATCCAAGCCGGTGTGGCTGGAGCAATGGTGAATGCGGGAGGTGACATCGCCGTCTCGGGTATCGCGCCACCCGACTCCTCCGGCGGTTCCGCCGAGGTCCAGGGCGATCGGAGCCCGTGGCGGGTGGGGATCGCCCACCCGTGGAGAACCGACGCGGTCGCGCTGGTCGTGCAGATCGGCGGTCGTGCAGGGATCGGGGGCGGCGTGGCAACGTCGGGGACCTACGAGCGAGGAGCCCATCTGTTCGATCCATGGAGCCGCCAGCCCCGATGTTCCCTGGCGTCGGCAACCGTCATCGGCCCGAGCCTGGCAATGGCCGACGCGTACGCCACTGCACTCGCCGTCGGCGGCGACCGTGTGCTCGCCGCTCCCTGGCGAGCACACGGGGAGTACGAGGCCTACCTGATCCGACGTGACGGGAGCGAGCTAGCGACGCCCGGCGTGGTCACCTGGGACCGTGGTGATTGATCGCCACGCCAGTCGTGAGGTCGACGTCCGCGGCGTCTTGATCCTCGGGGTTGGCCGCGATCGAGAGGGCTCTCACGACGTCGTTGAAGTCGGCGCTGGACCCGCCTCCGGTGCGACCGCCCGGGATCGCCCCACCCGCACCCGCACCCCCACCCGCACCCCCACCCGCACCCGCACCCGCACCCGCACCCGCACCCCCACCCGCACCCGCACCCGCACCCGCACTGCTGCGAGCCGCTTGCTGTGACGCCTCGGCGTCGTGGTACCCCGAGTCGCCAGGCAGCAGGATCCTCACGCCGTTGCCGTCGGCCACCACCCGAGGCAGCATGGTTGGGACATGCACGGCACTTTCGGCTGCCGCGATGAGCTCGTCGACCGTGGCGAAGCGACCGATTGCCTGGAGGTTCCTGATCGTCGGGAAGATCAGCTCGATGTCTCCTTGGCGATGCCGGGCGAGAGCGTCGGCGGGACGCACCCATTCGGCCGCGATGGTCTCCCCGCGGTCGTCGGCAGGTGACTGGTCGGGCGGAGCGACTGCGACGAAGAACCGCGTGTCATAGCGCCGGGGTGCACCCTCAGGCGTGATCCAGTGGGCAAAGTAGTGCACTCTGTCCACGGCCAGCAGCACGCCCTCCGCGGAGCAGACGTCGAGGAATTGTCGGTCTTCGCGGTTGATGGCAGCTCGGTGTTCGGCGTACCGGGCGGCGCGGGTGGGATCGCCCATAGACAGAAGCGTCCGCCCGCGTTCACCGGATGCCTCGCCTGGAGCGGATCTCGCGCCCGGGGCGGGGGAAGCGGACAGATGAGGTGCCGTCGACGACGACCGCCGAGCGCGCTCCTCGGTGCCCGCGACATGCGGCTGCTCATCTTGGTAGGCCAGCAGCACCCCTGCCTCCTCGAAGCATTCCCGCAACGCAGCCACCCAATATGACAACCCTCCGGAGGGAAGTCCCAAGATCGCGCTTGCGTCGGCGTCCGAGCGCCCCTCGCTGCATCGCTCAGCCCGGTCTCCTCGGTCTGTGGCGTCGACGGCGCCTCCGGGGAACACGTAGGCGCCACCGACGAACTCGGAGCGCAAGTTCCGCCGAACCATGAGCACTTCGAGCGGCGCATCGTCGTGGGGACCGTCCCGGACCATCATGATCGTGGCGGCGGCCCGGAGCGCGGGTCCGGTATCAGACTCCCGTCCTGCGGGTCCCCCCCGTCCTGCGGGTCCCCCCTGCCCTTGTGGCTCCGCTGGGATGGGGAGATCGGGGTCGTCAGGCACATCGAGGACGTTAGCCTCACGTCCACGGGATTGACGCCGCCTCCCGTCCGAGACGGTGGGGGAGAAATTTCGCGCGGTGCACGCAGGATTGGCCGACCGCCGACGAGCTCCCTCGCTGGTCTAGGCTGCCACCAGCTATTTGCTCCATGCCGACCACGCCGTTCGACGCATCTGGTCTCCTTGATCGGACCCGGTGCCGAGCGGTTTCACTCCGAGGAACCTGACGCCGATGCCTGATCCCAACGAGCCCATCAAGCCCCGCTCAGCGGGGGACAAGGAACGCTCCCGTCAGCAGAGCCGTCCGGTGAGTGGCAAGGAAGCGGCGAAGGGCGTCCAGGGCAAGCCTGGACAGGGAAAGGCTGGACAGGGAAAGGCCTCTGCGTCGCAGGGGTCGGCACAAGCCGGCAAGGCCCAACCACCGGGGCGGGGCGGTAGCGGCGCATCCAGGCCGGCCGCGGCCAAGACCGGTGGCCAGCGACCCCCACGGTCCGGGAGCCGACCCGTTCCATCGGGTCCGCGGCGCTCGCCGACTGCCCTTCTCACGTGGGGGCTTGTGGGCCTGGTGCTGGTCATCGTCATCGTGCTGGTGGTCGTGAAAGTGACGAGCTCGTCGACCGGGACGGGGGCGGTGTACAAGGCCCAACCGGTCACAGCAACCATCGCCAACGAGGTCACCGCGGTGCCGAGCTCCGTCTACAACACGGTCGGTGTCACCTCATCTGCCACCCCGGTCACGCCGCCGACCCTCAAGAGCGGACAGGCGGCGCTGACACTCGATGGCAAGCCCGGCGTGTTCTACATGGGGGGAGAGTTCTGTCCCTACTGCGCGGCGGAACGCTGGGGGATCATCACGTCGCTGTCGCGTTTTGGGAAATTCACCGGTCTCGAGACCATGCAATCGGCGTCTGACGACGTGTATCCCAATACCGCGACCTTCACCTTGGCCCACGCCACCTACACGAGCCCGTACATCACGTTCCAGTTCCGCGAGTACTACTCGAACCAGACCAACAGCGCGGGGACGTACATCGTCCTGCAGAAGCTCGACACGCAGCAGGAGTCGTTGGTGAGCAAGTACGACGGAGGAGGATCGTCGACAAGCAGTGGCGGGTCGATCCCCTTCGTCGACATCGGGAACAAGGCCATCGTCACTGGGGCAAGCTATTCGCCCGAGATCCTCCAGTCCCTCGCCCGCTCTCAGATTGCCGGTGCGTTGAGTGACCCGAGTGATCCCGTGACCCAGGCGATCATCGCGACCTCGAACTACATTTCCGCTTCGATCTGCAGCATCGACGGAGGGAAGCCTGGCTCGGTCTGCGCGAGCAAGGGCGTCCAGGCAGCCGCCAAGGCGATGAAGCTGACAACGTGACCGTCGACCACCGGGCGCCGGTCAGTGCAAAGGCGCGTGGCGTGCGCAACTGGCTCGCCATGCTGGCCGACAAAGGTGACTCGTCCATCGTGCCCCCGGCTCCCTGGCGGATCATCACCTCTCTGGCGCTCTCCGTCGCCGCGCTCGGAGTGTCCGTCTACCTGACCGTCGACCATTTCGCCAAGATCGCTCCCGCCTGCAGCGATTCGGGGATCGTGAATTGCACGAAGGTGACGACCAGCGCCCAGTCCTACTTCCTGGGCATTCCGGTCGCCGTGCTGGGGCTCTGCTTTTACGTGGTCATGGTGGTCATGAACCTTCCTCCACTCTGGCGATCCTCGGACCGCAGGGTGCACATTGCTCGGTTTGGCCTCATCGCCGTGGGAATGGCATTCGCTCTGTACCTCGTGTCGGCGGAGCTCCTCATCATCGGCAACATCTGCCTGTGGTGCACCTCGGTCCATGTCATCACCTTCCTGCTCTTCGTGCTGATCGTGAGCACTGTTCCATCGATGTTGGGATGGGGTGCGCACAGCACAACCAGCGACGGCACATGGAAGGCAGGTGACACATGGGACGAAGCGGCATCTGACCCCGACTCCGAACCCGCCGCGGACCTCTAGGCCCGCTCCGACCCCGGCACCCGATCCGACCCGGGCACCCGCTCCGACCCGGGCACCCGCTCCGGCGCCGGAGAGACGGTGACGAGTCGTCCCGTGACGCCGAGCTGAAGCGGACGTACCGGTAGACGAACAGCCGGGAGCCCGTTCCCCTCAGACGTCGGAGTCAGCCGGCGCGGGCTTCGATCAGCTGCTTGCGCTCGGCCTCGTTCAACCCGCCCCAGATCCCGTGGGGCTCGCGAATGGAGATCGCGTAGCTGAGGCACTGCTGGCGCACGTGGCACTCGGCGCAGATGCTCTTCGCCCGGGCTTCACGGGCGAGCTTCTCCTCCTTGCGTTCGGTGTGCGACGGCGGGAAGAACACCGACGCCTGAGGCCCGCGGCATGCTGCGCTTGCCTGCCATTCCTCCGCGCCTCTCCTCATCGCCCACCCCGCTGGAGTTCCCGCCCCGAACGTCGTCAGATTACCGCCACCAAGAGCAGCATTCAATGGCTTTGAGCAGGGAGAATTCCAGCAAGCGGTCCGAGCTCGCCCACCTCACGCCTGCTCCCGCCTCGACCTCACGCCCGCTCCCGCCTCGACCTCACGCCTGCTCCCGCCTCGACCTCACGCCCGATCTTGCTCCCACTCCAGGCTCCAGCGCTGCGGGCAGGGCAGCAGATGCCAACGGCTACGCTGCGCCCGGATGGACGTCGCCACCTTCTGTGCAGAGAGCCGGGTGCTCGTCATTGCCGGAAAAGGTGGCGTGGGCAAGACCACGGTCGCGGCAACGTTGGCCCGGATGGCCGCAGACGCCGGCCTCTCGGTGCTCGTGGTCGAGCTCGAGGGCAAGTCGGGGATCAGCGCGGCGTTCGGATCGCCCGACCCGTTGGGCTACGACGAAGTCACGCTCTACCGACGTCCCGCCTCCGGCCGCGCTCCAGGCTCTCGCGCCGGTTCCGGCCGCGCTCCCGGCGACCCCGGCGCTGCCGGCCTCGTTCGTGGCCGGCGGATCACCCCTGACGACGCACTGCTCGAGTACTTGGCCGACCATGGCCTCCAGCGCGTCTCGCGCCGCCTCGTCTCGTCGGGGGTGGTCGACGTGGTGTCGACGGCGGTGCCCGGGATCCGTGACGTGTTGGTCCTCGGCAAGGTCAAGCAGCTCGAGCGTGACCAGGTGGCCGACCTCGTCGTCGTAGACGCGCCGGCCACGGGACACGCCATGACGTTCCTCACCTCGGCCAGCGGTCTGCTCGACGCGGCACGCGGTGGCCCGGTCCGGGCCCAGGCGGCCGACGTGGTGGACCTCCTGACCGACCCGGCGCGCTGCCGGGTCATGCTCGTGACCCTGCCCGAAGAGATGCCGGTCAGCGAGACGGTGGAAGCGGCGTACCTGCTCGAGGATCGCGCCGGGGTCCAGCTCGGGCCGGTGGTCGTGAACAGCATGGACGAGATCCCGCCCGGGCTGTCGTCCTCGGTCGCAGACGCGGCCGCGGCGGCGGGTGTCGACGTGCCGCCGGCGCTCGCCGACGTGCTCGAAGCGGCTCGCCGCTTCCGTCTGCATCGAGCCGCGCTGGCCGCAGAGCAGGTGGCTCGCCTGGCCCGCGAGCTCCCGCTGCCGCAGCTCCACCTCCCGCGGCTCCATGCGGCCGTCCTAGGTCCCGACGAGATCGGCGTGCTGAGCCGCTCCATGGCATCGGCCGTCGCCGACCTCACAGCGGCGCAGGCAGCACGGTGAAGAGCGTGCCTCCGGCTGGGGAGCCGGCTGGATCGTCCGGTGCGTCCGCTGGATCGTCCGGTGCGTCCGCTGGATCGCCCGGTGCGTCCGCTGGATCGCCCGGTGCGTCCGCTGGATCGCCCGGTGAGTCCGCTGGATCGCCCGGTGAGTCCGCTGGATCGCCCGGTGCGTCCGCTGGATCGCCCGGTGAGTCCGCTGGATCGCCCGGAGAACTGGCCCGATTGGCCGGCGAGCGATCGGTGGTCGTGTGCTGTGGGCCGGGCGGTGTGGGCAAGACGACGGTGTCTGCGACGTTCGCGCTCCAAGCGGCCCGATCGGGGCGCCGCGCCTGCGTCGTGACCGTCGATCCGGCCCGGAGGCTGGCCGACTCGCTCGGGGTCGACTCGGTGCCCAACACGCCCGTGGTCGTCGAAGGCGACTGGCCCGGAGAGCTTTCGGCCGTCATGCTCGACACCAAAGGGACCTTCGACGACCTGGTGCGCCGCTACGCCAAGACGCCCGCGCAGGCGGCCGCCATCCAGTCCAATCGCATCTACCAGAACCTGGTCGGCGCACTGTCGGGCACCCAGGAGTACATGGCCATGGAGAAGCTCTACGAGCTGACCGAGGAGAAGGCCTACGACCTGGTCGTGGTGGACACGCCTCCCACCCGCAATGCCCTCGATCTCCTCGACGCGCCACGCCGTCTCACTCACTTCTTGGAGAACCGCATCTTCCGGGCACTCTTGCTGCCCACCCGGGCGTACCTGCGGGCGGTGAGCGTCGCGTCGCAGGCCGTGCTGCGTACGATCGCCAAAGTGGCGGGCGCCGAGATCGTGCAGGACGCCGTCGCGTTCTTCCAGGACTTCCAAGGGATGGAAGAGGGTTTCCGCAACAGAGCCGGGGCAGTGCGTGAGCTCCTGATGGACACGCGCACCGCGTACGTCGTGGTGACCTCTCCGAGGCCTGACGCCATTGCCGAGGCTGCGTACTTCGCCGGGAAGCTTGCCGAGACGGGAGCGACGCCGTCCGCGCTCGTGGTCAACAGGGTGCACCCGGACTTCGGCGGCTCCTCGAGGAGCGCCCGAGGCAGCGGAGCTCTCGACCAGCTCGGCGCCGATCCCGGGATCCCGGCTGGCAGTGACCTGGAGGCGATCGTGGACAACTTGCGCGAGCTCGAAGAGGTTGCAGCCCGGGAAGAGACGGCTTACGCGGACCTGGTGGCAGAGGTGGCCCCGTCGCCGGTCGGCCGGGTGCCGCTGCTCAGCTCCGACGTGCACGATCTCGATGGGCTGGGCGAGGTCGCGGACTGGCTGTTCGGCTCCGAGCCGGGCTCGGTGCCCATCGACTAGCCTCGCGGCGTGAGCACGGTCCTGGTCGCCAGTGACGCCCCGAGCGTCCGCCGTCAGGTGGCGTCGGTCATCGCGTCGCCCGACGTCGAAGTGCTCGAAGCACTGTCGGGTCCCCAGGTGCTCGAGATGATCGCCCAGCTCGACCCCTCGCCCGACCTCTTGGTGGTGGACATGCAGATGGGCAGCATGGGAGGGATGGCCGTCTGCCTCGAGCTCGGGCTGCAGGAGTCGTACCTCGACGTGGACCACATTCCCGTCCTCATGCTCTTGGACCGCCGGCCCGACGTGTTCTTGGCCCGGCGCTCGGGCGCCGAGGGATGGCTGGTCAAGCCGCTGGATCCGTTGCGACTGCGCCGGGCCGTGCGAGCGCTGCTGGCCGGAGAGACGTACGCCGACGAGTCCTATCAACCGATCCCGGTCCTGGTCGACGCCGCCCCGCCGTCCGGGGATGCCCCGGATGCCCTGGTCGCGGGCACACGCCCCTGAGCCCTCGCCGACGATCTCCAGACCGCGTCGCCATGCCGTGCCCACCAACCGCCAGTTGACACACCCTCCACCACCCGGGGCGTCCCCCGCTGCCCGCCGGCACCGATGGCTCTCGATGCGTCGGTCCGGTAACGGCCAGGACCGCAAGGCGGCACCTGCTGGCGACGAGTCGCCGGCCGGCGAGCAGGAGCGCCTCATCACCGAAGCGCTCGCCGACTTGCGGCATATGGACGTGCGCGAGGTCATGACGCCTCGGGTGGACGTGGTCTACCTCGAGATCCCGGTCACCGAGGACGACGTTGCCAGGGCAGTGCGCGAGTCGGGACACGGGGCGTTTCCGGTGGTCCACGACGATTTGGACGACCTGGTCGGTGTGCTGTTCGTGAACGACCTTTTTCGTTCACGGCGTCAGAGGGAGGGCCGAGCCGGCGAAGCCCGGCCCGGAGCGGCGGCCAACGGCCCCAGCCCGCTCGAGATCTCCCGCCGCGTCCGCCAGCCGTACGTCATCCCCGAGTCGAGGCGCGTCCTGGACGCGCTGGCCGAGATGCGCCGTCAGAGGCGAGGGTTCGCCGTGGTGGTCGACGAGTACGGCGGTGTCGCCGGGGTCCTCACCGTGAAGGATCTCCTCGAGCCGCTCGTTGGCGAACTGCACGACGAGTTTGACCCGGCCGACGACCAGCCGGCGATCGTGCGCGTGGACGGTACCCGTTGGCTCGTGGACGGCCGCGCCAACGTCGACGACGTCCGTGATCGCCTTGGCATCGCGATCCCCGATGGCGAGTACGTGACGCTGGGGGGGTTCCTGTTCGACGGCTTCGGGCACATCCCCGAGGAGGGCGAGACTCTGCCAGCCGACGGATGGGACTTCAAAGTGGTCGAGATGGACCGCAGGAGGATCGCCAAGGTCGTCGCCCAGCACCGCGAGCCTCAACCCCCGCCGGCCACCGACGGCCCGGAGGACCCGGATGGCTCGGTGGGGGCTGGAGACGAACGCGGGCAAGCGACGGACCCGGCCTCCGGCAACCGCACGCGCGAGCGCGGCTAAGCTCGATTGCTGGCGCCGGCCGTCCAAGCCGGCGGCGGGCTGTGGCGCAGCTTGGTTAGCGCGCTGCGTTCGGGACGCAGAGGTCCCCGGTTCAAATCCGGGCAGCCCGACCAGTCAAGACCATCGTGGCCAGGGGTTTCGCTCGCTTCAGCTCGCGTGCGGGACCGAACCGCTCGGAGCGGTTCGGTCACTCGGTGTGATTGGGTCGGTCATCGGCGCCCGGAACCGCCGGTGCTGCTGGGTCGAAACCGTGGTGCGGCATTCGTGCGGCGTGCGGCGTGAAGCGGTCAGCCGCCAGGAGAGGTGACGAGGCCGTTCGCAGACAGCCAGATCACTTGCTGGCCGACCCGCACTCCCGCTGTCGCAGGGACTTGGGCTGGGTGCCGGCCGGTCGCCACCCCGTTCGAGGTGCAGCCCCCGTAGCTCGGCACAGCGATGCGGTCGCCGCCCGGCACGCCCGATGTCGGGTAGCGCTCAGTGCTGTTGGCGCACCAGAAGACTGCACCTGGGGCGATCGCGGTCGTTCGGCCGGTGCGAAGGTTCAACAGCACTCTCGATCCCGACGGCGTCGTGACGACGAGCTGTGTGGCGGCGGTGAAGGGGACTCTCGTACCGAGGGAGAGCAGGCCGACGTCCGTGACAGGTTGGCTCCAGGTGATCGCGCCGGTCGTGGGATCGAGCCCTTCGAGCACGAGCGTGATCCCCGCGAAGCTGGGCAAGGCGCCAGGCGTCGGCTCTTGGACGATGCCCGTGTACCGGCAGACCACTGGCGCCTTGGCCATTTCGGCAAGCGGACCGCCGCAGTCGAGCTCTCCGCTCACGGACCAGACTGGCCGGCCGGTCGCGGCCGAGAAGCCGACGGTCTTGGCAAGCGCAAGGTTGTCCGAGCGACCCTGGGGTGCGTAGCCCACCGACCCGTAGTCGAGGTTGCCGACGGAAAAGAGTGCCCAACCGTAGTTGGATGAGAAGCCGGGGCCGAAGATCGAAGCGAGTGTCCGGGTCCACCTCACTGTCCCCGACGCGCCAATCTGGAGCCAGGTCTCGGGTGTCCCTGTCAGCTCGTAGAGGTCTGTGCTCAGTGTCCGCTCGACTTGGTCGACGGTGTGGACCACTGCTCCACTGGTTGGCGAGATGAGCTGGAGCTGTCCTGTGGCGACTACGCAGATGTCGCGCCGGTCGGCACAGGAAGTCGGTGGGCTCGTCACCAGTTGGGCGGGCCGGCGCCACAGCACCGATCCGGAGGCGACCGAGACGCCTTCGACCACGACCGATCGGCTCGACGCCCCTCCCGTCGGAACCAAGTCGACCGTCACCCCGGCTACGTACGTCGGCTGGAGGTACACCCCGGCGGTGATCTCCGACGCCGAGTAGCGAAGGCGCCAGACGACGGTCTGGGACGAGGGGTCGACGGCCGCCAAGTCGAGATTGCCATCTGCGGCCCGGGCCACGACCAGGGCGTCGCTTCCGGCGGCGACGGGCCCCGCGACGACGTGCAGCGTGCTCATCGGGAGCGGTGCGGGGCTGCTCTCTTGGACGGCGATCAGCGCCACCAGGGCGACGAGGGCCGCCGAGAGCACGGCGACGATCCAGCGCTGAGCGGTCGGCATCCGAGCGCCTTTCGCCGGCCGTACACGCCGAGCCGTCGGCCCGGTGTCGGCCGGCGGTGCGGGACGGACGTCGGGTGGGTACCACCGGCCATCCGAGGCCAGCCACCACCCCGGGGAAGGAAAAGTGCCGCTCATCGCCGTTGTCACCCGAAGTGCTCGCCGCCGTTGGCGTCGAGCGCCTGGCCGGTGACCGCGGCCGAGAGATCCGATGCCAGGTAGACGACGGTGCCGGCCACCTCCGCGTCGGTGGGTACCCGCCCGAGGGGGATCCGGGCTTCGAGCTCGCCGATCACCTCGGACCGGGGCACCGAACGTCCCGACGACGCCATGTCCACGTACATCTCGACGGACGGGCCCCACATCCAGCCGGGCACCACGGCGTTGACCCTGATGCCAGACGGGCCGAGCTCGGATGCCAGGACGCGGGTGGCCGTGAGGAGGGCACCTTTGGAGATGGCGTACCCGCCCTGGAGCGGTGGAGGGACACGGGCCGCCATCGACGCCACCATCACCACCGAGCCCCCCTGCCGCCGGCGGAGCAAAGGCAGCGCAGCACGGGTGAGCTGGAGGCTCCCGAAGAGGTTCGTCTCCATGATCTTGCGCCACGCGTCGAGGTCCACGTCTTCGAACGTCTTGAGCACGTCGAAGCGGAACGCGTTGTTGACGAGGACGTCGATGCCACCGAGCTCGGCGTCTGCCGTGGCGACCAGTCGCTCGCACTGCGAGGGGTCGGTGATGTCGGTCGGCACGGTCACCACTCGTGCTCCCGTCCCGCCCACTTCGGCCGCCACGTCGTCCAACGTGCCCTGCCGCCGTGCGGCGAGCACCAGATCTGCCCCGTGCTCGGCCAAGAGCTTGGCAACCTGTCGCCCGAGCCCGGGTCCGACGCCCGAGACGAGGCACGTCTTGCCCGCAAGAAGGGCTGGTCGCGACCGCGCTGTCGGCGTGCTGTTCGCCATCGGCCCTGTCACCCGCGAAGCTCCTCTCGGTTCACCGGCGCATGCCCGCCGCGCCGATGCAAGGGCATCGGGCTCGGCCCGCGACGTCTACGTACGCTTCCGTAGCGCCTTCTTCAACACGCTCCGGTAGAGATCGAGCCCTTCGGGGTGGAGACGCGCGTCAGGTCCTGACGCGATCCCGACCCGCTCGGGAACGACTCCCCACACGGCGACATCCTGGCCGCTCCACCACGCGATCGTCTCGTCGAGATCTTTGGTCCCGAGGCGGGCGGCGCAGATCACTACGCCATGAGCCGTCGTGCGAGGGATCATCTCGATGGTGGCCACCACCCGCGTGAACTCCACACCGCCGGCGCGAGTGGGGATCACCACGGCATCGGCGCGCTCGATCGCCGCCCGGACGATGCGCTCGTCGCCGGGGGGAGTATCGACGACACCAACGCCGTCGTGGCGCTCCATCGAACGCACCACCGTGCGCTCGGACGGGGCCTCGACCAGCTCGACCCCCTCGACGGGCCGCTCCTCCAGCCACTCGGCCGAGGAGGCCTGCCGGTCGGCGTCGATGAGCCACACCGGTTCGAACCCCCGGCCGGCCGCCGCCGCGGCGAGGTACACGGCGGTGGTCGTCTTGCCCACGCCGCCTTTGACGTTGCTGACCACGATGTTCATGAGCTGCTCCGTGCTCTTGGTGCTCTTGGTGCTCTTGGTGCGCCGCCGGGGGTGCCGCCGGCTGGCGGACGTGCCCTCGGATCCTGTGGGGGACAGGCTACCGACCGGCAGCGCCCTGTGCAGGGGGAGGGCCGACGGCCCCCGGGTAGGGTGTGGGACGTATCGCGGTGACGGGCCGGGGACCGCGTGCTGGATCGGAGGACAGCGGGACCACATGAGCACGATCGACGCTGCGAGCGGCACTGGTCCCTCCGGTCGCCGGGCCCGCAGGACCACCGCGACCTCGACGTTCGGGGTGGGTCGGCGCGAGGGGCACGACGCTGCGGATTTTTACCGGAGGTTCACCGCACCGGTCGTGAGCGACGACGACGACGTGTGCCATCCTTCGGCCCGCCGGGGAGCGGACCGCATCTTCCTCGGGGACATTCGCGAGCATCCCGATGCGCTCGCGCCCCGCTCGGTCGCATTGGTGGTCACCTCACCGCCCTACTTCTCGGGCAAGGAGTACGAGACCGCTATCGGCGAGGGGCACGTTCCGGGGAGCTACGCCGAGTACCTGGCCATGCTGGCCGGGGTGCTCGGAGCGTGTGTCGAGGTCATGGAGCCCGGTGGCCGTATGGCGATCAACGTCGCGAATCTCGGGCGCAAGCCCTACCGGAGCCTCTCAGCCGACGTGATCGGCATCCTCGAAGGAGACCTGGGACTGCTCCTGCGGGGCGAGCTCATCTGGCAGAAGGCTCGGGCAGCCGGAGGGAACTGCGCATGGGGCACGTTCCAGAGGCCAGGCGACCCTGTGCTGCGGGACGTGACCGAACGGGTGGTCGTCGCCTGTAAAGGTCGTTTTGACCGAGCCATCGCGCCGGCCCGGCGGGAAGCGGAGGGCTACCCCTCGGTGGCCACCATGTTCCGTGACGAGTTCCTCGAGGCCACTCTCGACTTATGGGAGCTCCCTGCCGAGAGCGCCACCCGGGTCGGCCATCCGGCGCCTTTTCCCGTCGTGCTGCCCCAACGGCTGATCGATCTGTACACCTATGCGGACGATCTGGTGCTCGATCCGTTCATGGGCTCGGGCACGACGGCCGTCGCCGCTTTGCGGACCGGCCGCCACTTCGCCGGGTTCGAGACCGATCCGGCGTACCTGAGCGCCGCGCTCGAACGCGTCGATGCCGAGCGCCAGCGCGTCGATGCCGATGAGGCTTGCCGCCCCCCTTCCTCTGCGATCCGTCAACCGCGGCTCCCGGCGCGGGGCGGCCCTGACCGACGTGGCGGGCCTCGTGCTGCCGGCGCGTCCGGTGAAGGCGGCGAACCCAGTGGACACAACGAGCCGGTCAGGGACCTCTGGGTGCGTGCCATGCGAGAGGGCCGCCGGGCCCGGGAGCTGGCGGCCTGGGCCCTGGCCAGCTCCGGTTTCGACGTCGTCGGAGAGAACAAGCGCCTGCCCGGTGGTGTGGACGTGCACTTCGTCGCGCGCGACCCTTCAGGGCAGGAATGGCTTTTCGACGTGGCGGGCTCGTTCACGGTGACGCCTTCGGGACTCCGCCGGTCCGACACGCTCTGGAGAGTGCTGGGAAAGGCCGCCATTGCCCACCAGATCCGACCGGGATCTCGATTCGTCGTGTTGGCGACGGACGTGCCTCCCGCCAAGAGTGCCGGCGCGAAGGCGCTGGCCGCGGTCACCGGACCGGATGCGGGGAAACCGATCTTCGACGTGATCGACCTCTCTCACCCAGACGAGTTGGACCGCTTGGGGCGCTTGGTGGACCAGGCGGGTTTCGCGGGTCAAGCGGGCGTCGCGGGTCAAGCGGGTTTCGAGGGTCAAGCGCGCGTCGCGGGTCAAGCGGGTTTCGCGGGTCAAGCGGGTTTCGCGGGTGGCGCTCAGACCGGCACGGGACCGGCTGGCTCCGGGGAGCGGCGCAGGACCGACCACTGGAGCCTCGTGCCACTCTTCGACGCGTAATCGCGTACCGCCCGCTCGGCGCTGTCGGGATCTGCCGAGACCACCGCATCGAGGACTGGGCGCAGGTCGCGTAGCACAGCGTCCGCGTCACTGAAGGCGTCGACGAACACCGAAGACGTCGCGGTGTAGAGGCGCTCCAGCCATTTCATCATTGCCGTCAGCGGACGATTGCCGGTGGAAACGACGAGCACGGAGAAGAACGCCAGCTCGGCTGCCTGGAGCGCTGGCGCGCCATCGCATCGGCACGCGTGGTCGAACCGACGGACCAGCTCCTCTCGCTGGGCCGGCGTGGCTCGCGTTGCGGCTGACCTCCCGGCAAGGGACGCCAGAGCCTGGCGGACCTCGAGCACCTCGCCCACGACTTCCGGGCCAGCGGCGACGAGGGCTCGCAGGACGACGGCGCCGTCGGTCGCCTCGAGCGGGTCCAGGACCACCGTACCGATCCCTTGGCGAGAGGCCACCAGCCCGGCCTGCTCCAGCCGGGCCAGAGCCTGGCGGAGCGAGGTGCGGTTCACACCCAGCTGGCGGGCCAGGTCGCGCTCGGACGGCAGGGTCGAGCCCGGTGGGTGCTCGCCCGCCAGCACCGCGTCCGTCACGATCTCGGCCACCTGCACCGGGAGCGACTGCCGTATGGGGCGGGCCGGCGTTCCCTGCAGGCTGCTGGGAGCGGGGAGTCCGAGCAGGCTGGAGTTGTGTGTTGGCCCCGGCGGGGTCGGAGTGGAGGGGGTCGGGGTGGCGTTCGTCGGAGTGGCGTTCATTTGGGTGGCGTTCATTTGGGTGGCGTTCGTCGGGGTGGCGCTCATTGGTCCAACCATTGTACCATTGGGGTCGGCATGGGAGCAGGACTTTGTTTCACCGAGACGATGGAGGGATCCTGGCGCCCTGCCAGCGGCGCCGATGCGCCGATGCGCTTCGAGGTGACGGCCGAGACCGACACGATGCTGCGGCCATTCGGAACCGTCACCGGACGTCTCTCGGGCCGGGTCTGGATCGACGGGCTCGCGAGCGGCGCCCAGGCCACTGGGGCGATCGAGGTGTCACCGCTGGCTCGGCGACGGATCCGCTACACCCTCGATTTCTGCGCGGACGACGGTGCGCCGCTGCAGTTCGACGGATGGAAGTCCATCCAGTGGCGACGTCCACTGTCCACGTGGACCACGTTGCCGGGCACGGTCTACGACGCCGGTCGTGGGGTCGTCGGAACGGCGCTGCTCCGATTTCCGATGCGCGACACGGCGGCGTTGGTCGGCGGCGCCCGCCTCGTCGATCCTGCAGCTGGCGCGCGTCTGGCTATCTCGGGCGGCGGTGCCGGTCCGGTCGCCTCTGATGCCAGTGTCGGGTCGCTCTACGCTCCCCGTTGGGATGGCCGGTCCGGCAGGCTCGAGGTCTGGTACGACACCTTTACCAACCCGTCCGACGGAAGCGGCTTCTGGTTGCACCACGAGCTGTGTGCTCCGAGCGGACCCGGTGGAGGTGAGCACGCCGAGCAGAGGGGGTGGGTGGCGGTGTTCCCGTCCGACGGCGAGCCGGTGTGGAGGCGCTTCGGTCCGAGTCCCGCCGGAGCAAGATCCTCGGGCGGCAGGATCTCGGCCGGTACAGACATGGCCGGTACAGACATGGCCGGTACACGAGACGACGGTGGCTCGGTGTGCTTTTCCAGCTGCGACGTGGTGGTCGCCCAGGGCCGCCGGCGCGGCCGAGCCGGTGAGATCAGTTGGGATCTCAAAGTGGAGGATTGTGCAGCACCTCTTTTCACCTTCCCGCGCTGGGCCTGGCGCCGCGCCATTCTCCCCGGAGCCCAAATCGTCCCGTCGCCGTCGGCTCGTTACCGCGGGACGGTCACCGTCGGGGCTCACGAGTACCACCTGGGAGGTGCACCAGGTGCGGCGGCTCGCATCTACGGTCACGGGAACGCGGCCCGTTGGGCGTGGCTCCATGCCGATCTTGGAGATGACCACGGTGATGGCGGTGATGGCGATCGCGACGGCAGCGGCGACGTACTGGAGATTGTGGCAGCGACGCCCCACCGCCGTGGACTCGAACGCATGGCTCCGCTGCCGTTGCTTCAGTTGCGCCTTGGTGGCACCGACTGGCCGGCCTACCCGCTCCGGGCGGCTCGCCGCTTCCATTGCGAGCTCGCGCAGAGGTCGTGGAGTGTGGCCGGGGCTGTTGGCAACCGTCGCGTCCGGGTCGAGGTCTCGCTCCCAGCGGAGCGCTGTGTGGAGATCGGCTACTCCGATCCCGACGGCACGACGGCCACCTGTGTGAACTCCGAGCGCTCTGATGCATGGGTGAGGCTGGAGCACCGCCACGCCAACGGGCAATGGCGTATCGAACGTGAATGGATCCTCCAAGGTACGGCTCACGCCGAGCTCGGTCACCGGCCGTGATTCGGCGCCGATGACCGGCAGGACGCGGCTGGACGTGGGAGCGCGGATGCGGGCTCTGGTGCCAGGACAAGAGCGACGTGGGCTCGACGCGCTGTGCGGCGCGCTCTTGGACCTGTCCGACGACGAGGCCCGGCGCCTTGCGCAGCAGACGACGACCCTGGTCGCCAAATTCCCGTTGCCGGTGCGCGCCGCCTTTGGCGCGGGCGTGAGCGCGGTCGACATCCTCTCTCGCTCGACCGGTCTTGGCCCCCTGCGCTCGTTGGATCGAGAGGAGCGCGAGCGTGTGCTTGTTCGACTTGCTGGACTCCCCGGAGGGGAAGACGTTCGCGACGCGCTGAAACTTCCGGTACTCCTGGCTTGGGGTGCCGATGCGGCGCAACGCGAAAGAAGCGTTGAAACGGTTCGGTTCCGAGAACGACCTGCCCCGGTTCGACCGGATGCCGACCTCAGAGTGCTCCAGTCAAACGAATGGCCATCCCGCAGCGTTGCCGACGCGGTGGTGGTGGGCTCGGGTGCTGGAGGTGCGATGGCCGCCCGGGTCCTTGCCGCCGCCGGCATGGACGTGATCGTGCTCGAGGAGGGACGGCGCTTCGGCGTCGACGAATTTCGTGATCGTCCGTCCCTCGATCGGTTTACTGAGCTCTACCGTGACGCCGGGACGACCATGGCTCTCGGGCGGCCACCGGTCGTGCTTCCCATCGGGCGCGGGGTCGGAGGAACCACTTTGGTCAATTCCGGCACCTGCTACCGGACGCCGCTATCGGTGCTCCTCCACTGGCGGGACGATCACGGCTTGGCACTTGCCGACCCCGATGCGTTTGCTTCTTACCTGGACGATGTCGAGACACTCCTCAAGGTTGGGCCGGTCGCTCGCCAAGTGATGGGCAACAACGGGCTCCTGGCCCTGCGCGGCGCAGAGCGCCTGGGCTGGTCTGCCTCTCCTCTCGTGAGGAACGCGCCCGGATGCATCGGAAGCTGCGAATGCGCTGTGGGGTGCCCTCAGAACGCGAAGTACGGCGTGCACCTCAACGCGCTGCCCGAGGCGTGTGGATTCGGAGCGCAGATCGTGAGCGAGGGTCGGGTGGAGGTGATCCTCCATGAGCACCGCCGGTCGCCGCTCGGCGCCCGTCACACGGCTTGCGGAGTGCGAGTACGCCGGCCCGACGGAAGCACCTTTGAGATTTTGGCACCAGTCGTCGTCGTGGCTGCCGGAACGACCGAGACCCCAGCCCTGCTACGTCGAAGCGGTCTCGGGAGCCATCCCGAAATGGGACATCACCTGGCCATCCACCCTGCAGTGAGCGCAGCAGGCTGGTTCGAGGAGCCAGTCGACTCGACCCAAGGGGTGCTCCAGAGTGTGGGCATGGACCAATTCCACACATCCGACGACATCCTGGTCGAGGCCACCGCGACGCCCCCGGGTATGGGATCGATGGTCCTCCCTGGCGCCGGTCGAGAATTGCGACGCCAACTCGAGCAGTCTCGGCATTTGGCCACTCTCGGGGCAATGATCGGCGACCGTCCG
The DNA here is from genome assembly GCA_027342785.1 of Acidimicrobiaceae bacterium. GTDB lineage: Bacteria > Actinomycetota > Acidimicrobiia > Acidimicrobiales > RAAP-2 > JAJYWF01. The sequence goes on from DAHWPS010000226.1 coordinate 51,259, forward strand.
TCAGGGTGGGTGACGGGCCGACGCCACTCGGTCATCCGATACGCACTGGACAGGGGGGACGGAGCGCGGCTGGTCAAGGCCATCGGGGTCATGGGGAAGTTGCTTTTTGCCAGCGGGGCGACTGCGGTGGTCACGGGCATTCGCGGACACGACACGGTCACGAGCACCGAAGCACTTGAAGAAGCGATAGCAAATGCCCGCCCCGAGAAACTGCATCTGGCAGCGTTCCACCCCACTGGCACCGCACGAATGGGCGGCGACCCTGAGCAACACCCCGTGGATGCCCGAGGTCGACTCCGCGGGGTGGACGGCCTGTGGGTGGCCGACGGATCGGTCGTGCCTTCGTGTCCCCGGGTGAACCCCCAAGTGACCATCATGGCCCTCGCTTCAGCTGTCGCGCACGGGATTGAGTGAGGCAAGTACGAGGTGCGCGTCCCGAGCGCGTCCAGCGCGTCCAGCGCGTCGAGCGCATCGAGCGGTTCCAGCGCGTCGCGCGCATCGAGCGGGCCGTTCCATTGCAGGACGCGGCTCGACTTGAAGGTCTTTCTGGAGTGCTCGGCGACGATGCGACGACTGGCACTCTCTCGATCACCGAGGAGCTCCATCATCGACGAGCTGCACCCTCGAGGAGCTCAATCGCCTTCGGTGTCCTCGACAGCACGGAAAAACCATTGGAGATAGTTGTGTAGTCGAGGCTGGTCATCCCCACCGAGCACTTCGAGTAGGCGGAACAGCCCTTCGAACGCCTCAGGGCCAACCTGTTTCCGAAGGTCCTGCTCGATCCGACGGGAAGCAGATCTTTGGGCGGTGAGGTAATCCTGGCCGCGTGGAGTGAGGTTGACGACCTTTTCTCGGCCGTCACTCGGAGAGCTCCGAAGGGTCACATAGCCCCGGTCCCGGAGAGCCACCACGGCTTTGCCCGCACCTTGACGAGTGATGCCGAGCTCCCGACCGATCTGGGAAGTCGTCACCTCCTCCAACTGGCTACACAGCCGGAGCACTCGTCCATCGGGAATTCTCCGGTCGGCGAAACCTGCGGCAGCCATCCGCTGGTCCAGGCGCCGCTGGTAGCCGACCCAGGCTCGTCGCAGTGCAGGTCCCAGCGCTGGCGGAGGACGCTGTGCTCGTTTTGTTCGACCGTTTCCGACATTTCCATGCCCCTCGGACGACGATCCAGAAGCGGGTTCACTGCACGCACTCATGATGATATGTTGACAACCATGGTTGTCATTATAGGCCATGATGATCCGCCTGGTGGCACGTCAATGCACGCCGCCGCCGCCGTCAGCGGCCGTTTCGCACATCGCCACCGACGTCGGCAGTCCAAACCCTGCGGCCCTGGGGAACGTGATCGTTTCGGTCGCTGCCCCGTGAACACCACAACTTCTCCCGAGCCAACGGCAGGGCCCAGGTCGCGTCGCCAAACGCGCAGACTCTGCATCCCGACGCGCCCGACGGGTTCGGTTCGGGAGTTTTGGTCCGAGCCAGACCTTGGAATCGGCTTGCGTAGTGATATCGACAACTCGGTGCGTAGTCTCATCGCCAAGGTGCCAGCAACGAAGGGGTCGTCACCCTCGATCCCAACGCACCGATGATTCGCACGCCCAGAACCGAGCATGCTCGCGCCACCCGGGTCCCGGCATGCCACTGCGCGGGCCGGCCCTTCGCACTGGGCTCGATGGCCTTCGTGGTGGGTGCCCTGCTCTTGGCCGCATGCGGTAGCACCAGTAGGACCATTCCGTCGCACGGTATGACGGCGTCGGGATCCACCGTTTACCGATGGGGAGTCGTCGGCGACAAGGGCCCCATCTCGCAACTCCAGCTCGACCGTCCAAGTGCGATTGCCGGTCTCAGTGGGAAGGTCATCCAGGTCGCCACCTCGAACTCCGACGGTTACGCCCTCACGTCTTCCGGCACCGTCTACGGCTGGGGCGTCAACAGCGACGGAGAGTTGGGGGATGGACATTCGACGCCCTACGAGACCACGGCCGTGAAGGTCGAATTCCCGACCGGTGTGACGATCAGAGCGCTGGCGAACCCAATGCCTTTCGATGCTGGCCTCGCCATCGATTCCACGGGCCACGCATGGGGTTGGGGCCTCAACGGCGCCAACGACCTCTGCCTGTCTGGACTCGTCGTCGCGCGCCCCCGGCGGCTGCCTTTCGGCGACGTGACGCTGGCGACCGGCGCCCGAACCCACTCCCTCTTCGACTCCAAGGGCACCCTCTTCGCATGCGGGAGCGGCGACGCCGGCGAGCTGGGCAACGGATCGACGTCAACCGCGAGCACCCCGACGCCCGTGGTGGGACTTCCGGGTGGAGTGAAGATCACCTCGCTCACGTCGTCATGGGAGGGATCGGGCGCGCTGCTGGCCGACGGCGACTACTACGACTGGGGATACAACAAGGCGGGCCAGCTGGGGGACGACTCAACGGCCGACAGCGCCATACCCGTCAAAGTTGATCTCCCTTACCCTGTGAGGCAAGTTTTCCAGGGTGGGAGCGGGCCAACGAATGGACAGACGGTCGCAATCTTGCGGGACGGGGAGACCTGGGCATGGGGGGCCAACAATCGGGGTCAGCTCGGCGTCGGTAGTCGGAAGAGCTCAGCCATCCCGGTGAGGGTCGATGTCCCGCATGACGTCACCTTCGTCAGTGTGAGCTCGGGTGGCTTCGCAAGCTACGGCATCGATCGTTCGGGACGACTGTGGGCCTGGGGAGCGAACACGAGTGGGCAACTTGCGACCGGCGCGGGCCGACAGGGCGCGAGCATCCCGGTGAACGTCGGCATACAACTCACCGAGGTGTCGTCGACGGCGCAGAACGTGGCAGGACTTCAGGAAAGCACACAGCGGTCGTGATGGGCAGCCTCGTCGCGCTTGGGGGCTCACACCTCTTCGGAGGCCACCACGGTCACCACGGTCTACGCATTCTCATTCTTGTGCTCATTGTGGCGGTGGTCGTGGTCGGCGGCGTCATACTGCTTCGGCGAGTGCGGGCGCGTCGTCTTCCGGAAGCCCCCTCGCCCGTACCCACCGGCGTCTCTCCGGTCAGCAGCGAGAGCGTGCCCCAAGAGCCGAGCGTTCCCGAGGTAGCGGTGGCCGGCCCGGTCCGCATGCACACCCCGTTTTTCGGAGGAACGTCGAACTCCATTTGCGCGACGAAGCTGACGAAGCGCTTCGGTGACAAGGTTGCGGTCGATGGGCTGAGCTTCGACGTCAGACCCGGTAAAGTCACCGGCTTTCTCGGGCCGAACGGAGCCGGCAAGTCCACGACGATGCGCATGATCTTGGGCTTGGATCGTCCCGACTCTGGGTCCGTCACCGTCAACGGCCGTCTTTACAGGGGACTGGCCTGGCCACTGCGCGAAGTCGGAGCCCTCCTAGAAGCAAAGGCCATCCATCCTGGCCGGACCGCGTATGCCCATCTGTGGATGCTGGCCAAGACGAACCACATCCCGCGACGGCGAGTGGAGGAGGTGCTCGACCTGGTGGGCCTCTCGTCGGTGGCAGGGCAGCGCGCTGGCGAGTTCTCCCTGGGCATGGGTCAGCGTCTCGGCATTGCCGCCGCCCTGCTCGGCGATCCCGGGGTACTCATCTTCGACGAGCCAATCAACGGACTCGACACCGATGGCATCCGCTGGGTTCGCCAGCTTCTGCGGAGCCTGGCATCAGAGGGACGCTCCGTGTTGGTCTCCAGCCACTTGATGAGCGAGATGGCCCAGACTGCCGACGAGCTCGTGGTCATCGGCCGCGGACGGCTCATCGCCGCGATGCCTGTGACCGAATTCACCTCTCGCTACTCGCGCAGCTACATCCGGGTTCGCTCTCCACAGCTCGATGAGCTGCGCGTTGCCCTGGAACAGGCGGGCGCGTCGATCTCCTACGAAGACGGGAGGAGATCCATCTCAGTGCGCAAGATGACCCCGGACGTCATCGGTGAGATCGCGTTCCGGCATTCGATCATGCTCCACGAGCTGGCGCCTCAGGCGGCCTCCCTGGAGGAAGCATTCGTGGAGTCCACTGAAGCCGATGTCGAGTTCGGGGGTCACCGCGAGACGACCGCGCCCGATGCATCGAGAGGAGGAGCATGAGCACGGAAATGCCCCCATCTGCCGCTTTGGAGGGGCCGCCCTCGGGCCACTATGGGCTGGGTGGCGTGCTTTCATCGGAGTGGATCAAGCTCAGCAGCGTCCGCTCCACGATCTGGACCCTCGTGATCACGGCCATTGCAGGCGTGGGCATCGGCGCTCTCGTCACGTCAGCCCAAGCGGCCCGGTTTTCGACTCGCTCACCGGCCGCCCGGCTGGCCTTCGATCCCACCCGCTCCAGCCTTTCTGGATTGCTGTTCGCCCAGCTCGCGATCGGGGTCCTCGGAGTGCTCGTGATGAGTGCGGAGTACAGCACCGGCACCATCCGGGCCACGTTCGCCGCCGTGCCCCGTCGCCTGTTGGTCCTCGTGTCCAAGGTCGCTCTCTTTGCCGTGGTGGTCTTTGTCGTCGGCGAAGTCGTCTCCTTCGTCGCGTTCCTCCTGGGTCAGCACATCCTCTCGGGGAAGACGCCAACCGCCTCACTGTCGGACCCGACCGTGCTGCGGGCCGTCGTGAGCGGAGGTCTCTATCTCACCGCGCTCGGGTTGCTGGCCCTTGGGCTCGCAACCATCATCCGACATACCGCGGCAGCAATCAGTACGTTTGTCGGTTTGCTCTTCATCCTCCCGATCATCGCCGATGTCTTGCCGTCGTCATTCGCCAACGATGTCGACAGGTTCTTACCGGCTGATATCGGAACGCGGATGTTGAGCGCCAATTACCACGGTGCGGATCCGTTTGGTCCGTGGCTGAGCTTCGCCTTCCTCGGCATCTACGCCGTCGTCATCCTGATCGCCGGTGGGGTGCTCTTGGTCCGTCGCGATGCATAGGGTCAACCTCGAAGGATCGAGGGCTCTATCGGCACGCGGTCCGCACCGGCGATTGCCCAGAGCGTTGCGAACTTTCTCTGATCCGCGAATTGCTGGGCGCTGTACTCCGAGGTGCTCCTGTCGTCGGGGGCCGCAGGTGCTCCTCGGGTATCCGCGACACGCAGTGACCGCCCCTGCCTCTTTCGAGCGCGTCAACCAATCCGGGTTCTACAACGTCGTACATGGAGATCGGCGTACGTGACCTTCGGAATCGCACCAGCCAAGTCACCGACATCGTCCGGGCGGGCGAGCGGGTGGTTCTCACCGTCCACGGTGAGGCGGTCGCGGATATCGTCCCCCACGCCCAGAGGTCCCGCTGGGTGCCAGGCGATCTCCTCCGTCGAGAACTAGTCCAGCAGGCAGCCGATCCAGGAGTGCGTGACGATCTCGACCTGCTTGCCGGGAACACCTTGGACGAGCTTTGAGCGTCCCGGTCGGGCTTCTGGATACCTCGCTATTCATCGGCCGGGGGGCCAACCGACCACTCGGGGAGCTGCCCGACCGCGTGACTGTGTCGGTTGTGACCATCGGCGAGCTCGAACTTGGTGTGCTCTGTGCCGCACGCCGCAGGGCCGGCTCGGTCGGCGAGGGGATCCGCGCCGCGGCGAGATCGAAGAGCTCGCCTGCTCGAGACAACACCTCGGCATCGATCGGATCAGACTTGTTCTTCCCAGCAAGCGCAGATCGCAGCCGGGCCGAGTGCCGATTCCCGACGAGTGCGAGCTCCACGCCCGACGCGCGCAATGCCACGGCGAGCGGGAGCCACGTCATCGACGTCCGTTCGGCCATGGCGAGCGTCCCCGGCCATTTCGCCAAACGCTTGGTGAGGCTGTCCATCCCCGGAAACGTCGGGGCGGCGACGAAGTCGTCGACCACCTCACCGGCACTCCCGGTGTGCGGTCGTCGCACCACGATGTGAAGGTTCGCGACCACCTCCGCGTCGATACCAATCGCGACAGCACTATCCTCAGGAGTCACTCGAGGGTCCTTCTCTCTTCAATGAGGCCTGCCGGCTCCCCTTGGATCGGAGTTTGCCGACGACGACCTGGCTGTGATGGATGGGAGGGTTCTCAAGTGCTGTCACACACCCTTCGAGCCAGGTCCCCTCGCCGCTCGTCAAGAAGTGGGCGCCCGCTGTGGTCACCCGTGCTTGTGGGTCATCCGATGCTCCGGTCACATGCCGCTGGCTCCCGCCAGTGCACATGGCCCATCAATTCCCTCAACCGAGTCCGCTCGGGAACAGAACCCCGGCGACGATCTCTTTCACGAGCCCGAAGCCCAGCCGATTTTCGTCAACGCCGGGGTTCCCCCTCCCGAGGACCACGCGACGTGGCCACCACCCGTCTGAGTGGCTCCCGGTAGTGATACAAGTCGGACAACGAACGTCGGGTGCCCGCCGGACATGCTCCTCGGAGCCGTCGCAGGCGCCCGATTCCATCGCAGGCCTCGCCGGGACTGCCTCAACGCCCCCGTAGTCGCCGCCATGTCGTCGGAGAAGTGTCCCACCCCTGGTGCGCCACGCTCCGGAGGCGGCGTCCGGTTTGCTCGTGACGGCCAGCAGCCATGGCGAGGCTCGATGAGCGGCGCGACACACCTTTCTGGCACACTGGCGACGGCGTGAAACGTGAAGTGGTCCCCGCGTGAAACGTGAAGACCTCTGCGGTGGAGCTGCGTTGTCGCTATTCGGACTCGGCCGAGGTCTTGGCGGATCTCCGTGCGCTGGGCAAGTTGACCAGCTAACTCGCGAGGTACTGCTCCAGGGCGCGACGAATGACTTCGCTGGTCGAAGTGTGTTCCTCGGCGGCTCGGTCATCGAGCGCCCGGCGGACCTCGGGTGGGAGCCGGACGGCGGTTAGCCCGGCAGGTTCCTCGCCGAGGGTCGGGCGACCGACTCGGCGGCGCAGTCGGGTGGGCTCGAGGCCAGCGTCGGCCGTCTCTTGGGCCCGCCGCCAGAAGTCGTCGTCCATCGACTCACCGCCCTTGGCCTTGCGGGGTTCGGTCATGGGAGCAACCTCCTGTATTTACGGCGCATCGACATGGCGTGGAAGGCGATCTCCTCGCCTCGTTCATCGACGGCGGTTAACACCTCGAGCAGCGTGCCGGCGGTGTCGGGTCCGAGGTAGAGCACGTAGGGATCGTCCATGTCATCGTAGGCAACCAGCGCGTTGGTGATGGCGTGGTGGACATCATCGGGACTGCAGCCGTGCCTGAGGGCGGAGCCCGAATCTCCACGAGAGTATTGTATAACGAAATATCGAGTGGCAGGATCATCACGTGGTCCGTCCTGCGCAACCAGCCAATGCTGGCGCACAGCGGGAAGTCGAGCGTGCTGCGGGTGCTCGTTTTCTGGAGGTGGGCATGACTGACGTGGCCGCCGACGAGCCGATGAGCAGCCAGGAATTGGTGGCCTACGCGAGAGCATGCCGCTCGTGGGTGACGCCACCCCGGCCTAAAGGGCGGGGCTTCGGTGGCGCTGTTCACGCCACTCTGCTTTCCATGCTGTGCATGGTCGGCTTCACGGAACCGCCTTCGGCCTTACGGCTCTGACTCGGCTTGCGCCTGCCCGTGCTGTTGTGGACTTTCGTCCCCGCCGGTC
>DAHWPS010000001.1:0-11113 GCA_027342785.1 Acidimicrobiaceae bacterium
CCCTCGCAGCGGTACCGCTCACGCGGTTCTACGACGCCGACGACGACGCAGCGCGTCTGGCGGCGGTGGGCGACCTCCTCGCCTATCGGGGCACCACGGCGGCGGACGGCCATTCCGGCCCTGCCCTCTACGAGGCGCTCCGAGACTTCCCACCGCTGAACCTGCTCGTGAACAGGACCATGCAAGAGGCTGCGCCGCTCGGAGAACTGGGACGAGCGCTGTTTCCCATCGTCGACACCGAACTCGCCGATCGGGCGGTGACCACGCTCATCGCCCTTGGCAGCGCGGCGCACCGAGCACCCGGCGAACCCGGCCTGCTCCCCTGCCGCATCCATGCCTTCTTCCGTGGCCTACCCGGTCTCTGGGCCTGCTTGGACCCGAACTGCTCGGACACGACGGCGAAACACGGAAGCCCGGTAGGAGCCCTCTACGCACAGCCCCGGATCACGTGCACCTGCGGGGCACGGGTGTTCGAGCTGTTCACCTGCCGCAACTGCGGGGCCGCGTACGCACGGGCGTACACCGACAACATCCAGGACCCCGGTTACTTGTGGAACGAGCCGGGCAGCGGCTTCGTGTCCGTCACCGGCCAGGTACTCGAACTGTTCCCGATCGACCTCCTTCTTGAGGAACCGACCATCGACACCGAGCCCGCGGACCTCGACCTCATCACCGGGCGGCTCAACCCCACCACCCTCGGCGAGAGGACCCGACAGGTCTTCCTGCGTCTCAACCGCACTCCCGAGCACAACGACGACGGCGGCGACGACCACCTCGACACGGTGGGCGAATTCAAGCCATGTGGCGTCTGCAACACCCACGCCGGCTACGGCCGCACGTCGGTCCAGGACCACCAGACGAAGGGCGACCAACCCTTCCAGGCGCTCGTCACCCGCCAGATCGAAGTCCAGCCTCCCGGTCAGCAGGCCGCCACCGAGTTCGCTCCGCTGCGCGGCCGAAAAGTGCTCGTGTTCTCCGACTCCCGTCAAACCGCGGCTCGTCTCGCTCCGAACCTCCAGGACTACTCCATGCGAGACGTTCTCCGACCGGTAATCCTCAAGGGTTGGCGAGCGCTCGACGAGATCGGCAATCTCTCGGCTGCCCTCAGCCTCGACGACCTCTATCTCGCTGTGATGATCGGCTCGCGCCTCCTCGGGGTTCGGCTCCGGCCCGAGTTGAAAGGTACCGAATCCCTACGCGCCATGTACGAGGTGGCCGACGCCGTCGACCGAGGAGCGCTGAGCGACCCGGCGCAGCTCATCTCGCTCTACCAGCTCGGAAGCGAGCGGTCACCACGGGCCCTTCTGCGCGGCATGGTCGCCACCATCACCGACCGCTACTACGGCTTGCAGTCCCTCGCACTTGCCTCCCTTCGAGAACGCAGAAACCTCGAAGGGAACGTCCTAGCCCTCCCAGACCTCCCTGGAACGGCAATCACCGACGATGAGAAGCGGGCGCTGGCCCGCCTCTGGCTCAACCAATGGGCCAGCTACACCGCCGGGATCTGGTTCCGAGACATGGACGCCAGTTGGGTCCAGACGACCGGCGGAGTCCGTCCACACTCAGGGAACTTCAGCGCCGTGGCCAACAGGATCGCAGATCGAGCGGCGAAGAAGCTCTTCGAGAAGGAGTGGGTGCCGAGGCTCCTCAGTCTCTTCTGCGAGCAGCTTGCCCCGAAGAAATACCGGATGTTGGCCAAGCACATCGCGCTCGACCTCGACACCGAGTGGGGCTACTGCCAGACCTGCCGCGCCACTCAACGGCTGTTCCCCGGCTCGGCCACCTGCGTCAACTGTCACCGGGACCGTGTGGTACCGATCGACCCCGACACCGACCCGGTCTTCTCCGCCCGCAAGGGCTACTACCGGGGCTCGTCAAGCCGCGCCCTGCGCGAGCCCCCGGAGCGTCCCATGGCGATCATTGCCGCCGAGCACACCGCGCAGCTCAACGCGGCCCAATCCGACGAGGTGTTCTCCAAAGCCGAAGAGCACGAGTTGCTCTTCCAAGATGTCGACCTCGCCCTACCAACCCCGGGCAGCGAACACCGAGCGGCGATCGACGTGCTGTCGTGCACGACCACCATGGAGGTCGGCATCGACATCGGAACGCTGTCAGGGGTGGCGCTACGCAACATGCCGCCATCGCGCGCCAGCTACCAGCAACGCTCAGGGCGGGCCGGTCGACGCGGCAACGCGGTGGCCACGGTGGTGGCCTTCGGCAGTACCGACAGCCACGACGAGCACTACTTCTCCGAACCCGACGCCATGATCCGCGGCCAGGTCGATGACCCCGTGCTCACCTTGGACAACGAAGAGATCGCCCGCCGTCACGTCACCGCCTATCTCTTTCAGCGTTACCACCAAGATCGCCTTCCCGACATCGAACCCGAGGAGCAGCCGCAGCTGTTCGAGGTCCTCGGCACCGTCGATGACTTCCTCGGCACCGACTCCCCGATCAACCGAGCGGACTTCGAGGCGTGGCTGCACGAGAACCAGCAGGAACTGACCGAAGACCTACGCGACTGGCTCCCGGTTGAGCTGGCGCCAACCGAGCGCGAGGAACTCCTCGATCACCTGATCGAAAACACCCTGGACGCGGTCGACAGTGCCATCGGACCCCCCGCCCTGGACGATCCGCAGCCGGTCGGCGATCACCCTGGCGAAGACGATGACGACGCCACGGTGGTCGAGGCGCAGGCCGAAACCGACGAAGAGCGCCCCGCCGCACGCCGAGCCGTCGAGAACCTCCTGGACCGGCTCCTCTACCGAGGTGTTCTGCCCCGGTACGCCTTCCCCACCGACGTGGTGTCGTTCTATGTGTTCGATAAGGACCGGTCGACGCGCTTTCGACCAGAGTTCCAGTACGCCCCGAGCCAGGGGCTCCCGACCGCTCTCACCCAGTACGCCCCGGGCAAGGAGGTCTGGATCGACGGGAAGCTCTGGCGCTCCGGTGCCCTGTACTCGCCCATGTCGAGCGACCGCTTCCAGGCCTGGCAGCAACGACGGCTCTACCTAGAATGCTCGGTGTGTCACTACGCGGCAACGAGGGACTTCGACGCCGCCGAGCGCGGCCAGCGCGAAGACTGCCCGGCTTGCGGGTCCGAGTCGACGTTCGGGTCGGCGAAGAACTGGATCCGACCACCAGGGTTCGCCCACCCACACACCTGGGACGAAGGCACCTCCCTCGACGACCAGCCGGCTCGTAGCTACGCCACCCGGGCCAAGCTGGTCGCTCCCGGCCCCGGTACACCAGAGGGCTGGCGGACCGTGACCGATCGGATTCGCCAGCACTACGAACGCACCCATCTGCTGGTCACCAACACCGGCCCGCGCCAGGAGGGCTACACCTACTGCACTAGGTGCGGCCTGATCGAGCCGACCGCGATCCCCAGCCGCACGGTCGGCGGCTCGCACAACAAGCCGTACCCCGACGACCGAGACCCGCTCTGTCCGGGGTCGGCCGCCACCCGAGGCCTCGTCCTAGGTACGGACTTCATCTCCGACGTGCTGCTCGTCTCCTTGCGCGTGGACGCGCCGCTGACGCTTCGACCCGGCTACCTGGCCACGGAGGTGGCCCTGCGCACCTTGTCGGAAGCGCTCACGATCGCGGCCACCAACCGTCTGGAGATCGAGCCGGGCGAACTGCAAGCCGAGTACCGACCCGCGCTCAGCCCCGGCGGCCATGAAGGACTCGAAGCCGAGATCTACCTCTACGACACTCTCCCCGGCGGGGCGGGCTTCGCCCGTCGCGTCGGCGAGTTCGGCGTCGATCTCTTCGAGGACGCGATCCGTCTGCTCGAAGGCTGCCCAGCGATCTGCGACAGCTCGTGCTACCGGTGCCTACGGAGCTTCAAGAACCGCTTCGAGCACGCCCTCCTCGACCGCCATCTCGGCGCCAGCCTGCTTCGCTACCTGGTCCGAGGCGAGGAGCCGATCCTCGACAAGATCCGCCTGGAGCAGGCAGCCGACCGACTGTTCGAGGACCTCTCACGCCAGGGTGACTCGGGTGTGACCTGGCATCGCAACGCCGGCGTCGAGATCCCCGGCATCGGCCTGGTCGAGGCTCCCATCCTCGCCCGGTCGAACGGCCGCGCCTACATCGTCGGCGTGCACGGGCCACTCACTCCAGACACCGCATCGGACGAGGCGCTGCGCGACGCCAAGGAGTACGGCAGCGTCGTCCCTGTGATCCTCGTCGACGACATCGTGATCTCCCGCAACCTTCCCCGCGCCAGCCAGCAGGTCTTGGAGCACATGGGATGACAGGACCGACCGACACGTTCCGCACCGGTGTACGAGCGTCCGATGGGCGTTGGCCCTCGCCACCGACGACGTGGAGCTACTCCAGCCTGCGCGACGTGGAGCAGTGCCCGCGCCGTTGGATGCTGAGCCGGGCGACCTACCCCGAGCTGTGGTCGGGTTGGGGTTACCCTTCGCGCCCGCCGGTGGCAGCTCTGGTCGGCGACATCGTGCATGGGGTGCTCGAGCTTCTGGTTCGTCGCATCCGCGACGCCGGCTGCTCGTCGTTGGCCGACCCCGCGGTGGTGGGGCTGTTGAAGGAACTGGGCGGCTACACCCGGCTGGTCGAAGACGGCATCGAGCACCGTCTGGGCGAGCTGGCCGACAACCCCCGCATGGCCGACCGCATCGACTCCCTCCGCACGGCGCTGCGCGCCAGGACTCCGGACATGCGCCAGCGAGTCCAGGCCCTAGTCGCACGGACGCCGCTCCTCCTGAGTCCGACGACCGACGGCGGCGATGCCGGGCCTTCGAGTTCGCTCACCCCCGGTGCCCATCCTGAGGTGGAGCTCAGGGCGCCCGCGCTGCGGTTGGCCGGCCGCGTGGACCTCCTCGTCGTCGACGACGAGGGGTGCGAGATCACCGACTACAAGACCGGCGCTCCCGACGACCACCATGCCGACCAGCTACGGCTCTACTCGCTGATCTGGAGCCGGGACGACGAGCACAACCCTCGCTCCCTGCCCGCCCGACGACTCACGCTGTCGTACCCGACCCATGATGTTGACATCGTCCCGCTCGACAAGCTGGCCCTCGACGCGCTCGCGGTCGCCACGACCGCGGCCATCGAGGCGGCCGAGTCGGCACTCCAAGAGCGTCCCCCGCCGGCAGTCCCCCGACCCGAGATCTGCGGCTTCTGCGGTGTCCGTCAGCTCTGCAACGACTACTGGGGTAGCCAGACGAACCTTCCAGGCGAGGCGGGCGACTGGTTCGACTTCGAGGGCACGGTCGTCGATCAGAACGGCAGTCGGAGTTGGCTGCTCGCCACGACGGCTGAGCCGGTGTTGCTTTTGCGAACGCCGAGCGAGTCGGTGCCATTCGGGATCGGCGACCGCCTGCGTTTGTTGGGTCTGCGCCGGGAGGAGGACGAGGAGGTCACACTTCCGGTAGCAGTGCTCACCAGTGCCTCCGAGGTGTTCCCGCTGACCGGCGCCGGCTAAGAGCCTCTGGTCGACTTGACGTTGGGGACACGGGCACCGTGGCGAGATGGACGTCCGGATCGGTGGAGTGCGACGGTATCGAGCACCTCGGCGGAGCGGACGCGAGGGGTAAGCCATCGCTTCAGCCACCAGTCGGTGATCTTGGTGACGTCGTCTTTCACGTTGCGACGGAACAGGTAGCTCGGTTCGGTCTCGACGCCGAGCAGGTACGGCAGGAGGTTGGAGACGAGGCTGACGCCGTAGACGATGCGTTGGCGACCGTGCTGCAGCAGCGCCTCCGAGGGCCAACCCAGCAGGTCGAGGCCATCTCTCACCTTGCGCAGCTTGGGGTTCACACCCTCACCGAAGATGCTGTTCACTCGCACCCCGGTGCGGCTCTGCTCCGAAAGGCGAACGAGGGCTGCAACCGTCTCGGACGACAGGTGCGAGGTGCCGAACGAGCGGGAGCGGCCGAGCTCACGGAACTCGATCCGACCGTGACCTCCGAGCGTTTCGGCCGGGAAGTGGAGGCGGTTGTACTGGCTGGAGCCGGTTCCGTACAGCGACGTCGTACCCACGAAGACGAGATTGTTCCGACGGTGAACGGGCCGGCCGGCCATCGACGAGGCGATCACACTGGCGTAGTCGCCGTAGCGCTCGTGGTAGGCACGCACCACCGTCGGGCAGACAGCCAGCGCCGCGACGAGCTTCCCGCCCAAGAGTGCGTTGTATGGCGCGATGGCGCCGCAGACGGTGAGGTCTGCCACTTCGGTGCCGACGGTCTCTGCCTTGGCCCGCCGCACCAGGTCAGCGATGGCTCGACGACCCTCGGGATCTGCAAGAGCCATGGCTAACCCGGCACGAGTCGGTGGAGACAAGAAGGGAAGCAGCGCTGCTCGGCTGCGTAAGAGGTCCGCCAGCGCGAGGCAGCGCTTGCTGCGGAACAGGTCGGACTCGGCGCGGGCACGCCACGCTTCGGCGTCGGCGGGTTCGATACGGCGCTTGAACTCTCGGCGCTGCACGAACCGACGGTGGTCGTCTCTGCGGGCCGTTGACTCCTTGCGGAGGCGCTCGATGGCGTCCTCTGTCGGTGCGGTCCACAGCGAGGGCCAGTAGAGCCCATCCTCGATGAGGTCATCGAGGTAGAGGTCCCGCAGTCCGCGTTCCAGCCGTTGGTTCACCCAGTGGGCCAGCCGGGCTGAGGGGTGCTTGGCCAGCATCTCGGTGAACTGGGTGGGTTGCCACCCGATCCAGTCGTCTCGCTCTTTGATCTGGACGATGGGGCTACCCAAGGCGGCGATGCCGATAACCGGGTGGCACGGTGCCGCTCGGTCGCGGATGAGAAGGAGCAAGGTCCGCCCGGGCGTGCTCGTGTACTGGTTGGACCACGTGTGCCTGAAGTACCTCCAGATATCCCCCAGCCGGAGCCCCGTGTGGGCGCACCGCTCGGCGGGGTCGACGACCTGCACGTAGGGGTCGACGACCGTTCGAAGGCATCTCGCTGGGTCGTCGCCTGGCTCAAGGGTCTCCAGGGCGGCCCGTAGGGCTTCGCCGTCGCGCATCAAGGAGAAGATGGAGACAAAGTGACCCTGGAACTCCCGGGGCCGTTCCATCTCGGCCACGAAGCGTCGCACCGAAGGAACTGCCAGCTGCTCGTCCCGCTTGAGCAGTTCCTGCTTGCGTACCCGGGCCTTCTCCCGCGCCGGATCCCTCGCCCCTTTCGGTGGCCGCACAGCCACACGCTGCTGTCCATCCACTCGGACCGCCCAGCCCTGGTCGACCAGATCGGCGAGCACGCGGGTGGCGGCCACAAGAGCAGGATGGGGTTGCCGCTCCTGGTTGTGCGTGGTGGTGGCCGAGCGGCGGCTCGGCGATGCCAGGCTTCGGGCGACGGCCAGGAACGTGCGCGCCTCAGCCGGGCGCAGTGCCTGTGGGGTGGGCAGGGGGATCCAGGGAACGGCAGGCGTCACGTCAGGCGCTCATGAAGGTCGACAACACGTCTGCCCAAGTCTGGCGGAAGACACGCGCCCGAGGCCCGTCCGCGCGGCTCCACGTGCTCACCTCGGCGCGCGCCGCGGCCAGGATGGCCAGCGCGACCTGCTTGGCGATGTCCTGGTCTCGCGAGGACTCACTCGTGGCGAGCGGACCGTAGAGGTCTCGGTAGAGGGGGTGACGGGAGTTCAGCAGCAGGAGGAGTCGACCAGCCCGCACCACGACCTCGAAGGCGGCCGTGGAGGGAAGTTCCGACGCCACGATCTGGTACGGGGATCCAGGGTTGAGCCGCTCGGCGGTCTTGACCACGCCCTTCAAGGGCTCAGGGACCAGGTCAGTTCGCCTAGGGAGCGGCGGGAGGGAAGGATCGGCCCGGCTGGCCTGCCGTTCGGCGGCGCCCAGTGGCTCGGCGGATCGCACCAGGTCGAAACGCTGGCGTACGCGGGCGTTGAGGGCGCGACCGATCGGTTCGAGGTCGGGCACCAGGGCGTCCAGTAGATATCTCGACGGAACGATTGCCTGCTTGGAGTGGGTGATACCGAAGTGCTCGTCGAGCGTGGGGTCGAAGCGAACCTCGCACCGCCACCAGTCGTCGTAGTTCTCTCGGCGCTTGCTTCCCATGAAGAACCAGCCGCGGTCGATCTCACGGTCTGCCCGCAGCACAGATACCGAGGGAGCGTTGGTGATCCCGCGGTGCCGCTTCTCGTCAGCTGACAAGCCGTGCCAGCGTTCGACTGGGAGTTCGGCGAAGCGGACGCGAACCTCGCCTTCACCCTGTCGGCCGACAAGGCGATAGACCAGTTCGTCGCCGAAAAGACGGCCCCCGTGGATCTCGGACTCTGAAGCGAGAAACAGCGGATCGTGGACCGGTACGGCGCGCCCGTTGACGGCGATCCGCTTCCCGGCGATCAAGAAGCGGCGGTAGATCCGACCGAACTCTTCCTGCAGCTGGCGTACCAGCCACGACGGACGCTTGTACTCGATGCGATCGCAACGCAACAGGCGGACCACGGTCCCCGTCGGGGTCGCGGGTGAGAACGGGAGGTGCTGTGCCACCTCTATGGGGGGAAGAGCACGATGTCCGAAGGCAGCGATCTCGTCGAGGTCAAGGCGGCTCCAGAGGACCTGGGGGCTCCGCCAGGAGTACACCTCGACCCTCCGGCAACGACTCAGGGCGCCGTTCGGCAATCCCATACCGTAACGACCGAGGGATCCTCGGTCGTCAAAACGAGTCGAGCCTCCGAAGGTGAGCGCTCGGCCGAGCGCGGCGGCGTCCATCCCCTCACCGTCATCGGTGACGGTGATCTCCAGCGGGCAGTCCCCGTCTTGGCTCTGCATGACCGCCACCGTCACCCGTTCAGCGTGCGCCTGGAAGGCGTTGTCGACGAACTCCGCGATCGACTGCGCGCTGCTCCGATAGCCGGTGTCACGCGTGGCAAGGAGGAAGTTGACCGGATCGACGATCGCCGGAGTGGGTAGCCGCGACCGGACGGCCAGCGCGCTGTCGGCTTTCACCACCTGCGCCCCACCACCCCGGCAACGACTGGCGTCCAGCACACGAACATCAACCTAATCATATGATAGACACGTGTCAAACATATGATTATCCTGGACCCGGTGCTCCGTCGACGGTGGTTGTCATGAGCAAGCGGCAACGCATCGCGGCCGACACGCCGCTACCCAATTGTCCTGCGCGCAATGTCGGGATGGCGTTCTGTGATCCGATCAACGACCGCCTCGATCGGTTGGTCTCGTTCGCCGAATCGTCCTTCGACCGCACCAGCCGCAAGGAACTGGTCGCCTCACTCATTCTCGCGGCTCCCACCGACGGGGCGGCCCTCTTCGAGATGGTGAGGACGTACCGGCAGTCCACCGCCGAGCAAGCGCGGCTGGACGGACGGGAGGCGGGCAAGCCGCTCATCACCTCCGATCGGCGGCCGGGACCACGCCCTCGGCGTTGATGGCACGCGGACCACACTGCGTCTGAACGGTCGTCTCGACCCGTGCTTCTGCGCTGCGATGTGCTGTTCGATCCCGACACACGCGACCCGGTCTGCCGCAACGGCGTGCGTTACTTCGGGTCGATCGAATCGGATCAGGCCGAGCCACTGGGCGACCTGGAGTGGTTGGGTGCGATGGCGATCGTAGAAGCCACGGCAGACCGCGTTGTCGACGTCGTCTCGGTACAACGTGGAGTGGCAGATGATGGCTGAGTCTTCGGCGACGGCTTGGTCGACCATGTCGGCGAGCCGCCCGGGTTCGAGGTGCATCAGGTTGCCGGGTCGGAAGACGCAGGTGTCGCAACATCGTTCGCAGACGTGCACCCTTCCGTCGCGATAGGCGTTGTGTCTGCTCATTGGTGAGCTCCCGAGAGGGGCACAATCGTGCCGTCGGCGGCCAGGGGGCCAGCCTCGACGACGTCCTCGCCAACTTGGGCGCGCCGGTCCATCCATGCTCGCAGGCTGGCGGCAGTGAGCTGTACGGCGCGCCGCCCGGGGACCTGTTGGAGGACGCCAGCGTGGACGAGGTCCATGATCTCGGCGGTGCTGTGCCCGGTGAAGCGGGTGACCTCCGCGATCGGCACCGCGGCCACCGGCTGGGCGGTACGGCGCTTGGCGGCGTGACGGGCGATCCAGCACGCCTCGACCGAGGTGCGGGTGACGAAACGGGCGCCGGAGGAGTCGGTCTCGGGGTCGACCTCGAGCTGGCCGGTGCGGGAGAGCAAGGCGACGGTGCTGAGGGCGACCTTGAGCTGGCGGGCGGCGGCGGCGAGCTTCATGGAGCGGTGGTGGAGGGCCTGGATGCGCCGGTGCTCGGCTCGCAGGGCGTCGGCGGCCTGGGTGGTGAGGTGGTACCGGCGGCTGGTGGGGTGCTGCTCGACGGCGAGCCCGAGCCGGCGGAGGCCGTGGTAGGCCTCGTGGTAGGCGATGCCGAGCTCTTCGGCGAGGTCGGGCAACAGGATCCGCCCGGCGAGGCGCTCGCGATGGGCCCAGACGTCGGAGAGCCGGGCGTAGCGGCGGGCGACGCCGGTGGCGTCGGGGATGGCGACGGTGGGGAGGGTGCCGTCGGCCATCCAGCGGCGGGCGGTGGTCGGGTAGATGTCAAGCTCGGCAGCGACGCGTTGAGCGTCACAGAGCGGGTCGTCGGGCCGGCCGGGGTCGACCAGCCATCCGGCCGCGGCGAGGGTGGCGTCCACGTGGTCGGCACGTGCTGAGAGGGGGTTGGCGCTCCCCCACTGGGCGTGGCGGATGGTCGGGACCATGAGACCGCCGATGGTGATTGCGATGTTGTGGTCGAGGATCTCGGCGACCTTGGCCAGTGGGGCGACGTCGGGGTGGTCCAGGGTTTAGATGCGCCCGTAGACGTCGTCGCCGGCGCGATGTCCCATGAACCGGCGGCGCACGGCGTCCTCGATGCCGACAGCCCAGGCGAGGTCAGTGGCGCAGCTCTTTCGCAGCAGGTGCGTGGAGACGCCGAAGCCGAGGTGGTCGCCCGAGAGCTGCTCGGCGATGGCGGCTTCGTCGAAGGCGTGGCGGTAGGCGTGCTGGCCGGACCGGTCGGGGGTCTGCAGTCCGGGGACGAGGCGCGCCGCGGTGTCGACCTTCCCGATGCCGGGGTCGGTGTGGAAGGCGTCGACGGCGACCCGGATGAGGTCCATGAGCTTCTCGGGGACCACGAGGACGC
>DAHWPS010000021.1:0-49656 GCA_027342785.1 Acidimicrobiaceae bacterium
ACCCAGACCTGGAGCGTCCTCCATGACCGGCTCGGCTGGTCCCGGCAACGCCCGTCTCCCAAGGCCCTCGAGCGTGACGAGGGTGCGATCGCCACGTGGGTGGCAGAGGACTGGCCGCGCATAAAAGATGCGCCAGGCGCCGGGGCGCCTGGATCGTCTTCCAAGACGAGAGCGGCTTCAGCCTCCTCCCGTCGGTGAGGTCCACCTGGGCTCCACGGAGTGAAACCCCGATCCTTCATCATCACTTCTCGTGGACGAGGCTCTCTCTGTCTGCGGCACTGGCCTTTCGGCCCGATCGCTCCGAAGCCGCCCTGGTCTTCCAGATCAAAGACGGCACCTACAACGCCGAGAGTCTCATCGAGTTCCTCGAGGAGTTCCACAACTTCTTCGTCACAGAGAAGGTCACGTTGATCTGGGACGGCCTTTTCTCCCACAAATCCAAGGCGATGGTGCAATGGATTTGCGATCAGCGCCCGTGGCTCGTCGCAGAACGACTCCCCGCCTACGCTCCCGAGCTCAACCCCGTCGAACTCGTCTGGGGCAACGTGAAGTCGCAAGAACTCGCGAACCTGTGTCCCGACACCATCGAAGATGCCGAGGTCGTTGCCGACGCCGGACTTGTTCGCATCGGCAACAACGAACAGTTGCGTTTCAACTTCCTTGAGCGCGCCGGCCTTTCCTTATGAGCCGACTAGCAGTGTATTACCGAAATACTCAGTAGGACCAGTTCGCCTTAGCCAAGCTGGTCCGAAGGTGCTCGATGCCCTCGCTTTCCCTGCCGGGGGCGACACCTTGGTAGATGTCGAGGAACACTGACAGGGTGCGGTGCCCCGACCACCGCTGACAGACCACGGCGTCGACGCCCTCGCGGAGCCACCACGAGCACGCCGCGTGGCGCAGGTCGTGACGGCGGAGCCGGGACAGCTTGGGCTGGCGCGGATCATCGGCCTTCAGATCGGCTCGGCGGGGGAACAGTTTGGCTCTCGCCGGCTCCCACACGCTGCGGGCAAACATGTCGTGATCGAACGGCTTGGCGTGGCGATGGAACACCAGTCCACCGGGACCCTCCCCATACAGTTCCCGGTGGAAACGAAGCTTGCCCGCCAGCCGCGGCGGCACTGGCACCCGGCGGGTGTCGGTCAGGTCCCGATCCTTCAGCGGTCCCCACTCAGGGTCCTCGTCGGGGTCCAGCCACCGTTCCTGGGCGGGCCGGTGGCTCCGGCGGACCACCAGCCACCCCCACTCGTCTTCGCCGGCCGGCAGTTCCAGGTCCTCCCACAGCAGGCCGGTGGCCTCACCCCAACGCAACCCGCACAGGGCCATGACCAGCACGAAGCACTCCACGATCCCACCCCAGGTCCCTTCGGTCACGCACGCCTCGGCCAGCGCCAAGGACTGGCGCACGTCGAGCACCAGGTCCACGTCTACCGCCAGGGCGGCCCGGCCGGTGGTCATCGTGGTCTTGCCCTTCGCCTTCCGGCGGGGTTTCACCGCCGCCCAGGGGCTCCGCTCGATCAACAGGTCATCGCGGTCCACCGCCCAGGCCCAGCACGCCCGGAGGGGTTGGAGGAACCGGACCACCGATGCTGTCGACACCCGCTTGGTCGAGTTGCGCTCGCTGACCTCGAAGCGGGCCACGAATCCGTCGACCTCGGTTGAGGTCAACGAGTCCGACCGTGCCGAGTTCGTCTCCAACCACGCTCGCCCGGCTCGCTGACGGTCGGTGACCCACCCGGCGAGATGAGCAGGCAAGAAGCTGGCGTGCTCCAAGAAGTCCTCCACCGCCACCAGCTCGTCGCCGGTCGGTTCGGCACCGGACACCAAGAGCCACCGGCGGGCGCGGTTGAACGACCGGGCCGCGGCCGCCTTGGTCTTCGGCTCCCACTCCGGGTGGTGCCGGAAGTACATCTCCGTCAACTCGAACACGGTCGGCGCTACCGGCCCCTCCGGTGTCTCGGGCTCGATGAACTGCTTGGTCCGCAAGTCGAACGGCAACCCGCGGGCGAAGTCCCGCTCGGCCCGTTTCTTCCAGGTCTGCGCCAGGCCGGCCTTCCGGAAGCGCTTGAACCACTGGACCCCATCGGCCTTGCCCTTCACGTCCCAGCAGTCGACCTTCCGCCGCCGCACCTCGCCGGTAGAGCGGTCGGTCACCCGCTCGGCCGTCGACGCCTTGGCCACCCACGTCTGGAACGCCTTGGGGACCCACGGATCGGGATACTCACGAGCCATCACGACACCTCCACCACAGGCCGGCCGGGGAGCCACCAGGAGCCTCCGAGGGACCGTCTGCGGGTCCAGCGTACCATCGTGAGGTTGAATCAGGGTTGAATTGGGACCGTTTCAACCATCGTCGGGACCTGTTCCGTTAGGGTTGTCCACAGCCTCCACGGACCGTCCGAGCGCTTGTGAGAGCACCCCTGGCCGCTGACAGAAGGCACTATCTACCAGGTATTACGCTTCATAACCCACCTACTCGTGGAGTTGGGAGCCATCGACTACGATGGGGGTGGTTGCAACACCAGGAGAGGTGCGAGAGCGGCCGAATCGGACTCACTGCTAATGAGTTGACTGGGGGAACCCGGTCCGAGGGTTCAAATCCCTCCCTCTCCGCTCGGTCGCATGGGCCGGGACACCGGCAAGTGTCGGGGCCGGTTGGCAAGTGTCGGGGCCGGTCGGCAGGCCGGGCCGGTCGGCAGGCTCGTCCCTGGGGGCCGGGGTGGGAAACTGGGAACCGGGGAGCCTGGTCGCTCCAGACCACGAGATCGAGCGATCGTCGGACGGCGGGGATCGGGACAAGGCCAGAAGGCCGAGGGAGATGATGAGCGGCGACCGCTACTGGCTGCAGACCCTGGGGTGCCCGAAGAACCAGGTCGACTCCGACAAGCTCGCCGGCCGGCTGGCGGCCGACGGGTACCACGTGGCGGCCACCGTCGAAGACGCCGACTTGGTGGTGGTGAACACCTGTGCCTTCATCGAGGAGGCCCGCGAGGAATCGATCGCCACCATCCTCGACTTTGCCAAAGCTCGCAAACGGGGAGCACGACTGGTGGTGACCGGCTGCCTCGCCGAGCGCTATGGGACCGAGCTCCAGGCCGAGCTGCCCGAGGTGGACTTGGTCGCCGGGTTCGGCGTTGCGCTGGCTCCTCCGCCCGGCGCGGCCCGCGTGCCCGTGCACATCGCACGCGGCGCTGGTGGACCTGAAGCCGGTGCGCCAGGCGCGCCGGGTGATTCGGCCCCCACCGTGAGAGCCGTGGGCGTCACCCCCGTTCTCGCCGCGGCAGCGCCGGGTGCGTCGTTCGACTTGCTGGAGCTGCCCCGACCCTCCAGCCGAGCCCCATGGGCGTACGTGAAAGTCGCCGAAGGGTGCGATCGGATCTGCGGGTTCTGCGCCATCCCGACGTTCAGGGGGCCCCAGCGATCACGGCGCCCCGAGGACGTCCTGGCCGAGGTGGAGCTGCTCACTCGCCCGCTGGGTCAATCCTCGCAGGAGGACAGCTCTGAAGGCGCCGCTGAGGGCGAACGGTTTCAAGTACGAGAGATCGTGCTCGTCGCCCAGGACCTGGCGTCCTACGGCCGTGATCGCTCGGAGCGTGGTCAGACTGGGCACACCGGACACACCGGGCACACCGGACACACCGGGCGCACCGGGCACACCGGGCGCACCGGGCGCGGTCCCCAACCCATCGTGGACCTCACCAAGGCTGTCGCCGAGCTGGTCCCGCGGACCCGCCTGCTGTACCTCTACCCCTCCGGTCTCACCGACGAGCTCATCGCAGCAGTGCTCGCGACCGGCGTGCCGTACTTCGACCTCTCGCTCCAGCATGTGTCGCGCCCGCTGCTCGTGGCGATGCGACGCTGGGGGGACGGGGAGCGATTCCTCGCGCGGATCGAAGAGATCCGCCGAGCCGAGCCTTCGGCGACGTTCCGGTCCTCCTTCATCCTGGGCTATCCGGGCGAGACCGAGAGAGACCACGACCAGCTCCTCGCGTTCCTCGAAGAGGCCCAGCTGGACTGGGCCGGCTTCTTCCTCTTCTCTCCCGAAGAAGGGACCCACGCCGTATCGCTCGGAAGCCAAGTACCACCTGAGCTCGCGCTCGAACGGCTGCGAGAGTGCTCCGAGGTCCAGGACCGGATCACCGCGCGCCGCCGCGACGACTTGGTGGGGACCACACAAGAGGTGCTGGTCGACGCCCCAGGCGTCGCTCGAACCGTCCACGAAGCGCCCGAGATCGACGGCGTCGTCCACGTCCCGCGAGAGCTCAAGGCGGGGGCGTTGGTCCGTGTCGAGATCACCGGATCGCTCGGTACCGACCTGGTCGGGCGCCCGTCCGGGTCTGCCTGCGCGCCATCGAAAGCCTCTCGCGGTGACCGGCGGGTCTCGGAGCACTCGGCGTGACCGACGCGGCCGGCCAGCCCAGCTTCGGCCCCTCGGCGCTCGCGACCCCGGCGAACGCGCTCACCGTGGCGCGCCTGCTCGGTACCCCGGTCTTCGTCGCGTTGATCCTCGCCAGGGGAGCGAGCTGGATCACCGTCGTCGTCGGGGTCGTGCTGGCGGGGAGCGACGGGGTGGACGGCTGGCTGGCACGACGCCAGGGCACCACTCGCTCAGGAGCTTTCCTCGACCCCCTCGCGGACAAAGCCGTGGTCCTCGGAGCGATGATCACCCTGGCAGCCCAGGGCCGCCTGCCATGGGCACCCGTCGTGCTCATCATCCTCCGAGAGGTGGGCATGAGCGCCTATCGCTCGTGGGTGGGCCGCCGAGGCATCTCGATCCCGGCTCGACGCTCGGCGAAGATCAAGACCCTGCTCCAAGACCTGGCCATCGCCACCTGCTTGCTCCCGCCGCTCGCCCACCAGTCGACGCTGCAGCTCGCCTTCATCTGGGCGGCGGCGGCGCTCACCGTCGCGACCGGGCTGCAGTACATGGCGGATGGACGCTCCGCAGCGAGGCCACCTGCCGCCGGCGGGCTGGGCGGTGGACCGTCATGAGACTTGAGCCGTCATGAGGGTTGAGATCGTCGCCGTGGGCACCGAGCTCCTCTTGGGGCAGATCGCCGACACCAATTCGGCTTGGCTCGGACAGGCGCTGGCCGCAGCCGGCGTGGACTCCCATTTCCACCAGGCAGTCGGGGACAATCACGCCCGAATCGTGCTCGCGCTGCGGACTGCGCTCGCCCGCGCGGACGCGGTGATCGTCTGTGGCGGCCTCGGCCCCACCCAAGACGACATCACCCGCGAGGCCGTCGCCGAGGTGATGAACGTGGCACTTGTTCGCGACGAGGCGATCGTGGCGCGCATCGCCGGCATGTTCGGCTCCCGGGGCAGGGAGATGCCCGAGTCCAACGCCCGGCAGGCCGACGTGCCGGTCGGGGCCGAAGTGATCGAGCCGACCCGTGGCACCGCGCCGGGCTTGATCTGCCCGGTGGGGCACAAGGTGCTCTACGCCGTGCCCGGAGTTCCGCACGAGATGGCCGACATGTTCGAACGGGCCATATCGCCCGACCTTCGCCGTCGCCAGGCGGAGCTCGGTGAGCTCGGGGTCATCGTGAGCCGGGTCCTGCGCACCTGGGGGGCGAGCGAGTCCGCACTGGCCGAAGCCCTCCAAGGTCGCTTTGACGCCCTCGGCGCTGCCAGCCGCACCCGAGACGGCACGCTCGACGACGCCCAGAGCCCTGAGCGGCCCCCAGCCGTACCCGGCAGCCAGACCGACGATCCAGCTCGGGGTGGCCCACGAGGTGGAGCGCTGACCCTGGCGTTCCTGGCCAGTGGCATCGAAGGGATCAAGGTCCGCCTGACGGCTCGCGCACTCGACGTCGAGGCGGCCGTCCACCTGCTCGCCACCGAGGAGCTGGCCGTCCGCGAGGTGATCCGAGAGCGCTTCGGCAACATCGTGTTCGGGGTGGACGACGAGACCATGGAGACGGCGATCGCCGCCTTGCTGATCGAGCGCGGGCTCACCCTCGGGACGGCGGAGTCCGTGACCGGAGGGCTCATCGCGTCACGGCTGGTGGACGTCGCAGGGGCGAGCCGATGGTTCCGCGGAGGGGTCGTCGCCTATGACCCGGCAGTCAAACGCGAGGTCCTCGGCGTGCCAGCGGGACCGGTCGTGAGCGAGCCGGCCGCAGCGGCGATGGCCTGCGGCGCCGCTCGGGTGCTCGGTGCCGACGTCGGTCTGGGCATCACGGGCGTGGCCGGACCCGATGCCGAAGAAGGGGTGGCCCCAGGGCGCGTCCACGTGGGGCTGGCACTGCCTGGAGGCGAGGTCGTCACCAGCACCCTCTCCCTCCCCGGCGATCGTGCACGCGTCCGCCAGTACTCGGCCATCTCGGCTCTGGACCTCCTTCGCCGGCGGCTGTCGGACGACGAGCAGCCGGCCGGTACCCGGATCAGGGACTCGGGTCCTGGAGGAGGCTGATCGGATCGACTCCCAGCTCGCCGGCGAGGCGGTCGAGCGTTCGCAGGGACACGTTCCTCTCCCCGCGCTCGAGTCCCCCCACGTACGTCCGGTGGCAGCCCAAGTGCTCGGCGAACTCCTCCTGGCTCATCCCCTTCGCCCGCCGGACGGCCCGGAGGTTCGCTCCGAACCGCTTCTGGAGGTCGCCGTCCACACGACCACCCTGGCGAATTGCTACTGAAAGGTCTACAGACTGATAGGTAGCGTCGTCCTGGTAGAGTTGACTTCCTCCCACGCCTGAAGGCATGGGCTTGCGGTCCGCGCTCGGTCACGGCCCAGCGTCGAGGTGGAGCCGGGCTCGCCACCGGCCGTCGGTGCCGGGCCAGGCATCGAGCTCGGCGACGGCATCGCCGTCCGCCCACACTTGCAGGCCCACTGCCGGCCCGAGCTCGCACGGCACCCCTGCACGCTCCTGTGCCCTGGCCGGGTCGCCGGCGTAGAGGACCGCCGCGGTGCTCCTCCCGACCGATCCGCTCGGGATCTCGACCCGTAGCTCCGTGGTGCCGCCGACGCACTCAGCGGTGAGCACCGCGTCCCCGTGGTCGTCGATCACGACCAGCCGGCCGGTGCGGACCTCATGGCCCAGGCCCCCGAGTGCCTTCTGGACCGTCGCCATGGCGTGCTCCAGGCGCGCGATCCGTGCTGCCAGTTGCGCCAGCTCGGCTCGCTCGGCCAGCTCGGCTCGCTCGGTCCGGCCGGAAGCATCGCCCCGGTCCGTGCCAGATCTCCCGGTGTCTCGTGCCCGCATCGTTCGCTCCCCAGCTCTGCTCGACGGCTCCGTGGCACCGTCGTGTGCCCAGGGCGAGCCGATCCGGTCCGCCCCGGTGGGTGCGATGTCGGCCTGCAGGCTCCAGGGGGACTGGCAGGGCGCGTCATCAGGAATAGCAGCCGGTCGCGACATCGGGCACTGCCACGGGTCAGACTGGTGCCGTGCGGCTTTTTTTTGCCGTGTGGCCGACACCTCGAGCGAAAGCCTCATTGGGGGCGATCCCTCGCCCGGTCGTCCGCAGCGCCCGGTGGACCACCCCCGAACGCCTGCACGTGACCTTGGCGTTCCTCGGCGACGTCGCATGTCCAAAAGGCGAGCAGGAGGCCCGGGCCGCGCTGGTCGACGCCGCCCACCGTGTGGCGGAGGCACCGGAGGCGATCGCCGGCCCAGCCACGGCGGTCCTCGGCCGGTCGGTGCTCTGTGTCCCGGTCACCGGGTTGGAAGCCGCCGCGTCCGCCGCCCGCACGGCGGCGCTCGGTCGTCACCTCGAATTCGATCCGACGCCGTTCGCAGGCCACGTCACCGTGGCTCGGGCCCGCGGCGGGGTGCCCCCAGCTCTCGTCGGCATACCGGTGACCGCCCGATGGCGGGTGGACGCGCTGACCCTGGTGGCATCGCCGGCGGGCCCGGCGGGCGCCCGCTACGAGATCGTCGCCCGAGCGACCGTTGGGTGACGTGCGGCGACCATCCACCAGCGAACACCTGTTCGCCTGTAGAGTACCTTGCGTCGGCTCCGCACCGCAGGCCCCCGGGTCGCCCGGTGCTCGCCGTCACACCCTGTCCCTACCATCGACCACCGCAACGAACTCACCCCGCCAGGCCGTCCAGCGGCCGACCGGACCCGACCGAGCACGAGGAGGCTGAGCAGCAATGGCAGACGAGAGAGACAAGGCACTGGACATGGCGCTGAGCCAAATCGAGAAGCAGTTCGGCAAGGGCTCGGTCATGCGCATGGGCGACGACATCAGCATGGGGATCGAGGCCATCCCCACCGGAGCGCTCTCCCTCGACCTGGCGCTGGGCATCGGCGGCCTGCCGCGCGGGAGAGTGGTGGAGATCTTCGGCCCCGAGTCCTCGGGCAAGTCGACCCTCGCCATGCACTGCGTCGCCGAAGCCCAGCGCAACGGCGGCATCTGCGCGTACATCGACGCCGAGCACGCCATGGACCCGGTCTACGCCCGGGCGATCGGGGTGAACGTGGACGACCTCCTCATCTCCCAGCCCGACACCGGCGAGCAGGCACTGGAGATCTCCGACATGCTGATCCGCTCGGGTGCGCTCGACGTGCTGGTCATCGACTCGGTGGCCGCGCTCACCCCGCGGGCCGAGATCGAAGGGGAGATGGGGGACTCCCATGTGGGCCTCCAGGCCCGGCTCATGTCCCAGGCCCTCCGCAAGCTCACTGGGACCTTGAGCAAGTCGAACACCATCGCCATCTTTATCAACCAGCTCCGGGAGAAGATCGGCGTGATGTACGGGTCTCCCGAGACCACCCCAGGCGGGCGGGCGCTCAAGTTCTACTCGTCGGTCCGCTTGGACATCCGCCGTATCGAGACCATCAAGGACGGCGCGGAGATGATCGGGAGCCGGACCCGGGTGAAAGTGGTGAAGAACAAGTGTGCCCGTCCCTTCCAGCAAGCCGAGTTCGACATCATGTACGGCAGCGGGATCAGCCGGGAGGGGTCCCTCCTCGACGTCGCGGTGGACCTTGGGCTGGTGAAGAAGTCCGGCGCGTGGTTCACGTACGAGGGGGAGCAGCTCGGCCAAGGTCGTGAGAACGTCAAGACGTTCCTCCGGGAGAGCCCGCAGCTCATGGCCGAGATCGACGATCGGGTACGCCAGCGCCTGGCACCGTCCGACGAGGCTGCGGCTGATCCGACCGGGGAGCCCGGCACGGTGCCGGCCGGTGCCGACCCCGACGGTCAGCCGATTTCCCTGGTCGACTGAGGGCAGCCCGCCAGCCTCCCTGTAACCTCGTTACACTCGGGGGAAGGCGGCCCGGCGGGCCGGTGCGCAACCCTCGTGCCGGCCGACGTGTCGCCGGGGGCGGGCCAAGGAGGGCGCGTGCGGCTGGAGGACATCGACCTCACGGATCTCGATCGATTCGTCGCCGGTTTTCCTCACGAGGAGCTTCGGACCCTCCGCCACGAGGCCCCGGTCTGGTGGCACCGTCCGACCGTGCACACGCCCGACGGCGTCGGGTTCTGGGTACTGAGCCGTCACGCCGACGTGCTGGCTGCCGCGTCCGACGCCAAGACGTTCTCGTCCGAGCGCGCTCCGGGCGCCGACGGCGGGGGGACCATCCTCCAGGACCTGCCCTACGGGTTCGCCGCCGGAGTGCTGCTCAACATGACCGACGACCCCCGACACCACCGGGTACGGCGGCTCGTGACCCCGGCGGTGTCCCCGAAGGCCCTCGCAGCCATGGAGGCAGAGCTCACCGCTCGCGCCCGGGCCATCCTCGACACTGCGGCCGACTCGGTGGAATCCACCGGAAGCTGTGACTTTCTCTCGCAGGTGGCAGTGGAGCTCCCCATCCAGGCGACCCTGCAGCTCCTCGGCGTGCCTGCCGCCGACCGCCATCTCCTTGTGGCATGGACCAACGCCACTTTGGCTTACGAAGACCGCGAGCTGGGCGAGGAGACCTCGGCGACCCAGGAGGCAGCCACGGCCATGGCTTCCTACGCCGAAGCCCTCATCGCCGACAAGCGGGCCCGACCCGCCGAGGACATTCTCTCTGTCCTGGTCCATGCGCAGGTGGAAGGGGAGGACGGGCGTCTCGAGCCACTGTCGGCGCTCGAGCTCACCATGTTCTTCTCGCTGCTCATCGCAGCCGGCAGCGAGACGACGCGCAATGCCATCGCGCTCGGGGTGGCCGCGCTGATCGAGCACCCCGACCAGCTCGCAGCGCTCACCGCCGACCGTTCCCTGCTCGCCAGCGCGACCGAGGAGATCCTTCGCTGGACGAGCCCGACGCTCTACAACCGGCGTACCGTCACTGCGCCGACGGAGCTAGGCGGCGAGATCCTGGCAGCCGGCGACAAGGTGACGCTGTGGTGGATGTCGGCCAATTTCGACGAGTCGGTCTTCGCCGACCCCTTCACCTTCGACATCAGGCGGGATCCCAATCCCCACCTTGCCTTCGGCTTCAAGTCCCACTTCTGCCTCGGGGCGAACCTCGCGCGCATGGAGATCCGCATCATGGTCCGCGAGCTACTGGACCGCTTCGAGGGCTTCGTCCTCGAGGGGCCGATCACCAGGGTCCGGACGAACAAGCATGCCGGTGTGTCGCACATGCCGGTGAGCTTCCGCAGGAAGTTGATGCCGCCATCCACGTGAGCCGTCCGGGGGCGGCTGGTCGTCCGGGAGCGGCTGGTCGAGATGCGTCGTGCGACCCCTATTTCTTGTGGTTGGACGTGCGCGGGTGGGTCGTGGTGGTCGTCGGCACCGGAGGAGCGCTGCCGCCCGACCCCGCGGTGGGCGCGGTCGCGGTGACGGTCACTGTGTTCGGCACGATCTCCACCCAGGTCGGACCGGGCTGGAGAGAGATCGGCTGCCCTGTCGTGGACGTGAACTGGGTGGCCTGGCCGAGAGACGAGCGCGACCACGTGCCGGTGATCTCGGCGCCGTTGCGGAACACGAGGGCCAGGCCACTGGCATCTGTGTAGAGGTTGGCCTGGACCTCCAGCCCACCTGTGGCGTTCTCGACCCACGGCCCGTAGGTGATCTGGACTTCTTGGACAACGACGTTGGCCGCGCTGTTCTGGACCCCATTGCTCAACTTGTCCGGGGTTGTGCCGTAATACCGCTGGAACTCGTCGAGGCCGGGGTTGAACTTCCAGACGACGTTGGACTCGCTCGAAAATGGGATGGCGATCTTCGAGACCGCCGACACGTCATGACCGGTAGGGACGCTGGAGGAGTAGGAGAACACCGGAGCGGGCACTGTCGTGTCGGTGGGGAACGCGCCCCACAGGCTGGCAGTCGCCGAGTAGGTCGAATATGGGGCGACGCGGCCAGGCATCTGATGGGTGAGTGTCCCGTGGTCGATCAAATTGAGGTCGATGATCGGGGACGCGTCGATATTGGCCAGGACCGGCGGGATGCCACCCATGTGCGCCAAGATCGGCTTCCCGAATTCCCCGAGTATTCCGATGTCGATGTTGCGCGCTGATCGGATGGGTCCGATCAGCGCTGCTTGCTGGCACTGGAACACGGCGACGTACCGGGTGATCCTCCCTTCGACCGGCTCCTCGAAGACGATGTCAGCCCGTGTGAGACCGGACTGCGGCCGGGCTGCGGGGTAGTTGTCGACCTTCACAGCCAGCGCCGGGCGCTGGGGGACGGCCCCGCCTCCGGGGACCGGCGCCCCGGTGAGGGGGCAGAGGGCCGCCGTAGCGGTCGAGTGGGTGGTCGTGGTGCTGGCGGCCTTGGGCGCAGCGTCTCGATGGGTCGTCGTCGCGCCACCGCAAGCGGCGAGGACCAGAGCGCCGGCTCCGAGCAAGGCCAGCGCACGCCACCTGAGCAGAGGTGCTGATCCGCCGAGGCGTGAGGCTCGGCGGGCGCGAGCAGGGGGTCGTCGTTGGCGGCCGGGTGGGCACGGACGGCACGGATGGCACGGACGTGAAGGAGGTTGCTCGCGCTGTGTGCCTTCTGTGCCCCCCGGGCTGCTTGCGCCTGTCCGGGTCAGCATGACGATCATGGCCTCCAGTCCTGGGTGCGAGAGATTGAACGGAGCGAGACCGTCCCTCGGCTCGTGCCCTCGGCCGAGTATCCCATCGGGCACTTCACCCGAGCAACGACCGCCGCCGGCGGCTTCCCACCCGCCGGAGCGTTGGGGTGGGCGGGATCGAGCCTCGAAAGATTAGGGTCGAGCGATGACGTTGGGTCGCTCCTTCCCCCCGGCCTTCCGACGCGTCGCTGCAGGCGCTGTCCGCTGGGCATGGGAATTGGCGGGGGACGTGGGAGTGATCGGCCCCGATGACGCGCGCGGGCGGCGTTTCGGGGCACTCGGGGAAGGGAGCATGCTCGCTTTCCCGCAGGGAGCGCTCTACAACGAGCACTACGTCCACATCGGGGCGGGCACGATGATCGGGCCCTACGCATGTGTCACGGCCGGGATGGCACCGGGCCAGCAGATGGCGTCGAACCCGGTGGTGCGAATAGGTGACCGATGCGTGATCGGAAGGGGTAGCCACATCATCGGGCACTGGAGCATCGAGCTGGGTGACGACATCCAGACTGGCCCATACGTCTACATCACGGACCAGAACCACAGCTACCTCGACCCGGCGATGCCCATCGGGCGGCAGTGGCCGGTCGAGTCTGCGGTGCGGATCGGCAGCGGTAGCTGGCTCGGCGCCAACGTGGTCGTCCTCCCCGGAAGCCAGATCGGCGAGCACGTCGTGGTCGCCGCCGGAGCGGTCGTCCGAGGTGAGCTACCGGATCATTGCGTGGCGGCCGGAGTCCCTGCTCGGGTCGTGCGGCGGTGGAGCAGCGACGGAGGCTGGGTCGATGTTGCTCGATAGCGTCGTGGATGACCGGGGAACCGGCTGCCCGGCGCCGGGTCTTCGAACTACAATTCCATCTCGGGCCGCCGGCGCTGAAGGCGTTCTCGAGGGTCGGGCGAGCGGACTGGGTCAACGGTTTGGCGATGTGGGCCAATCGAGGGGGTGACTGACATCAGCGACGTGTCTCGAGGACCAGGCTGGTGGTTGGCATCAGATGGGCGCTGGTACCCGCCGCACACCCATCCAGCAGCGGCCCAGGCCGCTGCCGAGGCCGCTGCCCAGGGCGCCACGCAGGCCACCAAGCAGGCCACGGCTTCAGGGCCGTCAGGGTCTGTGCCTCTGCCTGCGTCGTCCGGCTTGCTTCCGGGTGCCGGAGCTGGGAGCGCAGGCATGGCCCCGTCGTACGCCCCTGGCGTACCGCCTCCAGTCCCATCCGGCGTACCTCCAGTGATCCCACAAGCCGGGCCGGCGCCGGCGTCGATGCCGTTGCCGGCGGCGCTTGCCCCCCGTCCGGGGTTCGTGCCTGGTGGCACGTATGGTCGGACCGCTCCACAGGAGGCGTGGTCGTCATCGCAGCTCCGGACCGAGATCGATCCTTTCGGGGATCGCTTGCGCCAACCGAAGGAGTCGCAGACGGGCCTCAGACAGGCAGTCGACCCACGAGGGGTGTTCGTGGCCGCGGTGGGCCTCGTGCTTGTCGCCGCCTGCTTCATGCCGTACTACACCGTGAGCGGCGCGGCAGCCGGCGTGTCGACGACCCATACGGTGCTGGACCACACGCTGGGGACCTGGCGCCTGTCCATTCTGGCCGTTGCCGCGCTCACCGTGGCCGTCGGTGTCGCCAACTCCATCTTGAGGGTTGGCCAGCCGGGGGCGGTGGGCGTGTTCTTCCTCCTGCGCTTCGCCGTGCTGGTGCAGCTTGGGTTGTGGGTGGCGGTGATCTTCCTCCACCACTTCAGCGGCGCATCGACTACGGGAACCACGGTCACCGTCGGGTGGGTGGCCTACTCGGCGGCTGCCGTGGCTCTCGTGGGGCTTGCCGGATCGCTGGCCAGCATGGGCAAGAGCGACACGGCCTGACGCCCGGCCTACCGTGGAGGGCGTGGGCGACCTCTCGTTCCTCGTCACCGTCACGGGCCAAGATCGCCCAGGCATCGCGGCGCGGATCTTCGAAGCGCTGAGCGCAGTCGATCTCTTGACGCCGGTCGAGGCAGAGAGCCCCGTCGCCCCTTTCCCCCTTACCGTGCTCGATGTCGGGCAGGTTCGCGTGCATGGCCGCCTCTTGCTCACCATCGAACTGGGGGTGAGCGGGGTACCCAGCGGTGCCGGACAACACGCGGCCGCGGCACAGGTCGGACGCAGCCTGGAACGAGCGCTCATCACGGCACTCGATGGCACGAGACGGGCCCCCGAGGGTCAACACGGCACCGCCACTGGGGAAGACCTGACCGTGTCGGTGACGCTGTCGAGTGCTCTCGAGGAAGGGTCTGCGGACGCCCCCCGGAACCAGCGCCATCTGGTCACCGTCTTGGCACCCGAGCTCGACGCCCGGGCGCTCGAGGCGGTGTTCCGGACCATCGCCCGTCAGGGTGGCAATGTCGAGCGCATCGTTCGCCTCGCTCGCTATCCCGTCGTCAGCTACGAGCTCGCGGTTGCCGGTGCCGATCCAAGAGAGCTGCGCCGTACGTTGGGTGCTGAAGCTGCCCGGCTGTCCATCGACGTGGCAGTGCAGCGCGACGGGTTGCATCGCAGGTCCAAGCACCTCATTGTGCTCGATGCCGACTCGACGCTCTTGCGAGGAGAAGTCATCGATATGCTCGCCCAGAAGGCCGGCCGCGCACCGCATGTAGCGGCTCTTACCGAAGCGGCGATGGCGGGGACCATTGACTTTGGAGAAGCGCTCGAGAAGCGTTTGGCCTGCCTCGCCGGTCTGGACGCCGCCGTTCTCAGCGAGGTGGCAGGGTCGCTCGTGCTGGCACCGGGCGCGCGTACCCTCGTGCGGACGCTCAAGCGCCTCGGGTACGTGACGGCGGTGGTGAGCGGCGGGTTCTCGCAAGTGATCGCTTCGGTGGTCTCCGACCTTGGGATCGACCACATGGCGGCCAACACCCTTGAAGTGGTCGATGGGAGGCTCACCGGAAGGTTGGTCGGCGACGTCGTGGACCGGCCAGGCAAAGCGGTTGCCCTTGAACGGTTCGCCCGCCAGGCGCATGTCCCCTTGGCGCAGACGATCGCCGTCGGCGACGGCGCGAACGACATGGACATGCTGGCCCTAGCCGGTCTCGGCATCGCCTTCAACGCCAAGCCGGTGGTCCGTGAGGCCGCAGATACCGCGCTCAGCGTGCCATATCTGGACGCGATCCTCTTCATTCTGGGTATCTCGCGCGAAGAGATCGAGGCTGCCGATCGGGAGCACGATCATTGAGCGGGCACCGAGCGGCTCGTGGAGTCCGCGGCCGGTTGGCGACCAGTGCACCGGACGCAGGCATCGAGATCCCACTCGCGCCGGTATGCCTGTTCGAGAAGGCGCCGGGACGAGGAGCAGTCGTCGCGGACGAATCGTCCGGCAACGACCGCGCTGATGCCGATGGCGCCGGCCGCCCGCAGAGCCCACGCTGCTGACTGGATGTGGGCGCCGGTCGTGCAGACGTCGTCGACGAGCAAGACTCGGGCTCCCTCGACTTGTTCCGTCACCGAGAACGAACCGCGAGATGCGTGACGGTGGCTCGCCGGAACACCCCCGCGCTCGAGGCATGTGAGGACCCGAGCGCAAAGACCGATGTCGGCCAGGACGGCGGTGAGCGGGTGAGGTGGTGACCGCATTTCGATCGACGACGGCACGACAGCGACGATGTCGATGCGGCCAGGTGCGATGCACGGCAGGTGCCGGTCGAAGAAGTCGGCGAAGAGGGTCGTCAGGCGCCGCGCCTGGCGCCCGGCGATTGGGCTGTTCGACTTGTACTGGCGAAGGACGTGGTAGAGCGCGCTGCTCTGGGTGACCAAGGAGACCGGGACGACCGGAACAAGTGGAGCTGCGAGCTGGCGCGCGATGCGGCGGCAGCATGTGCAGACCGTGGTGCCCGACCGACAGGCGGCGCAGCAGATGCGGCAGACCCCGAAGCCCGGTGACACGACGCTGATGCATCCAGGGGCCCGGCTCCGAGACTGTTCCCGGACCAGATCGGGTCGAAGGGCGAAGCCGGCAGGCTCAGGCGAAGGCAAGCTGCACCGGGACCTGAGGTCGGGCCGTGATGCTCGCGCCGATCGACGAGAGGATCTGGTCGGGACGTTCGACCACCTCCACACCCGTGCGGGAGGCGAACTCCTTGGCCCACGTCTGGGCATCGAGAAGACGGCGGGGAAGGAAGACCGGTCTCTCGAGCTCGAGGGACTTTCTGGCCTGCTGGCGGGCGCCGGAGCGCTCGCCAGCCTCGACGACGACCGTGGCGAGGGAGATCCCGGCCATCGTGACGTTACGGGACAGGAAGCTCCGGTGATCTGGCGCTTGCTCCGGCCAGAATTGGGAGATCAGGACGCCCCCGCTGCCGATGATGGCGCTGGCGAGCTCTTCGTGGCATCGGGGGTAGAGCGGGCTCGAGATCCCGTGCCCAAGCACCCCGACCGTGATGCCGCCGGCCTCGATGCACGCTCGGTGGGCAACCGCGTCGATGCCGAGGGCCAGCCCAGAGACGATCACGGCACCGCGCGTCGAAAGGTCAGTGGTCAGCTGCCGAGCCAGTGCCACGCCGTCGGGTGATGGGCGGCGCGTGCCGACGACCGCAACGAGACGGTCCCCCAGTGTGCCGAGCGCACCCCGGTGGAAGAGGAAGGGTGGCCGCTCGATTGCACGAGCGAGATTGGGCGGGTACGTGGCGTCCCCTGCCACGACGACTCCGCCCCGGACCGGCCCGGGTCCACCGGCGATCCCGTGAGCGGAGCGAAGCCGGTCGAGGCGACGGGCCCACGCGATGCCGACCTCGCGACATCCGAGGGCCTTGAAGGACTCGAGCGTGCGAGTCGCTACCGGCCCGAGGCGCGAAGTGCCGTCTGCCAGGAGCAACGAGAGCGCAGCCGCACCTCCTACACGTTCGAGTGCACAGGTGAGCTGTGAGCGCAGGTCGGTGTCGTCGACGCCGGCACGCTCGAAGAGCGCGAGCACTGCTGCGTGAGGATCGTCGGTCCGAGGTGGCGGCACAGCTCGAAACTACCGAGGGGGTGCGCGGTGGGAAGTGCCGACGTCCCCCAGTGTGGTTGCACCTGCCCGCCTCCACCGTGGACTGTGACACCCCCGTCCTACGATGGCCGCCGTGGCCCTCGACGTGCGAACCGAACGGTTCGGTCCCCCGATGATCCGAGCGCTGGCCGAAGAGATCGCCGGCGCGCAGGGAGAGGACCCGCTGAGACCGGTGACGGTCCTGGTCTCGCGGGCTGCTGCCGGCCTGGTCGCGAGGCGCCAGCTCGCAGCGGTCCCGGCCCGAACAGCGCCAAAAGGAGGCCACGGGGGGGTCGTGAACGTGCGTTTTCTCCCGTTCTCCCGTTTCGCCGACGCACTCGGAGAGCCGCTCTTGGTTGCCCGCGGTCTCCTGCCCGGGAGCGAGGCGATCGAACGCTCGGCCGCTCGAGTCGTGCTGCGTGGCGCGCGCCCGGAGATCTTCGCCACAGCGTGGGGCCACCCTGCGACGGCTCGGGCCTTGGCCGAGGCTTATCGGGAGCTGCGCCCGATCTCTCCTGCGTCTCGCCGCGCCCTCGCCAGCCAAGGGCCCCGACCACAGCAGATGGTGGCACTGGTCGGTGCCATG
Source organism: Acidimicrobiaceae bacterium (assembly GCA_027342785.1). GTDB lineage: Bacteria > Actinomycetota > Acidimicrobiia > Acidimicrobiales > RAAP-2 > JAJYWF01. The sequence continues at coordinate 17,533 of DAHWPS010000021.1, forward strand.
GAAGCGCAACTTCGGGAGAGATGGTTCGACGAGGTGGACCTGGCCGAGGCTGCGGCAGCGGCCATCGAGGGGGACGCACGGGGTGTGCTGTCCTCTTACGGGCACGTCGTGGCCTACCTGCTGCGACCGCCATCCCCCCACCATCGGCGCCTGCTCGAGGTCCTGGCTCGCGATTGGGACCTCTCGCTCGTGCTCGGGGCGACCGGCGTCGCGGAGGCGGACGAGCCAGCCCGCCGGTTCCTCGATCTTCTCTCGCCGACCGGAGCTCTTGAGGTGGCTGCCGGCCACACTTCCGTCGAGTGGCCGCCGCCGGTCGCAGGAACCGCAGTCGTGAGCACGCCGTCGGCCGATGCCGAGGTCCTCGTCGCAGTCCGCAAACTCATGGGGCACCTTGTGCGCGGCGTTCCACCTGAGAGGACGGCCATTGCCCACGGAGGTGGCACCCGCTATCCACGGCTCATCCGTGAGATGCTGTCGCGCTCGGGCATCGAGCACTATGGCTCGAGTGCCGGTCCGCTGGCTGCTGCGGTGAGCGGGCGTGTCCTGCTCGGGCTGTTCGACGTCATTGCCAACGACTGGCGGCGTCCCGACGTCATCGCATGGTTGGCGAGCGGCCCCGTGCGCTTCGAGGGGCGTGATGTCCCGACCTGTGACTGGGACCGGATCTCCCGACGCGCCGGGGTGGTCTCAGGGATCGATCAGTGGTCAGAGCGCTTGACGGCCTACGAGCGTTCCCACCCGTCGTCGCGGGATGCCGGCGCAGCGCCGTCGCTGCTGCGCTTCGTCACCGGACTTGCCGATCGCTGCTCGAGCGGCTCGCGGTCCTGGGCCGAGTGGAGCAACCTCTCACGCCATCTCCTGCGAGACCTGCTCGGTGACGTGGAGGGCAGCGACCTTTGGCCCCAAGACGAGCTCGCGGCATACGAGAGCGTCCTTGAGGTCCTCACCCAGCTCGCGGTGCTCGACAGCCTGGAAGATGCCCCGGACGCGACTGGCTTTCGAGCCGCGCTCGCGTTGGAGTTGGAGCGCCCGGCGCCCCAGACGTCCCGTGTCGGCCGAGGCGTCATGGTGGGGACCGTCGCGGAGATCGCCGGCGCCGATCTCGACGTGCTCTTCGTCGTGGGCATGCACGAGGGTGCGTTCCCCCAACAACGGTCCGAGGATCCCCTCCTCACCGATCGCGAGCGGGCCGCCGCCGGCCCGGACCTGCCGCAGCGGCAGGGCAATGCGGCCAATGCCCAGCGCGACTACCTTGCTGCCCTCGCGGCGGCCCGCGAGCGGATCCTGTCGTACTCTCGGGGTGACCAGGGTGCACGGTGGGAGCAGCGGCCGGCACGCTGGGTCCTCGACACCCTCGGAGTGCTCGCGAACAGTGCTCGCCCGTTCCACTTCGTCGACCTCGAACCTCTCGGATCGCTTCGGGGCTTCGAAGTCGTCCCGTCGTTCACCGCGGCGCTGAAGGCAGCCGGCGAGCCGGTGGACCTCGTCGATCGGGACCGGCGCAGCCTCGAGACCTGGAGAGACCGCTTCGGCCGGATCGACGACCATCCTCTCGCGCAGGCCGACCGTGTGCTTTCGGCCGGTCTCGAAGTCTCGCGTCTTCGGAGGAGCGGTTCGTTTCATCGCTTCGAAGGGTGGGTGGGCCCAGTCGGTGGGCGGCCTCCCTCCTTATTGGAGAGCTCACCCCAGTCGCCCACTCGCCTGGAGACCTACGCGCAGTGCCCCCGTCGCTATTTCTTCGGAGTGCTCCTCGGCCTCGAAGAGCTCGAGGACCCCGAAGACCGGCTCCGTATGTCACGGCAGGACCGGGGCAGCCTGATCCACGAGATCCTCGAGAGGTGGGTGCGGTTCGCCCCCGCGGAAGATGGGAGTGACGCCGGGTCGCCGCAGTGGTTGGTCGACGGGATCGAGCGGATAACCACTATCGCCGAGGAGGAGTTCGCCGAGCTCGAGCGCGACGGACGCACCGGAAGGCCAGCGCTGTGGGCGATCGACCGCTCGGAGATCCTGCTCCTCCTCCGCCGGTTCGTCAAGGAGGACGGCCGGTATCGGGCCCGCACTGGTGCGGTGCCCGTCGAGCTGGAGATGCCATTCGGGAGAGGAGGTCACGATCCAGTCGAAGTGAGGCTTTCCGCGCACAAGGTCATCCGATTCCAAGGTGTCGTCGACCGTATCGACAGGATAGGCGACAAGCTTGCCGTCATCGACTACAAGTCCGGGCGGCGGCAGAAGAGCGCGTCGAGCCAGGACCCGTTCGAGCGAGGGGAGCGTCTTCAGCTCCCCATCTATGCACTGGCGGCCCAGCAGCGCCTGGGGGACGTCCCGGTCGATGCCGCCTACTGGTTCCTCGAGCTGCCCGGCGCGAGCGACCGCCACTGGCTCCCCGTCGACCCCCCGCTTGTCCGGCGTCTGGGAGAAGTGGTCGGCATCCTCGCGGACGGCGTGGACGCCGGCGCGTACCCTCCCAGGCCGGGTGCGCACGTGGACCATGGTTTCGAGAACTGCAAGTGGTGTGCGTTCGACACGATCTGCCCTGCGACTCGAGAGCGGGTCTGGGAGCAAGTGAGCAACCACCCCGCGGTGGTGCCGTACGCCGGCCTGGTCCAAGGCTCGGAGGCAGGAGCGTGAGCACGCCGACCTCCGAAGAGGCGGTCGAGGCGAGTGATGGGAGCTCCGACGAGGATGCCCGGTCTGCGATCCGCGAAGATCTCGACCGGACGCATTTCGTTGAGGCCGGTGCCGGCACCGGCAAGACGACCGAGTTGATCGCCAGGATCGTTGCACTCATCACCAGTGACCGGGCGCGGATCGACGAGATTGCCGCGATCACCTTTACCGAGCCGGCCGCGGCCGAGCTTCGTGACCGCTTGCGCGATGCACTGGAGCGTGTCGTGGGCAGCAACGCTCACCTCGACGGGCGCTCCATCACAGAGGTTGACGAGACCGGTTGCCCTGAGCGCGGCGACGCTGATATCGGGCCGGTAGAGCGGCGGGATCGTGTGCTCCGTGCACTGTCGGAGATCGACTCCGCGGCTATCGGCACGCTCCACGGTTTTGCCAGACGACTACTGGCCGAGCATCTTCTCGAGGCGGGTCTGCCTCCGCAGATCGAAGTGCTGGACGAGGTGGAGTCCTCGGTGGCCTTCGACGAGCGATGGTCCGAGCTCGTCGACTCGCTGCTTTCGGGCACGGAGACGAGCCGGGTGCTGTCGCTGGCGTTGCTGCGCGGTGTCAGGCTGGACCACCTGCGCGAGCTGGCGATGCGCTGCAACGACAACTGGGACCTCGTGTCGGACTTTCCCTGGCCGCCAGGCCATGTCGACACCGTCGACGTTTCGGGCATCCTCACGTCGATCGCACAAGCGTGGGCCCTCGCCGGCCATTGCACGTTCGCCGGTGATGGGCTCTTGGGTCGCCTGGAGCAGTTCCAGGAATGGGCGCATGACCTGGAGGAATCCAGCTCCGAGATCGAGACCGTGAAGCTGCTGAACGCGATGCCATCGGGGTCCGTGAGCAGGGTCGGACAGAGGGGGAACTGGGGCGGCGCGATCGATGAAGTACGCTCGCTGCTCCAGTCGGCAGCGCAGGCCTGCAAATCTCTGGTCGACAGAGTGGCCCTCCAGTCGCTGGGCTCCCTGCTGGCGGTGATCGGCGACTGGACGCTGGCCGCCGCGACAGACCGGCGTCGCAACGGGCGGCTCGCCTATCACGATCTCTTGGTGCAGGCGCGTGACCTCTTGAGACGCCGCCCAGATGTCGTGGCGGAGGTCGCGAAGCGCTACCGCTACCTGTTGATCGACGAATTCCAGGATACCGACCCCATCCAGGCGGAGCTGGCGGTTCGGATCGCTTCGTGCGCTATTGGACCACAGGGTGCGCAAGGAAGCGTGGGCGAGCCGGGCAGCACTGCGCCGGACGGCTCTGCGGTGAGCGGTCAGGGCACAGCGGGCGGCGGTGCCGAGTGGCGTGGGCTCAGGGTGCACCCCGGGCGCCTGTTCTTCGTCGGTGATCCCAAACAGGCCATCTACCGCTTCCGCCGGGCCGACATTGCCCTGTACACGGACCTCCAGCAGCGCTATACGGACTGTCCCTTGCAGCTCACGAGAAACCATCGCTCGGCCCCCGGCATCATCGACTGGGTGAACGCGGTATGTGGCAAGCTGATCGGTGACGGCGATCCTCCTGTCCAGCCTTCCTACCGGCCACTCGAGCGGTTCTGCGCCGCGCAGCCCGACATCGAGATCGCTCCACCCGTCGTAGTGATCGGAGGTGCAGGCGAAGGCTCGGAGAGTGCAGACGCGATCCGCAGGCGAGAAGGGCATGAGATCGCAGCGGCTGTCCGCAGGGTCGTCGACGAGGGGTGGCTTGTCAGCGACGCCCATCGCGCCGCCCGCTGGTCGGATATCGCGATCCTCGTGCCGACCCGAACCGGGCTGCGCCATCTCCTTCCCTGTTTCGAGGAGGCAGGCATTCGGTTCCGGCTCGAGACCTCCTCGCTCGTCTACACGTCGGAGTTGGTTCGGGACCTGATCTCGATCTTGCGCGCGGTGAATGATCCCAACGACGGGATCGCCGTGGTGAGCGCATTGCGTGCCGCTTCGTTCGCCTGTGGCGACGACGACCTTCTCGAGCATCGAATGAGCGGAGGCAGCTGGGACTATCGGATGCCGACGCCGTCGGCACTCGGCGACGGCCACGCGGTTGCCCGCGGAATGCGGGTGCTCGACGAGCTTCACCGGTGCCACCGATGGCTTGACGTGAGCCAGCTGGTCACAGAGGTCGTCGTCCGATGCAGGATGTTCGAGCTGGCGCTCGCGGAGGCGCGGCCACGAGAGCTGTGGCGTTCCCTGCGGATCACGATGGACGACGCCCGGACGTTCTCGGATGCCTTCGGTGGCGACCTGGGCCGGTACCTCACCTGGGTGGATCAGCAGGCCGGTGATCGGGCTCGGTCCAGCGAGGCCGTCCTTCCCGAGACCGACGACGATGCCGTTCGGATCATGACGGTGCATGCGGCCAAAGGACTGGAGTTCCCGGTCGTGGTGATGGCGGGTCTTGGAGTCGCAGTACGGGCTCCATCTCGTGCCCAGATCCTCTGGGGACCCGATGGGCCCGAGGTCCGAGTGCCCACGGTCGTCAGTTCGCCAGGCTGGGCAGACCTTCAGGATGTCGAATCCAAAATGGAAGCGGCGGAGCGCCGTCGCCTGCTCTACGTCGCCGCCACGAGGGCCAAGGACCACCTCATCGTGAGCCTCCATCGACGCCCAAATGCAGACTGCCCTGCGCTGTGGATCGAGGATGCGGCCGCAGAGTTCCCAGAGCTCTGGCGCCGGGACGTTCCTGGAGCGCTCGAGTCCAAGGGATCACCGGCTCTCACCAATGGGATGGGGGAGCAAGGCAGCGATCGACGAACCGACGATCTCGAAGAGCAGGCTGACCTCGTGTCCCGGGAGGCTTGGCAAGCGCAGCGGGAAGCGCTGCTGGCTCGCGGACGCGTGCCGCGGGTGATTGCCGCCACCTCGGTGGCCAAGCTGATCACTCGAGCTGCTGGCGCGGGTGGCGGAGCAGGTGCGGGTGACAGCGGCCGTGCGGATGCGGGTTTCGAGGACGAAGGTCCGACAGGGGGCCAGACGGAACGTCCGGCATGGCGACGGGGTCGGGCCGGGACCGCCCTCGGGCGAGCGGTGCACGGGGTCCTGCAAGTGATCGACCTCGGCAGTGGAGACGGGCTCGAAGTGCTTGCCCGCGCGCAGGCAGTCGCCGAAGGCGTCCCCGAACGCTCGAACGAGGTGTCCCGTCTCGTCAGGGCTGCTCTCGACTCCGACGTCGTTGCACAGGCCGTTGCCTGCGGACGGTTCTGGCGGGAGCTGTACGTGGGCGTACCCTTCGGTGACCGAGTGCTCGAAGGCATCATCGATCTCCTGGTCGACGGTCCAACAGGACTTCACGTCGTGGACTACAAGACCGATCAATACGCCCGAAGTGACGAGATCGAACATCATGCCGCCGCGTACCGTTTCCAGGGGGCTGCGTACGCGGCAGCGATCGAGTCGGCGCTGGGTAGGCCCGTTGCAAAGTGCACGCTGCTGTTCCTCCGTGCCGACGGCGCTGTCGGTGTCGAGGTGGCCAACCTCGCGAAGGTCGTGGCCCAGGTTCGCGAGGCGGTGGCCGGCTTCGAGGTAACGGCCGATCTCGGCTGACTGCATCAGTGCCTCTTGCTGCCAGCGCGTTCACGTAGAGTGCGCGTGTGCGTGCGGTGCGCGTGGACTTCCGGAGCTCGTGTGCGTGCGGTGCGCGTGTACGCGCGGTGCGCGTGGACTTCCGTCACGTTGACGATGTGTAGGGCAACTTGACGTGCATGTGAGTGCTCAGGCGCCACCGGGATTCGCCGTCGGGGAGCGCGAAGACCTCCACCGATGTTCCGCTCGCGGTGAAGGCGAGCGCACCTCCCCGGGATGTGCCGGCCACTGCGACAGAGCCAGGTGGCGGTGGCGGAAGATCAGTCCACGTGCCCCTGAGTGCGCCAGTGGCCTCAGTGGCAACCTCCAGGGAAATGTCACTGCGGCGCTTGTTCGCCGATCGGGTGAGCAGGACTTCGAATGTCCCCGAGGGCCCCAGTCCAATTGCGTCGACCACGGATCCGGCCGGGACGCCGAGCGGCGCGGTCTGCGACCACCCGGAGCCACCTGCCTCGGACCAGGCGACCATCAGTTTTCGTGAGCGGGACGTCTGCCACGACACCAGGGCAGCCGTACCACCTGGTACCCGAGCGAGCCGGAGCACGTCCAGACGGTGGCCGGTTCCTGTTGCTGGCACTGCCGGGCTGGCCAGTTGCCACGTGCTCCCCGACAAGCGCAGTACGCCGATGACACCCGCGCGCGCACATGTTGCAGCCAGCAACAAGGTCCCTGTCTGGGTGCTGGAGATGCCGGTGAGCCGTGACGGCCGGCAACGTTCGCCGGCGGCCGATGCTTTGACGTCGGCGAGGTCTGAGATTCCACGCCATGTCGCGCCTGTGAGTGGTCCAGCGACGACCTGACCGCCGTGCGCAGTCGTCAAGGCGGCGACTCCGTTCACGGTCCCAAGGCTGCTTCCAGGGGCTCTGCCGGTGGCGACACCGAGCACACTGCCTGCAGTGATGAGGCTGAGTGAGCTCGGGCCCGGGACCAGCCCGCCCGCGAGCATCGCGGGGTGCTCCCAGTTCCGCCCGGCATCGGCGCTGCTCTCCAGAGGCGAGCTGCTGAGGTACTGGCTGGGGATGAAGCCGGCGACCACCCCGGGAACCTCCGGTGTGCTCGCGACGACCAACCCGCCATTGTCGGCGACTCCCGGGGGCGTGACCAGCGCCCACGTGCCGGTTCCCGAGGAACGCGAAAACAGCTCCCAGAAGCGGTTCAGGCCCGAGGTGCCCATCGGCAGGTCGACCCAGGACGCGGTGGAGGTGGCGAAGGAGCTGGCCAGTGGAGCCACGTCGCTCGGAATTGCGTCTCTCGGCTTTCCTGGCAGGCTTGACGTGCTGGGACCACACGCCGCCAGCACAATGCTCACAAGCAAGAGGGTGGCAGTTGCGAGCATCCGAGACCGTCGTGGCCGCTGGAAGTTGCCTCCGACTCGGGTCGGAGCACCCCGGGACTCGCTCACCGCTCGGAAAGCACTGAGCGGACGTTGCCTGCGAGCACCCCCGAGAACGAGAGATCCTGAGCTGTCGGGCTCGAGGCCGCCGCAGCTACGAACGGGTCGGTGGGATTCTCCGGATCGACCCAGCGCAAGTTGCCATGAGGTCCAACGACGTAGACGACCACCGAATGGGAGACCATGGCGCCCGCCGGTGTGACCGTGACCTCGATGCCGTACGCCTTCCAGACCGATTCCAGAGTGCCCAGCGACCCAGTGAGGAACAGCCAGTTGGGTAGGTTGCCGAGTTGCTCTTGGCGGGTGAACGCCTCCACGTCGGCGACTGAGTGGAAGATCGGGTTCGAGGCGATGGCGACGAGCTCGACCCTGCTGGCATCGTGCCCGAGCAGGTTGCTCGCCTCACGGAGCTGCTGGGCGATCAGCGGGCACGTCGAAGTGCAGACGGGGTCGAGAAAAGTCAACAGGAGCGCCTTGCCTCGGAGGTCGTGAAGGCTGACATCGTGGCCCTCCTGATCGACGAGCGAGAAGGACGGTGCTTGACCTGACAGCACAGAAGGCGTGCCGTCGACTGCCGCGGCGAGCACGGAGTCCGGGGTCGAAGCCAGCGCAGCCGTGGTCATCGGGACCACGCCCAGGGCGAGCATGCACACGGTGGCTCCGGCGAGGAGCACTCTGGGCAGCTGCCGGGGCCGGAGTGCCGGCCGGCTTGTTCCGATCGGCACTCCGGATGTCGTCGGGGGCGCTGTCGGAGATGTCATTGCCAGAGCCGGCACGGTCGCCGGGCTGGGTGTTTTCCCCAGGGCACGCGCACCAGGTGATGTCGACGCCAGGGGAGCGTCGGCAGGTGTCGGGAGTGCGGGGAGGACCATCGCGACGTACCCGGAGATCACCAAGAGGAGCTGGGGCAGTGCGCTGTTGGGGTCGGTCCCGAGCCCGCCGAGCACGCCAAGGTCCTGTACCAGCAGCCAGTCGGCCAGGCAGAGCACGATGAATCCCCAGAGGGCTGGTCGGACGGCTCCAGGCCGACCACTCACGAACGCAATCCCGACGACTGCCAATGCGGAGACCAGCACGAGGTTCACAACGAAACCGTGAGCCTGGTCGAAACCAGCGAACGCCTGGAGCATCGAGCTGAGCGCCCTGGGCTGCGCCCCAGACGCCATTGCCGAGACCATCTGCGAGATGTCGCCTCCACGTCCCCGCCAGAAGCCTCTCCCAGGCCACGCCTGGAGGAGCGCCATGCCCATCAAAAATGCGCCCATCACCATGAGCAGCATCCGGCCCAACCGATCGCCTCGCCAGAGCCGCGGCGGCAATGCGATGAGGACACCAGCCGCCGCATAGAAGAGCACTGCGCCGGGTGCTCCGAAAGCCCAGCTCAGTCCTGGTGCGAGGACACCCCCCATGGCCTCCCCGAAGACCCACACCACCGCGGCCCAGCCGAAGCCGACGACTCCGCCCAGCCTCGAGATTCGTCCGCGGCGGGCCGTCAGGAGCCAGATCCCGATGGCGATCTGGATCCAGGCTGCCGCTGCCGCCGCTTCGACCGGGTGGTCGTTCCAGATCCCAGCACCCGTCCTCACCAGGTGCTGGAGCCAGGCAGGGCTTCCAAATGCCGACGGCACGGTGACCTGGTCGGCCAATCCCATCGGCATTGCCGGCTGGAGTTGTAAGAGCCCATCAGCGAGCCAGATGAGCCCGAAGCCGATGCGGAGGACTCGGCGGCCAAGGGCCTCGTCGTCTCCGGTTGTCGAGCCCTGGATCGCAGCGGGGCGCCAAGACACAGTAAGCCGCCGGGACGCGGAGAGGACCCACCGCTGGGCACGGGTCCAGTACGGGGCGGCCACGTTGACGGCAAGGGGAGTGAACGCCGCGACCACCAGGACGACGACCAGGCCGATCCAGAGCTGGTGGTGGAAGGCCGAGACGATGGTCGGGTTGCGGAGACTGACACCGGTCCCATCTCCCATCCCGGTCATGGCCACCATGTGTCCCACGGCGATGCCCGAGCCCACCTCAGTTGGCTCCGCCCAGGTCCCCTGTCGGCTGCGGGAAGGTTGTGACCCGGATCGCCCCGGGCGGCACGGTCGGGGGAACGGGCACTCGCTGAGCGCTCACGCTCGCGGGCAGGTGACCCGAGCGTGCGAGCCAGTGAGCTTCCCACGCGCTCATGGACCTTGGCACCGCGGCTTGGGGGAGGTCGGCTGTCGCCTTTTTGCTATGAGGTTCCGCAGAGCTCAAAGAAGAGCCCAAAGAGAGCTCCACCGGCACTTCCCTGGCGTCCTCTCGGCTCGCGCCCTTCTCCTCCGCCTTGAGCCAGTCGAGGGCGACGACGACGGCAGCAGGGACGGTGAGCATCTCACTGAGGATCCAGAGAAGTGCCCCACCGCTGTGGGTGCTGGAGAGGGTGTACATCGGTGCCACCGGACGGCTGTCGGACATGATGGCAATCCCCAGGAAGGACAGGAAGGGGACTCCGAGGAGAAGGTTCATCAGTTTTGCTCCGTACCCCATTTTCCAGTGGAGGATGGGGTCTCGGTTGATGATCGGCCACCAGAACAACGTCCCACCCATGAGAAAGACGATGTTGATCGCGTCCATCAGCGCCATGTGCTCCATGGCAAACCCGATGAGCCCCGTGAGGAAGAACACGAACATCAGTCCGTAGTAGAGGAACCACACCGTCAGGGGGTGAGTGACGACTGAGAACGGTTGCGACCTGAGCACACGGAGCCATCTCACCTTCGTGCGTCGTGAAGAGGTCTGGAGCAGCAGCGTCGACGGAGCACCCAGGGCCAGCAGGGGTGGCGCGACGGCCATGAGGAGCTCGTGCTGGATCACGTGGGCTGTGAACACCGACATCGTGAAAGTCGCCAAGGGAGATTGCAGCGCGATGTCGATCGCCACCAAGCCGAAGACCCATGCCGCGGTTCGCTGCCAGGGCCATTTCCGGCCGCGAGCTGCCAGCACTCGGATCGAATTGAGGTACCACCACGCGCCGAGGGCAAGCAGCACGAGGACACCGAGGGTGAACGGGTTCACCTGCCAGGCCGTGAAGGCCGAGTGCAGGTCGACGGGGGTCGGTGCCATGTGACCGGCCATCGACCCGGGCATCGACCCGGGCGTGTGCGCAGCCGCTTGTGCCGATGCCGGGACGATTCGGCCCAGCGTGCTCGACGCCCCCGATCTCCCGAACGTCTCGACGGCGGCGCCCGGGTTGGCGAGCAGGCATGCGCCTCCTCCCGCTTTGGCCGGCGACAGCCCAATCCCGTTCACGGTGCCATCTTCGTCCGTCGCAGGATCGCAGCGCCATCGCGCCCGTCCTTCAAGGAAAGGCCCAGCCCACCGGACTGCGCGTGAATCGAGCACGTCAGGAAGACCCTTCGGCCCGAATTCTCGATTCTTACGAAACCATCACAGTGGTCACAGGACTGTCATGGCTAGGATTCAGGTTGCTCTCAGGATCGTAGGACACGATGGAGCCGGACACCGGCGTTCGCGCTTCGCGCGGCAGATCCGGTTTCCGTATGCAGCAGGGCTGGCACGGTTCGGTCGGCGATGGTCGATGTGGTCCGGCGTCGGAGACGGCGAGCCCCGGCAGAGATAGCGAACAGAGAGGAGAACAGGCGTGCGGATCCTGGTACTGGGGGGAGACGGCTATCTCGGCTGGCCCACGGCGCTCCACTTGTCGCGTCGCGGGCACGACATCGCCGTCGTGGACAATTTTGCTCGCAGGCACTACGACTTCGAGATGGGAGTCGACAGCCTCGTCCCCATCGCCAGCCTCCAGCACCGGGTGCGCGTGTGGGAGGAAGTGTCGAGCCTCAAAGTCATCCCCTATGTCGGGGACCTGACTGATGGCACCTTTGTCACGCGCACCATCGGAGAGTTCCGGCCGGATGCGATCGTGCATTTCGCCGAGCAGCGCTCGGCGCCGTACTCGATGATCGACCAGAAGCACGCGGTGTACACCCAGGTCAACAACGTCGTCGGGACCTTGAACCTTCTCTACGCCATTGCCGACGTCGATCCCTCGATCCATCTCGTCAAGTTGGGGACGATGGGAGAGTATGGGACGCCCAACATCGACATCGAAGAGGGGTTCATCGAGATCACCCACCGCGGTCGCACGGACGTGCTGCCGTACCCGAAGCAGCCAGGCTCTTTTTACCATCTCTCGAAGGTGCACGACAGTCACAACATCATGTTCGCTTGTCGGATTTGGGGACTGAGGTCGACCGACCTGAACCAGGGTGTGGTGTACGGGCAGGCGACGTCCGAGACCGATCTGCACCCCGACCTTGCGACGAGGTTCGACTACGACGGCGTCTTCGGGACCGTACTCAACCGTTTCGCCGTGCAGGCAGTCGTCGGTCACCCGCTCACTGTGTACGGGACCGGAGGGCAGACCCGCGGCATGCTGGACATCCGTGACACCCTGGCGTGCATCGAGCTGGCGTGTCTCAATCCGCCGGCTGAAGGTGAGTACCGGGTGTTCAACCAGTTCACCGAATCATTCACCGTCGAACAGCTCGCGCACATGGTCGTCGAGGCCTATCCCGGGCGAGTCGATGTGGAGCATCTCGACGATCCAAGAGTCGAAAATGAGGAGCACTACTACCGTGCTGCGCACACCAAGCTCTTGGACCTGGGCCTCGTGCCTCACCTGCTGAACCAGTCCACGATCTCGTCGCTTCTCGCAGTCGCCGACCGTCACCGCGATCGAGTCGACCCGGTGGCGATCCGGCCGACGGTGCATTGGCGGAACACTGCCAGCACCCTCCCGACTGCCGGGTTGCCCGCTTCCCGGGACCTAGCATCCGAAGGATCGAACGACCGCTGAATCTCGGTCGTCACGCCCTCGGGCGAGGGCGATAGCGTCGTGCCGCTATGTCCCCATTGGGCCGCCGTCGGCGGCGACCGGCTTTGCCCCTCGTCATCGCTGGGGCGCTCGTTTTGGTGTGCGCGCTCGTGCTGGCTGGGGGAGCCGCAAAAGTCCCGGCGGCATCCAAGGGGTTTCGCGGCACAGTCGACAAGTCCTACGCAGCCCAGGCCTCCGTGCTCGTCGACGAGTCCAACCTCGACGGGGAGCAGCTCACCCGACTCCTGGCATCAATGGTCGGCATCCAACGCAGCGACCTTCAGAGCGCCCTCGACGGACTGGCACTGTCGACGTCGAAGCTGGCCGCCTCGGCGTCGGAGATCGCGCCGCCGGGACCGACAGAGGAGATCGTCCACTCCTTCGTCCAGGTGATGACGGCGCGGGCGAAGGCAATCGCGACAATTCGCCACGAGATCGACGGCTTGTTGGGGATCTCGGGACCCTCCTCCTCATATGTGGCAGGGCACATTCCTGCCCCCCAGTCTGCCGCCGAAGCGGTGAGCGCTCTGGTCGCCGTGGGCGCCCACCTTCGTGCAGCGGATCGCTCCTACGACTCGATGCGTCTCGCTCTCGGGAAGGCGCCAGGGGCGGCAAAATTGCCTGCGTCGGTCTGGGTGGACGAACCAGCCCAATGGGGCACGGGATCGATTGAGAATTTGGTGACCGGGCTGACCACCTCTTCGGCACTGGCGCCCGTGATCCGTCTCACCTTGCTGCAGGTCACCACGAGGACAGGGTCGGCGCTGCTGCCGGCGGCCCCCTCGGGCACAGGAGCTCCTCCGACGACACCGGCGAGCTCCTCTGGGACGATCCTGCCCACCCATTCACTCGACGTCACAGCAGTCGTCGCCAATCAGGGCAACGTTGCGGTCTCCGGCGTCACCGTGACTGCATCAGCGGCGCCGAGTGGCAGCACATCGGGCCGAACGGTCTCTGCACGCGTCGATCTCGCTCCAGGCACATCCGAGTCGATCAGCATGGCGGCGCTCCCGGTTCTCCCCGGCCATCGGTACTCCCTTACGGTGGCGATCACTCCTCCGCCGGGGCAGACCAATACCGCCGGCACCTCTGAGAGCTATTCAATCCGGGTCGCCCCCGACGCGACGGCCCCGACCACGACGACGACCACGACCACCACCCCTCACCATCCGAAGACGAGCCGGTAGAGAGTCAGCCGCCAATCCCCGACGACGAGTTGCCCTCGGGGCTCGCCAGGTTCGCAGTGCCGGAGGAAATCGGCATGGCCCGGCGTCGACGGGCAATCGCCCTTGCCGTAGGATGGCTTGCGAACGAAGCCGGGTATTGATCGACAGGAGGCCTCCGCTCGTGGCCGAGAGCATCACCATCACCGACAACCGGACGGGGGAGGCGGTCGAGCTCCCGATCGTCAACGGAGGAGTTGCGGCGACCGACTGGTCGAAGTTCCTGCCCGGGATCTGGTTCTACGACCCGGGCTTCATGTCGACCGCGGCGTGCGAGAGCGCGATCACCTATCTCGACGGCGACGCTGGGATCCTTCACTACCGCGGGTACCCCATCGAGCAATTGGCCGAGGAGTCGACGTACCTGGAAGTCGCGTACCTGCTGCTGCACGGGGACCTCCCGACCGAAGCGCAGTTCGCAGCCTGGCGCCAGGAGATCACCATGCACACGTTCATCCACGAGAACGCGAGGAAACGCTTCCTTGACGGCTTCCACTACGACGCGCACCCGATGGGGATGCTTGTGTCGGCAGTCGCAGCCCTCTCGACCTTCTACCTCGACGCGAAGCAGATCTTCGATCCCGCTTCGCGGGCAAAGCAGATCACCCGCCTCATCGCGAAGATGCCGACGCTGGCAGCGGCTGCGCACCGCTTCAGTGTCGGGATGCCCTTTGTCTATCCTGACAATTCCCTTGACTTTCCTTCGAATTTCCTGTCGATGATGTGGAAGGTGGCAGAGCCCCATTTCGAGCCTGATCCGGTCCTGACGAGGGCTCTCGACATACTCTTCATCCTCCATGCCGACCACGAGCAGAATTGCTCCACGACCGCGATGAGGGTAGTGGGATCCTCACATGCCGATCCGTACTCGGCATGTGCAGCCGCTTGCGCCGCCCTCTATGGCCCCCGGCACGGGGGGGCGAACGAAGCGGTCATCCGGATGCTGACCGAGATCGGAAGTATGGAGAACGTGGCAGCCTTCATCGAAGGCGTGAAGTCCGGCAACGGCCGGCTGCAGGGATTCGGCCATCGGGTGTACAAGAGCTACGACCCTCGGGCCAAGATCATCAAGCGGACTGCTGATGAGGTGTTCGAGGTCACCGGGAAGAACCCGCTGCTGGACATTGCGTTGAAACTTGAGGAGATCGCACTCAGTGACGAGTACTTCGTCTCGCGCAAGCTGTACCCCAACGTGGACTTCTACTCCGGGTTGATCTACCAGGCGATGGGTTTTCCGCTCGACATGTTCCCCGTCCTCTTCGCGATTCCCCGGACGGCGGGATGGCTGGCCCACTGGCAGGAGATGCTCGACCAGGATTCCAAGATCGCCCGGCCTCGACAGCTCTACATCGGTCCTGAGACGAGGGACTACGTACCCATCGCCGCGCGCTGAGCGCGAGCTTCTGTCCTTGGGGTGATACCGCCGCTCTGCCGGAAGTCAGCCGATGATCCTGGCGAGTCCTTCTTGGACCATGGACACGACCAGACGACCCGTGCGGTCGAACAGAAAGCCCCGAGCCAATCCTCGTGCTCCCGCTGCGATGGGCGAGTCGGTGTCGAACAGCAGCCAATCGTCCGCACGGAAGAGGCGGTGGAACCACATGCAATGGTCGAGGCTCGCTCCCATGAACCCCGGGTCATCCCAGCGGACCGGGTGGGGCTGGAGGATCGCATCGAAGAGAGACATGTCCGACGCGTAGGCCGCCACGCAGGCGTGGAGCAAAGGATCGTCGCCCAGTTCGCCATCCGCACGAATCCAGAGGCGCTGGGACGACAGACCTCCCTCTGCGTGCTTCCAAGGAAGCTCTCCGATGTGCCGCTGGTCGATGGGGTGAGGGCGGGAGAACCACTCCTCCAGCTCGTCGCGCCACGGAGCGAGACGTTCCGGAAGCGACTCGAGCTCCTCGGGCGCCGGGACCTCAGGCATCGGGAACTGATGTTCGAGCCCTTCTTCTTCGACATGGAAGGAGGCCGACATGTTGAAGATCGCCCGACCATGTTGGATCGCGACCACTCTTCGGGTGGTGAACGATCTCCCGTCGCGGATCCGGTCCACTTCGTAGAGAATTGGAACCGTCGGGTCACCGGGGCGCAAGAAGTACGAATGGAGTGAATGCACCGTCCCGGTGCTGACGGTCTTCCCCGCTGCCATCAGGGCCTGCGACGCGACTTGGCCTCCGAACACCCGCTGGCGCTCTTCGTCCGGCTGGATACCGCGGAAGATGTTCTCTTCGATCGGCTCGAGCTCGAGCAGGCGGACGAGAAAGTCCAATGATTCGCTCACCCGGCCATGTTGACAGGTCTCGCAGCTCGGGTGCGAGCCAACTACGGTGCTGGTCATGATCTCGTTTCCCGAAGGCTTTCTCTGGGGCACCGCCACGGCCGCCCACCAGATCGAAGGCGGCAACGTCAACAACGACTGGTGGGACTGGGAGCACAACCCCGATTCGGGATGCGCCGAACCGAGCGGTGACGCGTGCGACTCGCTGCATCGCTGGCGTGAAGACGTCGAGCTGGTTGCCGACCTCGGGCTCGGCGCTTACCGCTTCTCGCTCGAGTGGAGCCGTGTCGAGCCCGCCGAGGGGGAGTGGTCGGTGGCGACGCTCGAGCACTACCGACGCATCTGCGCCGCCTGCCATGGGCGGGGTATCCAACCAGTCGTCACGTTCCACCACTTCACGACCCCCCGATGGCTTGCCGCCCGCGGTGGTTGGGAGGCTCTCGATGCGCCGGAGCGCTTCGCTCGCTTCGTCGAGAGAGCAGTTGCCCACTTGGGAGATCTGATCTCGCTCGCGTGCACGATCAACGAGCCCAACGTGATCGGGGTCATGGGCTACAACCTTGGATCGTTCCCACCGGGCGTCAAGCGCGACGTGGCCCGCCAGGTAGCGGTCAACGAGTCCATGGTCCGCTCCCACCGGCTCGCCGTCGATGCCCTCAGATCGGGGCCTGGGAACTTTTCCGTCGGCCTCACGCTTTCGATGGCCGAGATGGTGGCCGGCGAGGGTGGTGAGCAAGCGCGCGACGCAGCCCAGGAGATCTTGGAAGACACCTTCCTGCGGGCCACGACGGGTGATGATTTCATCGGAGTACAGACCTATACGCGGATGCGCTTTGGTCCGAAAGGCCGCCTGCTGCCCCCCGAAGACGGTGTGGACGTCACGCAGATGGGGTACGAGTACTGGCCGCAGGCGCTCGAGCACACGGTTCGCCGCGCCGCCGAGGTGACCGGTCTGCCGGTGCTGGTCACCGAGAACGGGATCGGGACCGACGACGACGGTCACCGGATCGCCTTCATGAGCGAAGCGCTGCAGGGGGTCCACCGATGCGTGGAGGACGGCGTGGACGTGAGGGGGTACTTCGCCTGGAGCCTCCTGGATAATTTCGAGTGGGCTCTCGGGTACGGACCCAAGTTCGGCCTTGTCGCCGTGGACCGTACGACGTTCGAGCGGCGTCCGAAGCCCAGTGCGCTCTGGTTTGGGGAAGTTGCTCGAACCAACAGCCTCGGACCCATTGGCTCGGGGCCTTCTCATGGTCGCTGACCGAGCCCGATGAGCAGATAGCATGTGCGGGCGTGGCTGAGCCGGAACCACCGAATCCCTCGATCGCCCATATCTGGGGATCCGACGCGCCATTGATCCAGCGTGTGCGTCATGTCATCCGGCACCCGTCCAGCTTGAAGCTGATCAAGTACGCGTCGGTCTCGGTGATCTCCACCGTTTGCTCGCAGGTCGTGCTCCTGCTCACCTTCGGAGTGTTCCGGGTGATGTCAGAGGTGCCGGCCAACGTCCTCGCGAACGTCGTGGGGACGGTGCCGTCCTACTCGCTCAACCGTAGATGGGTCTGGGGCAAGAGCGGTCAATCGCACTTCTGGCGAGAGGTCGTGCCTTTCTGGGTGCTCTCGTTCGTCGGATTGGGATTTTCCAGCTTGGCAGTGTGGCTCGCAGGGGACTTTTCCCGAGACCACCATTTGAGCCATCCCGTCACGAGCCTACTGGTGAACGCGGCAAATCTCGTGTCCTTCGCCATCCTGTGGATCGTGAAGTTTTTGATCTACGAGCGCCTCTTCCATATCGACCCGGTGGAGCTCCCCCTCGGCGAGGAGAGGAGCAGCGACACCGATCTCGTGGGGAGCTGAGGCTATCGGGACCACAGGCTCGACCGGAGTGCGAGAGCACTTGTCGGGCCGCAGCATTTGCCGTGGACGGAGTGGACGGAGTGGACGAAGCCGCGACCGGAGGTGCGGCCGGAGGTGTGGCAAGTGCACGGACCTCCGCGGAGAACCTCTGAACTGCCCGAGCCGTGCCTCCATGCAGGGCCCTGGGTCCGACGGATGACGCTGGTGGTAGGTGCTGATATCTATTTTGGGCGCTTCCGGGTTCTTTGTGGGTCGCCCAGTTCACGGGGTGATCGGGTAGAGCTGGAGTCCCCCGAGGTGGAACCAGATGGCGGTCTTGAAGTGCTCCCGGTTGCGATACCCGCGAGCAGAGACCCGGATCGCCTGGATGCGGCTGTGGGTGGCCCAGTAGTACCAGCGCTTCCAGTGTTTCTCGCCCCAACCACGGCGCATGTAGGACCAGAAGTGCCGCAGGCTCTCTTTGGTCGCCCACGCTCGGGCGGTCTTCAAGTCACCGCCACGAAGGATGGCGAAGCGGTCCTGGTGGCGCTCGGGGAGGTTCTCCGCTGAGTAGACCCAGAGGTGCTTGGTCCCAGACAGGCTCTTGTCTCCCCCAGCAGCGAGTGCTCGGTTCTCCTTCCTGCGCACGGTGTCGACGGCGCCGGTCAGGTACTTCATCAAGTGGTAGCGGTCGAAGACGATCTTGTCGTTTGCATCTTCGAGGTGTTCACGCGCAGAGGTGATGGAGGGGTCCCACTTGTCCATCGCCACCGCTTCGATCCGACTGCGCTCCTCGGCGCCGAACTTCTCGAAGAAGCCGTCCAAGCTGGTGTTCTGCGTCTGACTTTGCCGCGGAGGATTTCGGGCTCACCCCCGATGGTTCGCCCAGCGCTTCAAGGTGATGCGCTCGCCATCCCCACGACGTCGGTCACTCCCTGGCCGCCCAGGGACCCGGCGAACACAGCGCTGCCGAAGCTGAACACCCCGCCGTCGGCAGCAACGAACTGGTAGCCACCGGGGGCCTGGGGGGCGTTGAACCCACACGCCGTGCCCGTCCCCACGGTCGTGGTGTTCAAAGAGACCTCCATGGCCACAATCGGCTCGTTCAAGCTCAAACATCCCGTCGAACCGTGGAAGGGGACGCCGAAGCTGAAGATCCCGCCGTCGGCGGCCACCTCGTAGTAGCCACCAGCCGGGTCGACCGCCATCCCCACCACCGGCTTGTTGAGGGTCTTGCCACCCATCGAGCCGTAGAAGGTGGCCCCGGGACCGAAGGCGAAGAGCCCGCCGTCGGCGGCCACCTCGTAGTAGCCGCCCGCCGCGGTCTCGGCCATGCCCACCACCGCCTTGTTGAGCGGCTTGCCCCCCATCGAGCCGTAGAAACGGGCCCCGGGACCGAAGGCGAACACCCCGCCATCCGAAGCCACTTCGTAGTAGCCCCCTGTGGGGGTGGCGGTCATCCCCTCCACCGGCTTGTTGAGCGGCTTGCCGCCCATCGAGCCGTAGAAGTGAGCGTCACCGAAGGCGAACACCCCACCATCGGAGGCGACGAGCCAGTAGCCCCGGTGATCGGGCGTGGCCGCGATCCCGACAATCGGCTTGGCCGGGGTCACCCCCAAGGTGACGAGCGAGCCGTAGAAGGGAGCATCCCCGCACGACCACACCTCACCATTTGCTCCGGCGATCCAGTAGCCGCCGAGGAACGAGGCCGAGCCCACCCCGCCAGACGAGCACCCCGGAGATGGCGGGGCATCGATCACGAGCGACAGGCCGGCAGAGGACGTCTGGCCTGTGGTCCCTCTCACCTGCACTTCGAAGTCGCTCGTGCCTGCCGTGGTGGGCGTCCCCGAGATCACCCCGGTCGAAGCATCGAGCGAGAGCCCCTTGGGCAGAGTGCCCGAGGTGAGCGACCAGGTGTAGGGCGTTGTGCCCCCGGTCGCCGTGAGGGTGGCGGTGTAGGCACTGCCCACGGTGCCTACCGGCAGTTCGCCTCCGAGCACCCGGAGCGGCGCTGGTATGACGTCCAGCGGCGCAGATCCTCCCGACCCTGTGAAGTCGGCATCCCCCCAGTAGGTGGCGGTCACGGTGACGTTGCCCACCGGGGCCGCCGTCGAGGTGCACGAAGCGATGGGAGTGGTCGATGTGAGCTCGGCTGTGCAAATCCGCGTAAACCCGTTCGTGAAGGCAACGGTGCCCGCCGGGACGGCCACGTGGGATGTGACCGAAGAAGCAACCGTGGCGGTGTAGGTGACGCTCGTGCCGAAGGTCACCGTCGGCGGTGTGACTTTGACGGTCGTGGTGGTGCGCGCCTTTGTGACCGACAGGCTGGTCGAAGCGGACCTGGATGTATATGTCGCATTGCCTCCGTAGGAGGCGGTCACGGTCATGTTCCCCGTCGGAGCCGCCGCCGATGTGCACGAAGCCAAGTGCGAGGTCGTTGTCACTTTTGCCGCGCACAGACCCGTGGCTCCGATCTCAAAGGTGACCGTGCCTGTGGGAGCCGGGCCACCGCCCGTGACCGAGGCCTTGTACTCGACACTGTCACCGAAGATCGTGGAAGTTGGCGTCACGGACGCCGTGACGGTGGGGAGCAGCTTGTCGACGGTGATCGAGAGATTGGCGGTGGCCGTGCCCGATGTCGACGCCCCCTTGACCTTGACCGTGAATGTCACCCTGCCCGCAGTCGCGGGCGTGCCCGAGATGACCCCGGTTGAGCTTGTCAGTGTCAATCCCAACGGAAGGGTGCTCCCTGTGAGCGACCAGGTGTAGGGCTGGGTGCCCCCGATGGCGTGGAGGGTGGCCGAGTAGGCACTGCCAACGGTGGCCGAGGGGAGTGGAGCGGTGGAGACGGTCAATGTGCTGAGATGGCTGCCGACCAGAATGAAGGCCCCGATCTCGCCGGTACCGATACCCGCCGTGTCGCAGGAACTGATCGAGGGACACGCGATCCCGTGCAAATAGTGAAACGTCGAGGGCGGGGTCTGGGCATTCCACGTGGATCCCCCGTCGGTAGTCCCGAGGATGGCTTCACCTGGTGAAGCGAAGCCCACCGTCTCGCAGACACTGGTGGAGGCGCACGAGATGCTGGGTGCTATCACCAGCGTCCCCGTTGTCGTCGGGAATTTCTGTGGGGTCGGGAGGGCCTGGGTGGACCAGGTGGACCCCCCATCGGTGGTCCCGAGGATGACACCACCCGAGGGGCTGGAGCCCACCGCCTCGCAGACGCTGGTGGAGGGGCACGAGATTCCGGAAAGTGTGCGCACCCCTGTCCGGGAGGTCTGTGTGGCCGGGAGGGCCTGTGCGGTCCAGGTAGACCCCCCGTCGGTGGTCCCGAGGATGGCTTCACCTGGTGAAGCAAAGCTCACCGTCTCGCAGACACTGGTGGAAGCACACGAGACCCCGAGGAGCCCTCGCACCGTTGTCGGCAGGGCCTGGGTGGACCAGGTCGACCCCCCGTCAGTGGTCCCGAGGATGACACCACCGGAGGAGCCAAAGCCCACTGCCTCGCAGACGCTGGTGGAGGGGCACGAGACCCCACGGAGTGTTTGCACCTTTGTCGGCAGGGTCTGGGGGGTCCAGGTGGACCCCCCGTCAGTGGTTCCGAGGATGACACCACCGGAGGAGCCATACCCCACTGCCTCGCAGACGCTGGTGGAGGCGCACGAGACGCTGGAGATCCCCAGCCCCCCTATCGGGAGGGCCTGTGCGGTCCAGGTGGACCCCCCGTCGGTGGTCCCGAGGATGACACCACGGGAGGAGACGGAACCCACCGCCTCGCAGACACTGGTGGAGGGGCACGAGATCCCGACGATTCCGACCACCCCTGTCGGGAGGGTCTGGGGGGTCCAGGTGGACCCCCCGTCGGTGGTCCCGAGGATCGAGCCTGTTGCTCCGTTCAAACTGTCATAGCCCACCACCTCACAGACACTGGTGGAGGGGCACGAGACGCCGGCGAAAGCCCTCGCCCTTGTCGAGACGATCTGCGCGGTCCAGGTGGACCCCCCGTTGTTGGTCCCGAGGATCGAGCCTGTTGTTCCGTACAAACGGCCATTGCCCACCACCTCGCAGACGCTGGTGGAGGGGCACGAGACCCCACGGAGTGTTTGCACCTTTGTCGGCAGGGTCTGGGGGGTCCATGTGGACCCCCCGTCGGTGGTCCCGAGGATGGCGCCACCCGATGAACCACCTGATGAGCCATAGCCCACCGCCTCGCAGACACTGGTGGAGGCGCACGAGACGCCGGAAAGTGTGCTCACCCCTGCCGGGAGGATCTGCGCGGTCCATGTGGACCCCCCGTCGGTGGTCCCGAGGACGACACCGTAATAGCCCACCGCCTCGCAGACACTGGTGGAGGCACACGAGACCCCACGGAGCGCTTGCACCGTTTTCGGCAGGGCCTGGGTGGACCAGGTAGAGCCCCCGTCGGTGGTCCCGAGGATGACGCCACCCGATGAACCACCCGATGAGCCATAGCCCACCGCCTCGCAGACGCTGGTGGAGGCGCACGAGACGCCTGTGAGCCGGCTCACCTGTGTCGGGAGGATCTGGGCGCTCCAGGTCGACCCCCCATCGGCAGTCTTGAGCACGTCCACACTCATAGAGTTGGTTCGCCCTACCGCGTAACAGACTGTCGCCGATGGGCACGCAATCGCATGTATGCGCGATGGAACTGCCGGGTAGGTCTTGCTCACAGTCCACGTCGGTCCCGACGCTGTGGCGGGGGTGCCAGCCCCGGCAGGAGCCACGCCTCCCACCCCCACCACGACCATCCCTACTGCGACGACCAGGCCCGCCAGGACTGCGACACTGGAGCGCCAAGACCGCTTGAGCATTGTGGTCCGCCTTCCCCGTGAGGTTCTTGTCGTCGGCCATGGTATGCATTGGCCAAATTGTCGTCAATCACATGCGAAAAGCTCTCGCCGGCAACTGACCGTAAACTGACTTTGCAGCACGCGTGCCGGTTTTCCTGGGGGCATGGGCGCACTCGACTGGCTCGACTCCAACGACCAAGCAGTCCCGTGGGCGAGGTGCCGGAGGCCCGGTAGCTTGATACCCAGACTGCGGCTGAATTCGATCGGGGTTCACACCGCGAATAACCGAGCCCGAGCAGATAGGCGTGATGGCCCGGAACGTGCCCTGCCAGCCCGGCCGGGACCTCTTCGGTGTTCGGCATGGATGCCTCCTCCCTCTCGGACCGAGGGGAGAAGCACCGCCCGAATGAGCGCGATTATGCCGACCTGCTCTGCTCGGGGCGCGCCAGGAGCAGGGCGAACTTGACCGGCCACGCCGGGAGTCGGCATAAACACGCGGTCCACATAAAAACCGAGGACCGGCGCAGGGTCTCGTTCGCCCGCTTCAGCTCCTTGCTCCCTTGTTCGAGCTCCTTGATCCTCCGGGCGTCTCCGGTCGTCGTCCCTGGCTCGATCCTCTCGCCGATGTCGGCCTGGCGAACCCAGGCCCGGACGGACAGATCCTGGGCATGACACTCCGAGGAGGTCAGTCGGTTCGCGGGTCACACCGGGCACCGGACGACGGCACTGATCCTGCCAGCCAGTCCCAGGCCAGCCGGGGACCACACTTGCAGGTGGCTCACTGCCCCGAGCGCCCGCTACGTCGATCTCGGCGCAGACTTCTACGAGCGGCGGATCGACACCAGCGCCAAGACCCGCGATCTCATTCGCCAACTCGAGGCTCTCGGCCACCGGGTCACGCTCAACCCTGCGGCCTGAGCCGCGCTACCGAACGCTCGAGACTGCGTCCCGAGCGGGACTCAGCCTCGCACCCCGGTCCTGCGCGCCCTACATCAGTGCACTACTCACGCAAGTACTTTCGGTTCAGATGTGCGGAAAGGGAGGTGAACTGCTTCAGTCTCGGAAATTGATGAACTGAAGTGGAATACCGAAGTCAGCCTCTTTGCATGCCGTGATGACGGCTTGCAGGTCGTCCCGCTTCTTGCCCGTCACTCGGAGGTGGTCGCCCTGGGCTTGCGAAGCGACGCCCTTGAGCCCCAGGTCCTTGATGAACCGGTTCAGGCGCTTGGCATGCTCCTGATCGATACCGGCATGGATCGTGATCTTCTGGCGAGCCGAGCCCTTCGACGCCTCTTCGATCCGGCCTGCTTCGAATGCCTTGAGGGAGACCTGGCGCTTCACCAGTTTCTCCTCGAGCAACTGATGAAGTGCGCGAAGCCGATCCTCGGTGGAGGAGTGCAGGACGAGCTCGCCCTCACCCAAGTCGATACTCGATTCGGTGTTCTTGAAGTCGAAACGCGTCGCCGCCTCGCGGTTGGCCTGATCCACCGCGTTGCGAACTTCTTGGAGGTCGACTTCGGAGGCAATGTCGAACGATGGCACGGAGGCAAGTTTATCGAGCACCCTGAGGAGAGCTCAGACTTCGGTAGATCGATGGATCGTCGAGGGGTCGTGCCCCGAGTGCCAGACCGATGCTCGCTGGTGCCCAGCGGATCGGTCAGGAGCGATGGGCTAATCTCGCCGCCACGGGTCGGTGTCCGAGTGGCCAAAGGAAGCAGGCTGTAAACCTGCCGGCGTTGCCTACGGAGGTTCGAATCCTCCCCGGCCCACTGCACAGCAGGCAAATCTCCGCAGTCGGATCGCTGACTCCTCAGCAGCCGAGCGCGTAACTGATCGCCGTGCAGACCCGTTGCATGGTGTCGCCGCCAAGTGCCCGACGAGACCGGTGAGCGATCCCTGCTCGACGGTGTGGAGACCGTCACAATTAATTGATGACCGACAGCCGGTCCAGCCCGATCTCGCCGTGGTCGATGTCGACGTCTTCAGCCAGACCACGGATGGAGGTAGTGACCTCGGCGAGCGTCACGAGGCTGCGAGCATCGAGCACCTCGGATCTGGCCAACGGCAGGACCGGCCGCCCCTTCCGACCAACTTCGGCCAACCAGACTTCGCCGCGTCTCGAGGCTCACCCCAACCTTGGGACGCGGTCCAGAAGGTGTCGGCACTTTCCGGCCGTCTCGGGAAGGCGTCCCGGCCAGCTCGCGCCTGGGCGGCATGCACGGCGTCGGTGACTCCTCGACGAGCGGCAGCCGAAGTGTTGACGTTGAGTTGCCGAACCCGTCCAGCCAACTCCCCGTCCAGCGTGAAGGTCGTTCTCGATGAGGCCACGTCGGTACGTGAAGGACCGAAGGCGTTCTCGCACGGCCGCGTCGAGATGCCGCCGGATTTGCCCACCGGCACGCGCTGGCGGCGGCACAGCACGTCGAAGGTCCGAGGGCGCTCTCTCCATGTACCTTGCCAGCTGCCCCGGGCCGCCGGCGGGGTGCATCACCCGCTCGTCGCGCGTACCTCGGGACGTCCTCCCGGGCAGGTCCACCACAACATCAAGTTGCCAGTTAGGTGCAGATAAGTTGCAGGTGAGGTGTAGGAAGACCCGCCGGAGGAAAGTGCCCGCCCCGAGCAGCCCTTGCGGAGCCGTCGGTTTTCATTACAATGTGGTTACGGACCGGTTTCACGACGTTCGGGCAGCCGAGCCCGGCGGGGCCGGTCCAAGGGCGAGGAGCGCAGTTCCCGGGTGACGTACCAGGGTGCTGCTCAGTGTGCTGCACTCCTCGTAAGCAAATGAAGGCCCGGCATCCCAGTCGTGCCATGCCAGCGTGGCAGCCTGCATCCTGCAGTCGGGCCTGGACGAGAGCGGATACGAGGACGGAGGGTAGGTGAGCACGACACCCCGGATTCCCCTGAGCGCTTCAGAGCAGCGAGCGACGCGGGCGAGGAATGGATCTGGAGGCGGCACGCAGTACGTGCCGGTCACACTGCCCCCTTCGCTCGAACCCATTTTCGAGGTCATCCACCGCGCTGGCGACGTGGCTCGTGCCGGAGTCGACGTGATCGCGAACGCGACCGACAGCGCGTCGATGCGCCTCGAAGTACTTCGGTCACGGATGCTCCCCGCATGGGCTCAGCGCGGCACTGAGATTCCCGCAGAGGAAGACCCTGACGACTGGCGTTTCCTTCGGCGTCCGGCGATCCTCGGCTTTCTCGCCCTCGTCGCGATTGCCGGGGGAGCATCGTTGCCGAGCTCGCCATTCAAACTGGAGATGGCCGGGACGTGGTTTTTCGGAGAGCCGTCGGGGAACACCGCGTCGTCACATGACCTCCTCTTGGGGCTTGTGGCTGTCTACGGGGGGCTCGTCCTCTTGTCCCGGGTGTGGTACGGGCTCATCAAGGCACTGAGCCGACGTCCTGGGGTGCCCATGCGTTACCTCGGGTGGATACTCGTCCTCTGGCTGCTCCCAATGCTGGTTGTCGCCCCGATCTTCAGTCGGGATGTGTTCTCCTACGCTGCCCAGGGCGAGATGATGAGCCGCCACATCAATCCGTACCGGTACGGGCCCGGCACGTTGGGAGTAGGTCCGTACCCCAACCCGGTGGACCCGCTCTGGATCAACACCCCTGCTCCCTACGGTCCGTTGTTCTTGATGGTCGACGGGTTCCTTGCCAGTGCGAGCCTGCACCACGAGATCTACACGGTCATCCTCTTGCGCCTCTTCGCAGTGGCCGGAGTAGTGCTCACGGCCTGGTGCATCCCGAAGCTGGCTCGGGCCTGCGGTCGTGATGCCGGTCCGGTGTTCGTCGTGGCCATCTTGAACCCACTCGTGGTCCTCACCTTGGTGGGGGCCGCCCACAACGATGCCGATATGGTCGGTCTCCTCGTGGCCGGCATCACCGCGGCCAAGTACAAACACCCAGTGTGGGGGGTGGTGTTGTGCTCCCTCGCAGTGGCTATCAAGGTGCCTGCCGCGTTGGGTCTCGTGTACATCGGATGGGAGTGGATGGGACCAGGAGTCCCGTGGCGCCAGCGAGTTCGCCCTCTGGTGTCGACGGCCCTGGTCTCCGGCGCCATCATGCTGCTCCTGTCGGCGGTGAGCGGTTTGGGCCTCGGCTGGATCGGCAACTTGGCAACGCCCGGAACGGTGCGGAGCTGGCTGGCGCCGGCAACGGGGATCGGCATGGAGCTGACCTCACTCCTCCATGTCGTCGGGCTTCACGTCTCCCAGGGCGGTGTGCTCAGCGTGACGCGGATTATCGGCCTCATGGCTGCCGCACTTGCATCGCTGTACTTGCTGCTGGTGAGCGACCGAGTCGGCGGCATCCGCGCTCTCGGCGTCAGCCTCCTGCTGTTCGTGATCCTCGCCCCGGTGGTCCAGCCCTGGTACCTGACCTGGGGAATCGTCATGCTGGCCCCGATCGCGGCCGGGCGTCTCCGCTCGGCGGTGATCGCGCTCTCCGTGGCGTCTCCGTTTATCGGGTTACCCGGAGGTCGGACATTGCTGGACCAGCTCATTCATGCCAACCCCCTCGCCATCGCACTGGTGCTCCTGGTCCTCGTTGGAGTGCTGCTCGCACCGCTCGGGCGGTGGTCCACTTTGTGGCGCTACGAGACCGAAGATGGTTGGCAAGAGCGCGCCGTGGCGGGCGGTCAGTACTCGATCCTGGACGCGGCCACCAGCCTCGACTGACTCCCCCTGCTCGCCGCGATGCGAGCGGCGCAACAGCATGGCGGCCTAGAGCAGGCGTTGGAGCTCAACCACGTCGAGCCAGCGTCCGTGTTTCCTCCCCACTTCTCGCTCGGTCCCAACAAGCTCGAAACCGCACGACTGGTGAAGAGCGATGGACACATCGTTATGACCGACGACGCGGGCGATCATGGCATGGAAACCATGGTCCGTCGCCAAACTGACAAGCTCGGCCAATATCGCGCGGCCCACTCCCATTCCTCTGCTCTCGGACGCGACATAGACAGAGTCCTCCACGGTAGTGGCGTAGGCCGGGCGGCTGCGAAACGGGGACAGAGCGCCGAACCCCAGGACGTCGTCACTGTCGTCGGCCGAGGCGACGACCGCCGGATGCGCACCGCTGTGGTGCTCGAGCCAAGCTGCCTGCTCGGAGAGCGTGCGCGGAGTCAGGTCGAAGGTCGTGGTGCCCGACGTGACCTCCAGGTTGTAAATGGTCCGGATGCTCTCGACGTCCCGGGCGGCCGCCAGTCGGATCCTCATCGGGGGCATCGTACCTGCGACGATCTTGCGACTGGGACTATCATCGGCCTCCGGCCATCTGTCCAAAGGCCCCCTTAGCTCAGTCGGCAGAGCACAGCCATGGTAAGGCTGGTGTCGTCGGTTCGATTCCGACAGGGGGCTCCAGGTACGAGGGAGCTCAGCTCCGGTTCGGAAAGCTCGGGAGCGGGTTGGCGACCGGGGCCGACGGTCGGCGTCCCCCAGCCCCCGACAAAAGGCCATGGTCACAGCTCACCGGCTGGTCATCACGGCGTCGTCACCGGGTACCATCCGACTCGCCTCGATCGACCCGACAGGCGCTGCTCGCACAGCTCACCTGAGAGTGAGTGCACAGCCGACGTCGATGGTGGCAGGATGGTGGCAGGACAGAGCGTCGCCTACCTGACCGAGGAGCACATGACACTCGCTTCACAAGAGAGCCATTTGCGAACCGTGGACTCTTCTAGGAAGCAGGTGGAAGGCATGCCCGCCACCTTCCAGGCGGGTCGCCACAGCGTGGTCAAAGTGGCTCGCCCGGCGGGATCAACCGAGTCGCTGGGATATACGAGGCCGTCCACGCGTGACGGACCCGATTACGGTTAGTCATCAGGTACGGACGGATCCGCGGCACGCCGTGATCGCAGAAGGATGACTCCGACGACGACCCATACGACGACCAGTGCCAACCAGATCAAAAGCCGTACCCACGGCTGGAGCCCCACTCCCGGAGGGTACGAAGCATTGACGGTATTCGAAAGTGGGGCATAGGCGACCCAACCCTGCCTCCCTCCTCGCGTAGTGAGCCAACTGCCGAAGAAGAAGAGGCCGGCACCGAATCCGACAATGACAACGGCGCGCTGTCGAAAGTTGAAAGCGCGGGATCGCACTTTTCTATATTGCCACGTCCATCGGAACGACGGTGTCGGATATCGTCCGCTCGAGAGCATCGAAGAGGAGCTGGCCGCCGATACCTTGGCCTTGGAGGGTATGGTCCAGGGCCAAGCGAGCCAGCAGGATCGTTGGGATGACCTCTGGCGATCCACGACCGATCCCTTTTGGAACGTCGACCCGACGGAGCAGGTGAGCGGCCAAGGTGAAGTAGCCGACCACGGTCTGGGATCCCGACTCGACCCACACACGACACTCCGCCCGGTATTGGCGGCTTCGACATGCCGGGTGGAGCGTCGAAGCCGCTCGTCGAGAGGCATGGTGCCGCTGTCGAACCTCTCCAGATCGTGGTCGGTCGAGAGGTGTTCGGATCGGTAGCGGCTCACTCCCGCTCGAAGACGCGAGGTCGGAGAGCCAGCTCCCGCAGCTCACGTGGCATCTCGTCGGCTGCGTCGAGTGCCGCTAGGAGCTCGTCGAAGAAGTTGGAAGGCACCAGCGTCTCGTAGCTCCTCTTCTACCGCTTTGGTAGCTGCTTCCAAGACGAACCCGGTCACCGACTCCCCACGAGCTCCGCTCCCGGCGGATCAGCTCGGTGCGCTCGGTTGGAACCAGCCTCTCCAGCCGTGCCGTGGTCGCCATGGCGTACAACATGCGGCTGCGCCGCAGCGGTCGCAGGCTCACGACCTCCTCGTGGCCCACCCATCGCGTGCGCATCATGGCCGTCCGGCGCCCCATCTACGGGCGCTGTGGGCGCACACCATTGGCGACCTTTCCCGACCTTCCCCGACCCCTTTGTCCAACTGCTGTCCAACTCAGCGCGGTCTGAGAAGGTCCGCAGGGGTCGTGAAAGGTCGCCAAGAGTTGGGAAAGGTCCTGGTCGGCAGCGGTGTCCTTCAAACTCCCAGGTCGGCGAATACCACGAATTAGCTATGGTAAGGCTGGTGTCGTCGGTTCGATTCCGACAGGGGGCTCCAGGTAAGAGGGAGCTCAGCTCCGGTTCGGAAAGCTCGGGAGCGGGTTGGCGACCGGGGCCGACGGTCGGCGTCCCCCGGCGCCCGCCAATAGGCCGTGGTCACAGCTCACCGGCTGGTCATCACGGCGTCGTCACCGGATACCATCCGACTCGCCTCGATCGACCCGACAGGCGCTGCTCGCACAGCTCACCTGAGAGTGAGTGCACAGCGGACGTCGATGGTGGCAGGATGGTGGCAGGAGAGGGCGTCGCCTACCTGACCGAGGAGCACATGACACTCACTTCACAAGAGAGCCATTTGCGAACCGTGGACTCTTCCACGAAGCAGGTGGAAGGCATGCCCGCCACCTTCCAGGCGGGTCGCCACAGCGTGGTCCACGTGGCTCGCCCGGGGGGATCATGAGCGCTCGTCGTATCCGGCTCGGGGTGGCAGTTCTCCTGGTGGCGCCCGCCCTGTTCGCCGTCACCTCTCTCTCATCATCTTTGCCGAGCGCCGCCGGGGCGACTGTCGCCTCGTGGACCACGGTTCCCACCCCCAACCCCCCAGCCTCTCAGTCCAACGAGTTCGTATCGGTGTCGTGCCCACCTGGCGGGCCGTGCATGGCGGTGGGTGCCTCCGGCAACGCTTCCGGCCCGCTGGCAGAAGTGGCCCGGGGATCGTCGTGGTCGATTGTCCCGGTGCCAGAGCCTGCAGGGGCGACATACCTATCCTTGGGCTCGGTGTCCTGTACGACAGCGGGGTTCTGCATGGCGGTAGGCAACTCCTACGGTGGCCCTGTTGGCGAGGTGTGGAACGGGTCGTCGTGGTCGGCCACCTCTGCTGTCGGCTTGCCCACCCACAGCGGCGTCAACTCCGTCTCGTGCACCTCGTCGAGCTTCTGCCTTCTAGTCGGTACCGCACGTGGCGCGAGTGCGCCGTACACACCGTCCACAACGCTTCCGCCTGTCGCTGCTGTGTGGAACGGCAGCGGGTGGAGCGATGTGAGCGTCCCGATGCCGAGTGGGGACTACAGGGCCGGTCTCAGGTCGGTTTCTTGTACGAGCACGACCGATTGTGTCGCGCTCGGGACCGGGACAACATCGGTATCGCACACAGTCGTTCTTCCCTTCGCCGAGGTGTGGAACGGCTCTTCGTGGTCTATTACCGCGAGCTTCGAGGCTCCGCCGAACAACATCCGCGGCGGACTTCAGGACGTGGGGTTCACGGCGGTCAGCTGTGTGAGGGCGACATGGTGCCTGGCGGCCGGTGGCTACGAGACCTCGGGTACCGACTACCACTCACCGTTGGCCGAGATCTGGAACGGCTCTTCGTGGGCGCTCACCGCGTCACCGGCGCCCCCCCCGCCGGTTGTACCAGAAGACAACGGAAACTTTTTTACGAGCGTCTCGTGCACCTCCACCACCAGCTGTGTCGCCGTCGGTGCGGGGACAATCATGGCCGGTGGTCACATGGACGTGTTCTTCGAGTCCTTCGACGCCAGCACGTGGACCCTCCAGCCGGCCCCTTCGGTACCCAAGAAGGATCCATACCTTGGGTCGGTCTCGTGCTCTTCACCCGAGGACTGCGTAGCCGTTGGTGACTACAGCACCTCGGGCATTCCGACCGCCCCGGTAAACACCTTGGCGCTCGAGACCGGGGTCACAACCGCCTCCCCGGGCTACCGCCTGGTCGCAGCCGACGGGGGCATCTTCAGCTTCGACGCCCCCTTCTACGGTTCGATGGGAGGTACTCGCCTGAACGCCCCTGTGGTCGGCATGGCGGCGGACCCGGCGACGGGCGGCTACTGGGAAGTCGCAGCCGACGGGGGCGTCTTCAGCTTCGACGCCCCCTTCTACGGCTCGATGGGAGGTACTCGCCTGAACGCCCCGGTGGTCGGCATGTCCTCGACCGCGACAGGCGGCGGGTACTGGTTGGTCGCAGCCGACGGGGGCATCTTCAGCTTTGGGAACGCGCACTTCGACGGCTCGATGGGAGGTACTCGCCTGAACGCCCCGGTGGTCGGCATGGCGGCGGACCCAGCGACGGGCGGCTACTGGCTGGTCGCCCAAGACGGAGGCGTCTTCAGCTTCGACGCTCCCTTCCACGGCTCGGACGCGGGGACCGATTACTACGGCCCGGTGGTCGGTATGGCCGTGACACCGACCATCGGGAGCTACTGGTTGGTCCGAGCCACAGGCAACGTCAGTGAGATCGGGCTGGACAACGTCGGGACCCTCGCCGATTTCGGGACAATGCATCTCGCACCCCACAACACCCCGATGGTGGGCATGGCCGACGACCCGACGACCGGCGGCTACTGGGAGGTGGCGTCCACAGGCGGGGTCTTCAGCTTCAATGCTCCCTTCCACGGCTCGATGGGGGGTACGCGCCTGAACGCCCCTGTGGTCGGCATGGCGATC
>DAHWPS010000033.1:0-14434 GCA_027342785.1 Acidimicrobiaceae bacterium
CTTGGCGGAGCCTCATCCAGCCCCAAGAAGGTGGTGGCCTGATGCCTCTGGCATCTGTCCGTGACAGTGGCACGGCTGGAATACCAGCCGCCCGAGAGGCCCGGAGACGGGCCTCAAGGTCAGTGAGATATTCGCTGATAGTTCGGGGAACGGCCCGCCGATCTGTGCAGCGACGAGCCGCACGACGCTTCCCCTTTCCTGCCTCCTCACGCCTCGAGATCAAGTCTAGAAAATATCGTGAAATAGAGTAGATCTAGTAAAAGAGATAGTATAAAGTATATCCGCAAGGGCAAGGAGGCGGTGACATGGAACCGACGCGCGACGACCTCGTCGCCATGGTGCGCTCAGCGGGGCTCAGGGTGACTGCGTCGCGTGTTGCCGTTCTGGCCGCGCTCGCCCGGCAGCCTCATTCGGGGACCGAGAGCGTGATCCGGTCCGTGCGGGCCGAGCTTGGCTCTGTGTCGCCACAAGCCGTGTACAACGTGCTCGCCGCGTTCACCGAGGTCGGCCTCGTTCGAAGGATCGAACCGGCTCGGAGCACCGCGCTGTATGAGCTACGGGTTGCCGACAATCACCACCACGTTGTGTGCCGGAAGTGCGGGGCGGTACAGGACGTCGACTGCGCCGTTGGCAGACGACCTTGCCTGACGCCCGTCGAGACCCACGGTTACGTCCTGGATGAAGCAGAAGTCACGTACTGGGGAATCTGTCCGACGTGCAATTCGGGCGCGCCGCCAGACGATCATGCCTTTGAAACTCTCCCACCTTTCGTCAACGGTGGACCCGATGACATTGCACCGAAGAGGGGCGCGGAGCAAAAGGCCAGCGATCACCGCGCCGGCGGTGGGCACCCTGGGCAGGAAGGTATCTCGATCGGATGGTCCCGACGACCGTGACGACCTTGACGACCTTGACAAACAACGGAACAGCGAGAGCGAAGGAGAAAAGGGATGGCTGAAGAACGTCGAACCGGAGAATGCCCCGTGTTGCACACGGCGACGGCTCTAGGAAGCCGTTCGAACGAGGATTGGTGGCCAAACCAGCTCAACCTCAAGATCCTGAGGGAGCACTCCCGAACAGCCAGCCCGATCGATCCAGGCGTCGGCTACGCAGAGCGCATCAAGTCGCTCGACGTGAGCAAGTTGAAGCAGGACATCATCACGGTGATGACGTCATCGCAGAGCTGGTGGCCTGCCGACTATGGCCACTACGGTCCGCTTTTCGTCAGGATGGCATGGCACAGCGCTGGGACGTACCGGGTTACCGACGGAAGGGGTGGTGGATCGAGGGGAGCACAGCGGTTCGCGCCGATCAACAGCTGGCCTGACAACGCAAGCCTCGACAAGGCACGCCGCCTGTTGTGGCCCGTCAAACAGAAGTATGGCGCGAGCATCTCGTGGGCGGATCTCATCATCTTCGCGGGGAACTGCGCCCTGGAGTCGATGGGCTTGGAGACCTACGGGTTTGGGTTTGGCCGAGAGGACATCTGGGAGCCGGAGGAGAGCACCTACTGGGGTCCTGAGGACACCTGGCTGGGCGACGAGCGTTACAGCGGCGACCGAGAGCTCGCGAAGCCGTTTGGTGCCGTCCAGATGGGGCTGATCTACGTCAATCCTGAGGGGCCGAACGGGAACCCGGATCCGCTCGCAGCGGCGAAGGACATCCGTGAGACCTTTGCCAGGATGGCGATGGACGACGAGGAGACCGTCGCGCTCATTGCAGGCGGGCACACTTTCGGGAAGACCCACGGGGCTGTGCCCGATCCCGAGAGCTCCATCGGTCCCGAACCAGAGGGTGCAGGGCTCGAGGAGCAAGGTCTCGGATGGAAGAACTTCTACCGGACCGGTGTCGGCAGCGATGCATGGACCAGCGGGCTGGAAGGTGCGTGGACGACCAACCCGGTGAAGTGGGACAACGGGTTCTTCGACAACCTGTTCGGCTACGACTGGGAGCTGTCGACCAGCCCGTCGGGGGCCAAGCAGTGGGTGCCGACCGACCCGACCGCTCGAGACGCTGTTCCCGATGCCCACGATCCGTCCATCCGGCACGCGCCGGTGATGCTCACGACCGACATTGCGCTGCGGGCAGATCCGATCTACGAGCCGATCTCCCGGCGCTTTCACCAGCATCCGGACGAATTTGCACAAGCCTTCGCCAAGGCGTGGTACAAGCTCGTGCACCGTGACATGGGCCCGATCACGCGCTACCTGGGCCCCTTGGTGCCGTCCGAGCCCGAAATCTGGCAGGACCCCGTTCCAGTGGTCGACCACGAGCTCATCAACGACGCCGACATTGCTTCGCTCAAGCGAGCGTTGCTTGGTTCAGGTCTCTCGGTGTCCCAGCTCGTGAAGACGGCGTGGGCTTCCGCTGCGACCTTTCGGGGTACTGATCGGCGAGGTGGAGCCAATGGTGCGCGGATTAGGCTCGCGCCCCAAAATACCTGGGAGGTGAACGAGCCTTCCACCCTTGCAGCGGTGCTGGACGTGCTCGAGGGAGTACGAGGCTCTTTCAACCGTGCGACGTCTGGATCGCGGAACGTCTCCATGGCGGATCTGATCGTCCTTGGTGGGTGCGCTGGCATCGAGCAGGCCGCGAAAGACGCAGGAGTCGACGTGTCTGTTCCGTTTGCGCCGGGACGAACCGATGCGACGATCGAGCAAACGGACGTCGATTCCTTCGCCGTCCTCGAACCGTCTTTCGACGGCTTCCGCAATTACGCGAAGGCCGGGAACAAGCTTCCGCTGGAACATCTCTTGGTGGAGAGGGCGGCACTGCTGACGTTGACCGTTCCGGAGATGACCGTCCTGGTGGGCGGTCTGCGTGTCCTGAACGCCAATTTCGGCGGGGCTGCGCATGGCGTGTTCACCCATCGCCCGGGAGCTCTCTCGAACGATTTCTTCGTGCACCTGCTCGACATGAACGTCGAGTGGAAGCCCTCGGCATCTCGACCGGACGTCTTCGAGGGGAAGGATCGCGTCACGGGGAAAGCAAAGTGGACGGGAACCGCCGTCGACCTTGTGTTCGGCTCCAACTCCCAGCTCCGCGCTGTTGCCGAGGTCTACGCGTCTGACGATGCAAAAGAGAAATTCGTGCACGACTTCGTTCGTTCCTGGGTCAAAGTGATGGACCTCGACCGGTTCGACCTCCCATGATGCTGGGTTGGCAGTGTCGTCCCTCGGCACACCACGCAGGGGCCTTTGCGGTCGCCAAGCAGCATCCCCAGGGGGATCAGGATCGGTAGTCGTGGAGCTGTACCTCAGCTCGCAACGCAAAGCCGGTACCGGTGCTGGCGTGTCGCCGGATGGGTCCGCTGCCGTTCTGGTCGGCCGGCACATGTCACGACGCTGTGGCCGAGGCAGATCGCCTGCCATCTCGCTTGGCCAGTACCTGGTGGTCGGCATCGTGCCGGCCGTTGTTCGATCGATTCGGCTCGTGAGTACGATGCCGGTGTGGCCGAGCCTACCTCGCATCCTCACGGGTATGGACTGGCAGGAGGCGGAAGCCTCGATGCCGAAGACCCGCTCCGCTCGGTCCGCGAAGAAGCGTTGTCTTGCACCAAATGTCCGTTGGCAGCCGGGCGGACCCAAGTGGTGTTCGGAGTAGGAGATCCTACGGCAGACCTGATGTTCGTCGGCGAGGGTCCTGGCCGTGAAGAAGATCGCTTGGGAGAGCCGTTCGTCGGGCGTTCCGGCAAGCTCTTGGACCGGCTTCTCGTAGAAGAGATCGGGATCGACCGTACCTCCTGCTACATCGCCAATGTTGTGAAGTGCCGCCCTCCTCAGAACCGGGATCCCCTCCCCGAAGAGATCAGTGCATGCCGTCCATATCTGGAGCGCCAGATCGAGATCATCCAACCCCGAGTTGTCGTCACCCTTGGGAATTTCGCCACGCGCCTGCTGATGAACACCAAGGAGCCGATTGGGCTGCTCAGGGGCCGTGCCTATGACTTCGCAAGTCGTCAGATCGTTCCCACGTACCACCCCGCAGCCGCACTTCGGTCTGGCGGAACGGTGGTTGCCGAAATGCGGGCGGATTTTGTCCGAGCCAAGCTCCTGTTGACGGGCATTCGGCATTGACCGGGCACGAAGAGTGGACTGCTACCGCAGTGCTCCGCACGCCGGGATCGCTGCGTGATCTCGGAGCCTCGCTCGCGTCGTTGGCTCGTCCTGGAGACGTGCTCTTGCTCGTCGGGGGGCTCGGCGTAGGGAAGACCACGTTTGCCCAAGGATTTGCCCGAGGGCTCGGAGTTTCCGGTCCCGTGACGAGCCCGACGTTCACGCTGGTTCGCCAATACCCGTGTGAGGGCAGAGTTCGCCAGATGCTCCACGCGGATGTCTATCGGTTGGACTCGTTGGCCGAGATTGCCGATCTTGGACTGGCTCAGCTCGTCGAAGAGGAGGGGGTCGCGCTCGTCGAGTGGGGTGATGCCGCGGCGCCGATTCTTGGAGACGGGGCTTTGGTGGTCGCGCTTTCCGTCGGTGACCCTTTGGCTCCGACCCGTCTCGTCGAAACAGGTGAAGGCCTTGGCGGGGGGAGCGAGGGCACCGACGGTGCCGACGGTGCCGACGGTGCCGACGGTGGCGACGGTGGCGACAGCGCCGACGGTGGCGACAGTGCCGACGGTGGCGAAGACCGTCTGCTCCAGGTCTCGGATCCGACGGGAGAATGGAAGGACAGACGAGCAGAGATCGAAGCGATGCTGACCCGAGCAGGCCCGAGTGCCGCTCGGTCTTTCTCCTCGGCGAAGGGACGTGCTTCCCCGGGTGCCGCGCAGAAGGAGCATCGTCGATGATCGTGCTTGCCATCGAGAGTGCGACCGAGCTGTGTGGCGTGGCTGTCGCCGACGATGACGGGGCCCGCTCGACGGTGTGGAGCACCGGACGGCGGCATCATGGGGAAGCGCTTACCCCGGCAATTGGTCACGTGCTGGAGCAGGCCGAGCTCTCGTTGGGCGACGTCGACGTCGTCGCGGTGGACGTCGGCCCGGGGTTGTTCACGGGGTTGCGGGTCGGCGTGGTGACTGCAAAGGCCGTTGCCCAGGGGCTCGGAATCGGCGTGATCGGAGTGAGCAGCCTGGACGTCGCAGCCCGAGCCGGTTTCGATGCAGGCTGGAGTGGTCCGGTGGTCGCGGTGGTCGATGCTCGTCGCGGTGAGGTGTTCGCCAAGTGGTTCGACTCGCCGGCTGACCCGGTCGGCGAGGCGGTTCTCCGGTCACACCAGCTCCCCGCTGCTGCACCCCCCGCTGCTGCACCCCCTGCTGCTGCACCCCTTGGCACTGGGACCGCGCTCCGGCTCACTCCTGCAGCTCTCGTGGCCAGCCTTGCCGGCGACACCGACGTCGAAATGCTCTTCGGGCTGGAACACGTCGAGAGACGACGGCCTGGCGCACCACCGACCGCGCCTTGCGCGAAGGTTCTGGCCGTTGGCGACGGGGCCCGACGGTATGCTGACGAGCTCGAGGCCGTGTCGCAGGTGGTCGTGGCTGGCCCCAACGCGTCGGCCTTGAAGCCGGACGTCGTGGCTGTTTTGGCGAGCGAGGCCATCGCCGCCGGTGCCGTGCCGGTCTCGCCGGCCGAGATCCAGCCCCTCTACCTGCGTGACGCCGATGCCCGTATCAATTGGACCCAGCGGCGCTCGGCACCCACCCGGTGATGACACCGCTGGGCGCAGATGCCCACGACGAGGGCCGAGGTTCCACCGCTCGCGAAGCACACGATGGAGGGCGACCTCACGGCGCGCAGGCCCGCTCAGCACGTCTGGAGCTCGTGAGCATGCGTCATCGCCACCTGCGTCAGGTGATGGCCATCGAGCACCAGGTCTTTCCCGAGCCGTGGAGCTTGGCCATCTTCAACTCCGAGCTGGCCCTTCGGACGGGACGCGCATACCGGGTTGCCAAAGTGGGGAGGAGGGTGGTCGGGTATGTCGGCTTGATGATCGTGACCGACGAAGCTCATGTGACGACGCTTGCCGTCGCTCCCGAGTCTCAGCACCAGGGGATCGGGACCGAGATCCTGTTGCGCGGGGTCCTCCTTGCCCGGGAGCTCGGTGCGCGCCAGCTCTCTTTGGAGGTCGCCGCGCACAATGCGCGCGCACAGGCGCTCTACCGGAGATTTGGTCTTGCTCCCGTGGGCGTCCGGAAGGGGTACTACCAGAAGACGGGCGAGGACGCCCTCGTCATGGTCGTCGACGACATTGGGTCTGAAGCCTATTCAAGGCGTTTGGCACAGATCGAAGCATGGCTACGCTCGCCGGAGTGACCGAAAGCGAGATGCCATCCAGCGACCCCGCTGGCTCTCATCATCCGAGAGCTGTGCTCGGTATCGAGACGTCATGCGACGAGACGGCCGCCGCCGTCGTCATCGGGGGCAGCGAGGTCCGATCATCGGTTGTGTCGAGCCAGGTGGACTTGCATGCCAAGTACGGGGGCGTGGTTCCCGAGATCGCCAGCCGTGCACATGTGGAGCTGTTCACCCAGGTCATATCGGAAGCGCTGGAGGTTGCTGGGTTGGACCCCCGTTCTCCCGAGATCGATGGTGTCGCTGCCACGTACGGCCCAGGTCTCGTGGGTGCATTGCTGGTCGGGCTGAGCGGAGCCAAGGCGCTGGCAATGACGTGGGATGTCCCATTCGTCGGCGTCAACCATCTGGAAGGACATCTGTTCGCACCACTGCTCGAAGAGGACGAATTGGCATGGCCACTGGTCATGCTGCTCGTCTCTGGGGGGCACACCCTTCTCGTCGAGATGAAAGGACCGGGCTGCTACCGCCTGCTCGGGCAGACGCTGGACGACGCTGCGGGTGAGGCGTATGACAAGGTTGCGCGCTACCTGGGCCTGGGATATCCAGGAGGACCGGCGATCGACCGAGTTGCGGTGTCAGGGAACCCTCTCGCGTTCAAATTCCCCCAGGCAAAGCTCGGCGACGGCCTCGACTTCTCCTTCTCGGGCTTGAAGACGTCCGTCGTGCGCACCGTCGATCGCCATCCCGAGGCTTCAACCGAAGATCTCGCCGCATCGTTCCAGCACGCGGTCGTCGAGGTGCTGGTTGCCAAGTCTCGCCGTGCCGTCGAGGCGGTTGGTGCTCGGGGTCTGTGCTTGGCCGGGGGCGTCGCGGCCAACTCCCTGCTCCGTCGCCGGTTCACCGAGATCGCCGCGGAGCTCGGAGTTCCCGCGTACCTCCCCAGTCGGGCAATGTGCACGGACAACGCGGCCATGGTGGCAGCAGCGGGGTGGTGGCACCTGCGCCATGATGGCCCGAGCCCCCTCTCCCTGGCAGCCGATCCGACGCTGTTCCTACCGTTCTCCGACTGATCCGCCCCGGAGTGGCCCGGGCAGCACCCGGGCGGCCCGCTGCCCCAAGCGCAATAGCGTGGTCCTTGTGGCCGGCCTGTACGAGACTTCTTTCGACGACCTGGCCTCGCTGCTCGAGGGTGAGCCCGAGTACCGAGCTCGTCAGATCTGGGACGGCCTCTACCGACGGCTGCAGCGACCCGACGAGATGACGGACCTGCCCATGGGCCTCCGCGAGAGAGTGTCGCAAGCTCTCCCGACCTCGCTGGAATTGGCGATCCAGAGCGAGGCCGACGGCGGGTCGACGGTGAAGTGGTTGTGGTCGCTCGAAGGCGGCGTGTCGGTGGAGACGGTGCTCATGGTGTACCGCGATCGGGTGACGGTGTGCGTGTCGACCCAGGCCGGTTGTGCCATGGGCTGTGAGTTCTGTGCCACCGGCCAATCCGGGTTCCGGCGGCACCTGACGAGTGGGGAGATCGTGGAGCAGGTGGTCGAGGCAGCGCGTGCTGCGCGCCCTCGCCGGCTCTCTCACGTCGTGTTCATGGGAATGGGCGAGCCTCTCGCCAATTACGATCGGACCCTGACGGCGGTGAGGCGGCTCCACGGAGATGTTGGCATCTCGGCTCGGCGGCTCACCATCTCGACTGTCGGTATCGTCCCGGGCATCCGCCGGCTCGCATCGGAGGCACTTCCGGTCAACCTCGCGGTCTCTCTGCACGCGGCGAACGACGAGTTGCGCGACTCTTTGGTACCGATCAACCGGCGTTATCCGCTGGGATCGTTGTCCGATGTCTGCGCCGCGTACGTGGAGGCCACGGGGAGAAGGCTGAGTTTCGAGTGGGCGCTGATCGACGGTGTCAACGATCGGGCCTCCGACATCGAGGAGCTCTCCACCTTGGCTCGAGCCCTCGCTGCCCATGTGAACCTCATCCCGCTGAACCCGACCCCGGGCTATGCAGTGCGAGGATCACCTCGACGACGGGTGCGAGAGTTCCGAGAAGCGTTGGCGAACCGGGGGGTCAACGCGACGGTCCGCGCGACCAGGGGAACTTCGATCAGCGCGGCGTGTGGCCAGCTTGCCGGCGACGCCGCGTCGGCGACGCCGCCCGGCTCCCTACCTCAAGAAGCCAGCACGCCTCGTCGGCCGGCCGGCACCCCACCTCGGTCCACGAGCGCCGCTCCCCGCGTCGACCGGGTGGAGCTGGGTGTTCAAGCTCGCGGCAAGGCGTAGGCGAAGATCACGGCGTACTGCACCGCAGCCCCGACGATGGTGAGCGTGTGAAAGACCTCGTGGTAACCGAAGGTCCGAGGGAACGGGTCTGGTCGGTGCAGTGCGTAGACGA
The DNA here is from genome assembly GCA_027342785.1 of Acidimicrobiaceae bacterium. Classification (GTDB taxonomy): domain Bacteria; phylum Actinomycetota; class Acidimicrobiia; order Acidimicrobiales; family RAAP-2; genus JAJYWF01. The sequence continues at coordinate 8,632 of DAHWPS010000033.1, forward strand.
GGGCGCCGACCGTGTAGGAGAGCCCACCCGCGAGCAGGAGGGCAAACCCGCCGCCGCCCAGTCCACGGACGAGCTGGGGGACGACGGCGAGGGCGGACCACCCGACGACCACGTAGGGAACGGCGACAGCCCACTTGGGCGCGTCCAGCCACACTTGGCGGAGGGTGATCCCGAGCGCGGCACCGGTCCAGACCAGTACCAGGATCAGCACACGGCTCCACCCGCCGAGCGCCAAGCCGCCCACGGCGGTGTACGTGCCCGCGATGGCGATGAAGATGGTGGAGTGGTCGGCCCGGCGCATCCACCTGCGGGTCGGCGCTGCCCAGTGGACGAGATGGAAAGACGCGCTGACGCCGAACAGGGCGACCATGGACGTCACGTAGATCGTGAGGTACGCCGTCGACTCGGTGCCTGGCGCCTGTGAGATGAGGAGCGGGCCCGCCACGAGCATCGCCACCAGACCACCCAGGTGGAGGACGCCTCGCAGCCGAGGCTTGGGCGGCCCGGCACCCGGAGGACCAGCACTCAGACGACCAGCTTCCTCGGCCCCGACGTCCTCGACGACGCCGGATGCGCCCGGCGAACCCGTCGTCCCGGTCACGTCGATGCGGTGCTGACGAGCTCGTCGAGCACCAGGTCGAGCTCTCGGAGCGGGTTGTGGGCATGGATCTCGTGACGCATGGTCTGGGCTCTCGCAGCATAGGCAGGGTCGGTGAGCACCCGGCGCACGGCATCCGCGATGCGTCCAGGCGCCGGCCGCCCAGTGCGCAGGTTGATCCCTACCCCGGCCCAGGCCACCCTGGCGGCGACCTCGGGCTTGTCCTCGCTGTCACCGGCCACTACGAGCGGTACGCCGGCCGCGAGAGCCTGCTGCACCCCCCCGTAGCCGCCATTGGTGACCATGACGTCCACCTTGGACAACAGGCAATCGTGCGGTATGAAGCGTTCGACCCGCACATTGCCGGGGAGCCCGCTCGCAACGTACGGCTCACCGAGCGCCCGCGCCCTATCTCTGCGCGCAGGGCTCTTGTCCCGGGCACGCCACTGCTCGTGCACGAGGGCGGGATCCCGTCCCCCGGTGGTGGCGACGACGAGGACGTCTTGACGTGCGAGTGCCTCGATGGTCGGCAGGACCAGCCGCCCGAGGTCGAAGTTGTCGATCGTGCCTTGCGTGACGTGGACGACCGGGCGGTCCGCATCCAACTCCTTCCACCACGCCGGCTCGGAGAAGTCGGTCGCCGAGCCCGTCAGCACCGGACCGATGAACCGCACTGACGGTGGCAGGTCGCTGCGCGGGTACTCGAAGGACTCGACGGTGAGCTGCAAGTACGCGTCGACGAGGTACGCCGGGGCATCGACGATGAACCGGTCCACCGGCTGGCAGCCTTCGGCCGCCAGCATCGACTGGGCGTAGCGCTGGATGTCGCCGAGAGCGATATGGCGCACGAGCCAGGTGAGCACCATGTTGCGGATCACGCCCGACCAGCCCGCTCGTGGCGCCATCGCGAGGCCGAACGGAGCGGTGTCCCGGCTGGAGAGGGGCAGGGGCAGCACGCCGAGCATGATCACCGCGGGCCGACCTGTCACCGCGGGCCGACCTGTGAACCCGGCTCGCTCGGTCGCCGGCGCGCCGGGGGAGCGGTGGACGACGAGCGGGGCAATGCCTACGAACGTCGCGTCCACGATGACGGCGTCAGCCGGAAACTCCGCGAGGACGCGGCACAGATCGTGGTACTGGTGCGGCGCGGGGTCGATGAAGATGCGGCGCAGGTCGTCTTTCACCCCCCGCAGTCCCCTGCGAACCGACGTCTCCCGTTCGGGATTGGCCACCAGGAGGTCGTGCGCGTCGGCTTCTGGCCGGAGGGCCACGAACCGCGCCCCGGTCGCCGTGACCCTCCCGGCGTAGTGGGTGGTCGTGAGGAACACCACGTCGTGTCCTCGGCCGACGAGGTGGCGTGCGGCCGCGAGGAGCGGTGCTGCATGGCCTTGTGCGGGGGTCGATGCGAGCAGCAGCCGGCTCATCGGCTGCGCCTCAGCTCGGGGCACCTCCGCCCCCGCGTCGCACGACGAGGAGGGCGGCCGCCCGTCCGGGGACCGGGCCGAAGTCGGCGTGCCTCCACGAGGCCCAGCGTAGGACGCCGCCGCGCCACGAGCCGGTCGTGGCCCGCGCCGAGCCGTGTGATGCCGGACCGAGCCCTGCCGGACCGAGCTGGGCCGGTGCTCGGCTGCAGGCGGCGTCGAGCGCGGACAGCCGAGGACGAGCGTGATCGGAGACGCGGGTTGCCCTCTGCCGGCGCGCCCGCTAACATTGGCACTCGCAACCTGAGAGTGCTAACGAGAGCCAAGGAGGCCCGTTCCAATGAAGCTTCATCCGCTCGAAGACCGGATTGTCGTGCGGCCCGGGGAGTCCGAGGAGACCACCGCGTCTGGATTGGTCATCCCCGACACGGCGAAGGAGAAGCCCCAGCAGGGCGAGGTGCTGGCGGTCGGTCCTGGTCGCCGTGCCGAGAACACCGGCGAGCTGGTCCCCCTGGACGTGGCGGTCGGTGACACCGTCGTCTACTCGAAGTACGGCGGGACCGAGATCACCGTCGACGGGGAGGACCTGCTGATCCTCTCCGGCCGTGACGTCCTGGCCAAGCTGGCCAAGTAAGTCACGCCCCGGTCGTCCCTGACGACCACGCTGTCAGGCGGTCGGCGAACCGGCCGTCCGCCCACCCATGGGACCGGCAGGCCGGGCGAGTGCCCGGCCTCCGGCTTCCCGTCACGTTGAAGATCGAGAGATCGGTCGAGAGGAGCATCTTTCCGCTATGCCCAAGATCCTGAAGTTCGACGAGTCTGCCAGGCGCGGGCTCGAGGCCGGTGTGAACAAGCTGGCCGACACCGTGAAGGTGACGCTGGGCCCGAAAGGGCGCAACGTGGTCATCGAGAAGAAATTCGGCGCTCCCACGATCACCAACGACGGCGTGTCGATTGCCCGGGAGGTCGAGCTGGAGGACCCCTTCGAGAACATGGGGGCCCAGCTCGTCAAGGAGGTCGCGACCAAGACCAACGACGTGGCCGGGGACGGGACGACCACGGCGACGGTCCTCGCCCAGGCGCTCATTGCAGAGGGCTTGCGCAACGTGGCCGCCGGGGCCAACCCGGCCGGGCTGAAGCGGGGGATCGACAAGGCGGTGGCTGCCGCCGTCGCGTCGATCGCCGAGCAGGCCAAGGAAGTCGGTGGCAAGACCGAGATCGCCCAAGTGGCGTCGATCTCCGCTGCCGACCCGGCCATCGGCGAGGTGTTGGCCGAGGCCATCGACAAGGTGGGCAAAGACGGCACGGTGACGGTGGAGGAGTCCAACACCTTCGGGATCGAGCTCGAGCTCACCGAAGGGATGCAGTTCGACAAGGGGTATCTCTCGCCCCACTTCGTCACCGACGCCGAGCGCCAAGAAGCAGTGCTGGACGAGCCGTTGATCCTCTTCTACAACCAGAAGGTCGGTGCGGTGCACGATCTCGTGCCGGTGCTCGAGAAGGTGATGCAGACGGCGAAGCCGCTTCTCATCGTTGCCGAGGACGTCGAAGGCGAGGCCCTGGCCACCCTGGTGGTCAACAAGATCCGTGGCACCTTCACCTCTGTGGCCGTCAAGGCACCGGGCTTCGGGGAGCGCCGCAAGGCGATGCTCCAGGACATGGCCGTCCTGACCGGCGGGCAGGTCATCAGCGAGGAGATCGGCCTCAAGCTCGAGAACGCCACGATCGATCTCCTCGGGCGGGCTCGCCGGGTGATCGTGACCAAGGACGACACCACCATTGTCGAAGGTGGAGGGTCGGCCGAGGACGTGAAGGGCAGGGTGGCGCAGATCAAGCGCGAGATCGAGGAGACGGACTCGGACTGGGACCGCGAGAAGCTCCAGGAGCGCCTGGCCAAGCTGGCCGGCGGGGTAGCGGTCGTGAAGGTCGGGGCGGCCACCGAGGTGGAGCTGAAGGAGAAGAAGCACCGCATCGAAGACGCGCTCTCGGCGACCCGGGCAGCGGTCGAAGAGGGGATCGTCGCCGGCGGTGGGACCGCGCTGGTCCGGAGCCGGGCGGCGGTCGACAAGGTCGTCGCGTCGCTGGAAGGGGACGAGGCCACCGGAGCCGGCATCGTCTCTCGCTCGCTGGCCGAGCCCCTCCGCTGGATTGCCCACAACGCGGGGCTCGAGGGATCGGTGCTCGTACGCGAGGTCGAGCGAGCCTCTGGAGACGAAGGGTTGAACGCCGTGAGCGGTGAATTGGAGGACCTGGTGAAGGCCGGGATCATCGACCCGGCCAAGGTGACCCGCTCGGCATTGCAGAATGCTGCGTCCATCGCGTCACTGCTCCTCACCACCGAAGCGCTCGTGGCTGACAAGCCGGAGAAGGCAGCGGCCGATCCGGCCGCTGCGATGGGCGGCATGGGAGGCATGGGCGGCATGGGCGGCATGATGTAGGTCACGCGAAGGCGTGTCGCGGTACCGGCCGGGCCTCGATGGCCCGGCCGGACTCGCGCCAGGGCCTTCCTCGGGTGCTCTGGCTCGCGCCAGGCCCGCGGCGGTATCGGCATTGGACGGGGCACTGATGGCGGAGTTGCACGAGGATCGGGCATCGTCGTCCTGGGACGGCAGGGTGCCGAGGCCGGCAGGTGCTCGGCCCGGCGGGCCTGCTCCGTGGGCCCGGGCCGGGGTCCGGCACGACCGCGACCTACGCGTTGCCGAGGTCTGTCGCATGGTCGCCCGGCGCCGGCAGTCGACAGCGTCGCTCGAGTCGCCCGGAGTGCTCCGGTACCCCGATCCGCTGGCGGGGGTGCCATCGTCTTCGGGGCGGTCGGCAGCGGTCCTCGTCGCCCTGTTCGACGATGCCGGTGGGGCCCGAGTGCTGCTCACCCGACGCTCGCGGACGCTCCGGCACCATCGCGGGGAGGTCAGTTTCCCCGGGGGCCGGATCGAGCCAGGAGAGACGCCGCTCGAGGCGGCGCGGCGCGAGGCGCAAGAGGAGATCGGCCTCGACCCCGAGCTCGTACGGCCTGCCGGTGGGCTGGCGCGGGTCCGGACGTTCTCGTCCGGCTCCCTGATCGTCCCGGTCGTCGGCTCCCTCGACCGGCGACCCCGGTTGGTGGCGAACCCGGGCGAAGTCGCGCGCGTCTTCGACGTGGGTCTGGCCGAGCTGATGGCCGAGGGTGTGTTCCACGAGGAGCGGTGGCCACCGCGAGGACCCCTCGGCGACCGGGTCTCGGGGGGTCGTCCCTTCCCCGTCTGGTTCTTCGAGGTGGACGGGGAGACGATCTGGGGGGCGACGGCGCGCATCCTGGTCGATCTTCTCGAAGTGGCCCTGGGTATCGACACCGATCACTGAAGAGCCGGCAATGAGCGCCGGCCGAGCCTGCCGAGACGGTAACGTGGGCCCACGTCGAGGGGTCGGCCCGGCGGTCTGGAGACGGCGACGAGGCTCGGAGGGCAATCGGTGGCAACAATCGAGATCGGGATCTTCAAATCGGGCCGGCGAGCGTACGGGTTCGACGACATCGCCATCGTCCCCAGCCGGAGGACCCGGGACCCCGAGGACGTGGACATCTCCTGGGAGATCGACGCCTACCGTTTCGACCTCCCCCTCCTCGGCGCGGCCATGGACGGAGTGATCAGCCCGTCGACGGCGATCGAGCTCGGTCGCCTGGGGGGCCTGGGTGTCTTGAACCTCGAAGGGCTGTGGACCCGCTACGAAGACCCGGTCGCCCTGTTCGACGAGGTCCGGGAGCTCGACGACGAGAAGGCCACCGCCCGGATGCAGCAGATGTACGCCG
>DAHWPS010000069.1:0-17727 GCA_027342785.1 Acidimicrobiaceae bacterium
CAGCGCGACCCGGCGCACCACCTTCGACCAGGTCCACAGGCTGAGCGGCTCGGCCCGGTTGCGCCGGGACTCCGACAGGAACAACGGGCCCCGGCTGCGACTGATGGAGCCACGGTGGTCGAGGTAGGCGGCGAGCAGCACGCCGGTCGCCGCCGAATAGGGAACGCTTCGTCCCCTCCGGGTCTTGGTCGTCTCGGCCCGGACCCGGATCATGCGATGCGCTGGGTCCAGGTCGTCGGTGCGAAGTGAGCAAAGCTCCTGGCGTCGCAGCGCGGCGTCGTAGGCGAGGGCGAGCATCAGGCGGTTGCGGACCGGCTCGTCACGAAAGACGGTGAGAACATCCAGCCACTGCTGCTCAGTCGGGATCCACGGCAGCTTCACGAGCCGGGGCACGAGCCCCCTGCCGCCGGAACCGAGACCGCGCCGAGCGCCGTAGCGGCCACGGCCGACCGGGTTCGAGTCGCGGAGGCCTTCTTCGACCAAGAAGTCGTAGAACAGCCGGACCGGCACCAGACGTTGCTGGAGCGTGGCGTTGGCGAGCCCCGTCCCCGAGTCAAGTGCCACCGTGTTCCCCCCGTGGCGGCTCGGACGGCTGGTCAGCTCCCGGACGAAGGATGCGACCTGCGCCCGGCCGGCGCTGAGCGGGTCGACGCCGTCGTGTTCGCAGAGCTCGAGGTACTCAGCAAGCCCACGGGCATAGGCGTCGATCGTCCTCGGCGCCCGGCCGAGGTCCGCCCAGATCCCGAGCCACTCCACCGCTCGCGCGTGCCGGGCGAACACCGGCCACTTCTCCTCCAGACCAATCGACAAGACGCAACCGACCTTTCAGCTCGTGGAACGGGGAGCCATTGAACCCCACCGTGTGATTCCACGTAACTAATAGGTAAGGCCAGCCCTCCCAGGTCATGATGCAGGTCACGTCGCCGACGTAGCGCCGATCGAGCTCGGTACATGGGCCGAAGTGGCGTTGGATGAGGTCCTTTGCCCGCTCGACCTCTGGGTCGGGAACCGTCGTGGTTCGCCAGCGCTTCTTGCAACGTCCCTCGAGACCCGCCTGGCGCATGAGGCGGCGCGCCCGGCGGCGCCCACAGCAGACCCCCTGGCGCCGCAACTCGGCATGGCCCCGCGGGCTTCCGTAGGTGCCCTTGGAGGCGGTGTGGATGGCGATGATCTTGCTCGTCAGCTCAGCGTTGCCGAGCTCCCTCTCCGAGGGGACATCCTTCTTGCGCTCGTAGTAGGCGGCACGGAAGACCTCGAACAGCTCACAGCTGTGCTTGAGGCTGTGACCTGCAGCTTCCTCCGCCTCGATGAAGGGGTCCATCTTCACCGGGTCTCCTTCGCGAAGAAAGCCGTCGCTCACTTGAGCAGATCCACATCGGCCTGCAGGCGCTTGTTCTCCCCTCTGAGCCGGGTGAGCTCCTCGCGCTCTTCACTCGTCAGACCCGGACGCTCACCAGCATCGATCTCGGCCTGGGCCACCCATCTACGTACCGCCGAGGGCGTCAAGTCGAAGTCCCGGGCCACTTCGGGGATCGACCGGTCACCGGCTCTGCACCGGTCCACGATCTCCGACTTGAACTCCGGGGTGTACGACCGACGGTCACGGCGCTTGTTCCGCTCCATGGTCTCCATGATGGACATCCTTTCCGGCGCTAAGCGCCTTGTGGTGGATGTCCGTCAGACCGTGCCAACCCCAAACTTACGAGCCAGACCACTAAGTTCTCGCAAGTGGGACGCACTCCCCGACACAGTGGCGCCGGCACGCTCGGTGACGGCGCGCTCGGTGACGGCGCGCTTGGTGACGGCATGGCGAACAGGCGATCGATCCCTGGGGGATCGCTCCCTGGGGGGATCACTCCCGACCAGTTCGAGGCCGTCAGCGCGCCCGATCCGGTGCTCTGCGTGCTCGCCGGTGCGGGAACGGGGAAGACGAGGGTCCTCACCTTGCGGATCGCCCGTCGAGTCCGCGACGGATCGGCTCTCGCTGAGCACGTCTTGGCCTGCACGTTCAGCCGCAAGGCCGCCGACGAGCTTGGACAGCGGCTGTGGACCCTTGGTGTCGCCGACGAAGTCGTCGCCGGGACCTTCCACCGCACCGCCCTCGGACTGATCAGGCGACATCGCCTGGACCACACAGCATCCGAACCCGCGCTCCTCACCGATCGGCGGACCCTGCTCGCCGAGCTCCTCGGTACCGATTCCTGGGGAGCGCTCGACCCAGCACGTGAGCAGGGGGGACCCCGTGCGGGTGCCGCCTCCCAATTCAGGGTGTCCTCGCAAGCCGCACGCGCCCGTCGGCCGCTTTCGGCAGTAGCCCAGCTCGACACCGAGATCGGGTGGGCCAAGGCGAGGCTGGTCAGTCCCGACCGCTACCCGGATGCCGCGCGCAGGGATCGGCGGCGACCCCCCCGCGGCGTTGCCCGGACGGCCGAGCTCTACGAACTCTACGAGCGCACCCGCAGGCAGCGACGCCTGCTGGATTTCGACGACCTCATCTGGGCGGCTGCGGACCTCGTGGAGAGTGATACCCGCTTCGCCCAAGGCGTGCGATGGCGCTACCGGCACGTGTTCGTCGACGAGATGCAGGACGTGAACCCGGCGCAGTTCCGGTTGTTACGAGCCATCGTCGGTGACGAACCAGACCTCTGCGTCGTCGGTGACCCCTGGCAGTCCGTCTACGGCTGGAACGGCGCCGACCCGGAGATGATGAACCTCGTCCCGGTGATGTACCCCGAGACGCGCGTCATCCGCCTTGGCGAGAACCATCGGTGCTCGCCCCAGATCGTCGCGGTGGCCTCTGCCGCCCTGGGGCTGGGCTCCTGCCGGGATGCGCCTGTCGACCCCGTCACGGCTTTGGCGGGTGCGGACTCTGTGGGTGGCCGGGTCGCGGGTGGGGCTCGGGGGGTCGAGGGTAGGGGTGAGCGGGTCGAGGGTAGGGGTGAGCGGGAGACTGGAGGGGGCTGGGTTCCGACGAGCACCCGTCCTGACGGGCCGGTGCCACGACTGGTCGAGCACGCCACCGACGAGCACGAGGCGGCATGGGTTTCCCGGCAGGTATGGCTGATGCACCGCCCAGGGACGCGATGGAGGCATATCGCGGTCCTGGCGAGAACCAATTCCCAGCTCGAGCTCGTGGCCCGTGCCCTCACCGCCGAGAAGGTGCCGTTCAGCATCTCCGGGAGAGAATGGGAGCCCTCGGGTGACGCGGGCCACGACCAGGACGTCGTCGTGGACCCCGGTGTCGTGGACCCCGGCATCGTGGACCCCGGCGCCCGACACGCCACTCTCGGAAATTTTGACCACGGAGAGCCTCTTGCGGAGAGCCCTACAGCGCAAGGCGCTGTAGGGGCGACAGGTCTCGGCGACGCGGTGACTCTGAGCACGTTCCATCGAGCGAAGGGGCTCCAATGGCCAATTGTGTTCGTGATCGGTCTGTCCAACGGCCTGGTCCCGCTGCGTTCTGCGCGAGCCCCGGCCGCCTTGGAAGAGGAGCGTCGCCTGCTCTACGTCGCTCTCACGAGGGCCGAGCGAGAGCTGACCGGCACCTGGGCAGTCCACTCGTGTGAGCGCGACTTCGAGCTCGGACGCCCTCCTCGCGCTCCGTCTCCATGGCTGGTCCCAATGCAGCAGACGTGTAGCGCGCTGCAACGCGCCCTCGAGGAGCCGAGCGCCGAGCAGGTGGCTGCTCACTTGGACGAGGTGCGGTCGTTGCTGGCAGAGGCTGGGCTGCCGGCACGCGGGGCAGCCGGGGCTGGGCGATCTGCAGGTGGGCGATCTGCGGCTGGGCGATCTGCAGGTGGGCGATCTGCGGGTGGGCAGCGCGCGGCCGCAGATCGCGTCGGCAAAGACGCACCTATGGGCTCCGAATCGACCGGGAGTGGTCCCGACGCGCGGCGCGGCTAGTGTCCGAGGCGCCGGCAACGAACGAAGACCGGCGTTGCCGGAGGGAGCATGGCTGACATCCTGGAGGAACTGAGAGCCGTCGTCGGCGACGGCTACGTCCTGACCGGCGACCGCCTTCATTCTGACTACACCCATGACGAGGCGTTGAACGGTGGTCCGGTCACGCCCCTCGCCGTCGTGAAGCCCGCCTCGACCCGTGAGGTGTCCTCCTTGCTCGCCATCGCCAACTCCCATCACCTGCCGGTGGTGGCGCGAGGAAGCGGAACGGGCCTCTCGGGAGGTTGCCGTCCGGTGGCCGACGGCATCGTGATCGCGTTCGACCGGATGAATGCGATCTTGGACGTGGATGTAACAAACCACGTCGCTGTGGTGCAGCCCGGGGTGACCCTCCAGCAGCTCGACGACGTCCTGGCTCCTCTCAACTTGGTGTACCCGGTATTCCCGGGAGAGTCGAGCGCCTCCATCGGAGGGAACGTGGGAACGAACGCCGGTGGCATGCGTGCCATCCGCTACGGGGTCACCCGCCACCGTGTCCTGGGGCTCGAAGCCGTTTTGGCCGGAGGCGAGATCATCCGCACCGGCGGGAAGTTCGTGAAATCGTCCATCGGCTACGACCTGACGCAGCTCATCATCGGTTCGGAAGGCACGTTGGCTCTCGTCACCGAAGCCACTCTGAAGCTGGAACCACGCCTTCCCCACACTGTGACCGTGCTCGCGCCATTCGCCAGCCTTGCCGAAGTGACCGGCGCCGTGACGCCAATCGTGAACAGCGGGATGGCGCCTCTCATTCTCGAGTACCTGGACATGCTGACGATGGCCAGCGTGACTGCCAGCGCTGGGCTCGACCTGAGCATCCCCGAGGACATCCGCTCCACCGCGCTCGCGTACCTGGTCGTCGTACTCGAGAGTGCCCACGACGACCGCCTCGATGCCGACGCCGAAGCCTTGAGCCAGCTCCTCGAGTCCCTCGGTGCCCTCGACGTGTATCTCCTCCCACCTGGGGCGGGAGCCGCGCTCATCGCCGCTCGCGAGAAGGCGTTCTTTGTCGCCAAAGCGGCTGGATCCGACGACATCATCGACGCCGTCGTCCCCCGTGCTGCCATCCCCGGGTACCTCGAGACCGTCGCAGCGCTCGCCGTCGAGCATGAGTCGCTGGTAGCCGGGTGTGGGCACGTCGGCGACGGGAACGTCCACCTCTCGGTGTTCCAACCCGACGATTCCCGACGACACGCGCTACTGAAGGCGATCTTCGTTGCGGCACTCGACGTCGGAGGGGCGATCTCCGGCGAGCACGGGATCGGATCGGAGAAGCAGGACTATTTTCTCGAGCTGACCGACCCGGTCGCCCTCACATTGATGCGGCGAATCAAGCACGCCTTCGACCCTCACGGGGTCCTGGGTCCTCACCGTCTGCTCAGCTCAATCGATCCAGAGGAGGTTCCGACTTGAACGGCGCTCGGGCCATGATCCAGACGCTGACCGCTGCGGGAGTCCGTGTGTGCTTCTCCAATCCAGGCACTTCGGAGATGCACTTCGTGGCAGCACTCGACGACGTTCCCGAGATGCGAGGTGTCCTCACCCTGTTCGAGGGGGTGGCTACTGGTGCCGCCGACGGGTACGCCCGGATCGCGGGGGGACCGGCAGCAACGCTCTTGCACCTCGGACCCGGTCTCGGAAATGGCATTGCAAACCTCCACAATGCGCGCAGGGCTCATACCCCGGTCGTCAACATCGTCGGCGACCATGCCACGTACCACAAGCGTTATGACGCCCCGCTCGAGTCCGATGTCGCCGGTCTGGCCGGCGCGGTGTCGGGGTGGTACCGGGTCTCAGCGCGCGCTGACGACGTCGCGGCCGACGCAGCTGACGCGGTGGCCGCAGCCTACGGCCCTCCAGGACAAGTCGCCACGTTGGTCCTCCCCGCGGACGTGTCGTGGTCCGAGTCGGCTCAGGGACCCGTTGCACCACACCCGATACCGGTGGCATCAAGCACGCCTGCGTCGTCGGTAGATGCCGTAGCCAAAGTCTTGAAATCGGGTGAGCCGGCGGTCCTGTTGGTCGGCGGCACGGCACTGCGCCGGCGCGGGCTGGTGGCTGCCGGCCGAGTGTGTGCCGCTACCGGGACGAAGCTCCTCGGAGAGACTTTCCCCGCTTGTCTCGAACGCGGTGCAGGTCTGCCACCGCTCGAGCGGCTCGGGTACTTCGCAGAGTTCATGGAAGCCCAGCTTGCCGGCGCTCGTCATCTGGTGATCGTCGGAACCCACTCCCCTGTCTCGTTCTTCGCATATCCGGGGAAGGCCAGCGACCTCGTACCCGACGGGTGCCAAGTGCACGTGCTGGCGACCTTGTGCGAGGACGCTCCCGGCGCGCTCGAAGCGCTCGCCGATGCCGTGGGCGCACCGAGCGATGCCGCGCCCCTCGCAGCCTCAGAGCGCCCGGCACGCCCCGAGGGAGCACTCACCATGGAGTCATTCGCTGCCGCTGTCGGGGCGCTGCTCCCTGAAGAGGCGATCGTCGTCGACGAGTCGAACACGGGAGGGCTCTTCGTCCCCGGGGCAACCGCCGGTGCTCCCCGTCATGAATGGCTCACCCTGGCCGGCGGGGCGATCGGTCAGGGCCTCCCGGTCGCGACCGGTGCGGCCGTCGCCGCACCCGATCGGCCTGTCCTGTGCCTCGAGGCCGACGGCAGCGCCATGTACACCCTCCAGGCGCTGTGGACCCAGGCGCGCGAGGCTTCGAACGTGACCACGGTGATCCTGGCGAACCACTCCTACGCGATCTTGAACCTGGAGCTCTCGCGGGTCGGGGCCTCGGCAGGGGGTCCGAAGGCCGCGGACATGCTGGACCTCACTCGCCCGACCTTGGACTTCGTCGCATTGGCGCGTGGGATGGGAGTCCCAGCGGCGAGAGCCACCACCGCCACAGAGCTCGTCGTCGAGCTGGAGCGGGCACTGGCCGAGCCAGGGCCCTCGCTTGTCGAGGCGACGCTTCCCGGTCTCTGAGCACGCGCGTCGTCAGTATTTGCGGGTCCCCCGCTCCCTGGACCGGTCCCAGTCGCCTCACATCCGAGTCCGCGTCCAAGTCCTCAAAGGTTGAGGCCCACCACCTGTTTGGCCTGGTACGGCGGAGCGAAGCTCATCAAGTGATCGCGGACCCCCCTCGTCAACGCATCGATGTAGACGAGTTTCCTGATCATGTAGGAATGCTGCTCTTTGGGCTCCAAGTACAGGTTGTAGACCCGACCATAGGGGTAGCGCTGCACGACGCCGGTGAAACCCCCGGAGCCGTGCAGATCGTTCCCGTCATCGGAGATCGAGTTCATGACGAACTTGTACTCCCCAACCCGAAGCGCTGAGAAGAGCTGCCCGAGCCAGTAGTACTGGAATTTCCGATGGGAGAGCCCTTGCTCGGTGAGGAGGAAGGCCGACTGGTCGATCCCGTCGATATACCGGTCGTCGGGCACCAGAGAGCTCACACCGGCAAGGTGGAGCACGGTGGGCAGGATATCGGTGAACGAGAGGAGGCCGTCCGACTCACCTCCGGCAGGGATCACACCCGGCCAGGCGAAGATCCCCGGCACCCGCACCCCCCCCTCCCACGTCGAACCCTTCGCGCACCGAAACGGGGTGTAGGCAGCATCAGGCCAGGTCTCCATCTCCGGACCGTTGTCCGACGAGACGAAGACGAGCGTGTCCTCGAGCTGCCCGGTGGCCTTGAGGGTCTGGAGCAGGCGATCGACGACGGTATCCAACTCCACGAGCGTGTCCTTGTAGGGATGGCGAGCGGGCGACGATCCCAAGAAGCGCTCGTGGGGATAGTTGTCGAAGTGGGCGCCGCGGGTGCAGTGGTAGAGAAACCATGGCTCGTCCCGACCAGCCATTCTCCGGAGAAACTCGACTGAATAGTCGGTCCACATGTCGTCCAGACGCGAAAGCACCGGGATGGTCACTTCCATGACGTTCTCGGGCTCTCCACCTTTCGAAGAATGTACGAAGCAGGTATTGAAGGGCATGTTCTTGACCCACTCCGTCCGCGCTTGCGAGTAGACCACCTCGGGAAAGAAGTACGGATCCCTCCACTCGGTGTACATATCCGACACCGAGAGGAACCCGTAGAAATCGTCGAACCCACAGTGCTGGGGCTGAGACGCCAGTGCTTCGCCCAGATGCCACTTCCCTACCGCCTGGGTGATGTAGCCAGCTTCTGACAGCAGGTAGGCGAGCGTTCGCTCGCTCTCGAGGCCACCTTGCTCGCCGTACATCGGAGGCCGCTGCAGACCATGACGCATTGGCAGCCTCCCGGTGAGCAGACTGGCTCGAGACGGCGTGCATGACGGTTCCGAGTAGCACGACGTCAGTCGCAAACCGCTGCGGGCGAGGCGGTCAATGGCCGGCGTGGGCGCACCGACTGCCACTCCCCCTCCGTAGCAGCCGAAATCTCCCCAGCCGACATCGTCCATGAGCACGAAGAGAACATTGGGCCGGCGACCGTGGGCAGCGGTGTAGGCCCCGATGACGCTCTCTGCTCGGTTGACTTGCTCTTCGTGGACGAACGCCGGCTCGCGATTCGCTGCCGTTCGGGGGGCCTCAGTGACAATCGGATCGAATGTAAGCACCGGCCGACCGTAACGACTGGTGCTGCGCTCGTCAATCGGGCGGGGCGAGGGGTGGCGACGTGGCGAGCTCGATAGCTCGACGCTGCAAATACGGCCGAGGTGCTTCAGCCACTCTGGGTCTTCACGCCTTCATGGGGTTCGGCGAGATCGATCACCACCGCCGTGTGGTCCGATGGCTTGTTGCCCTGTGGGCTCTTCTTGCGGGCATCGCGATCGATCTCAGCCGACGTACAGCGCTCGGCCAGGCGCCGGGTGAGGAGAACGAGGTCGATCCGCATGCCGCGACCTTTGTGAAAGGCACCATCGCGGTAGTCCCACCAGCTGAACAGTCCCCCCTCGGGATGTCGCGTGTGGAAGATATCCACCAGCCCCCATGCCTCGATCGACGCAAGTGCTCTCCGTTCAACCGGGCTCACATGCGTCATCCCGGCGAGCTCGGACGGGTCCCAGACGTCCGAGTCGAAAGGAGCAACGTTGAAGTCGCCGCACACTGCAACGTCGTCTTCCGGCTTGCAGGTTCTTTCCAGGTACGACTCGAGTTGAGCCAGCCATTCCAGTTTGTAGACGAAATGCTCGCTGTCCAGACTGCGTCCGTTTGGGACATAGACCGAGTGGATGCGTACACCTCCACAGGTGGCCGCCACGATGCGGCACCCGTGCTCATCAATATCCGGACCGAACCCGGGCACCACTTCCTCCAAGCCCACCCGGCTCACGATGGCTACGCCGTTCCATCGACCATCACCGTGATGCGCCGATTGATACCCGAGCTCTTCGAAAGCTGCCGCGGGAAATGCGGCATCGGTCTGCTTGGTCTCCTGAAGGCACAGAACGTCAGGAGCAGCCTCCTGCATCCACTCCAGGACCAGGGGCAATCGGGCCCCGAGCGAATTCACGTTCCACGTGACCAGGCGCATCAGCTCTGCCTCACAAGCTCAGGGACGCAGATCGACCAGAACGAACATCAGGTCTACCTCGCACGCCGTCTCGTTCGCGACGTGGGCACGGCCATGCCCCTTCCCAGCACGCGCAGAGAGCCGATCCAGTGATACTTCCAGTTCGAGGACCTCGCCGGGCAGCACTTGGCGGCGGAAACGGGCTTTCTCGATGCCTCCGAACAACGGGAGCCGACCAGCGAAGCGTTCATCCGCGAGGACGGCAATCCCTCCGAGTTGTGCCAAGGACTCGACCATGAGCACCCCAGGGAGGGTAGGACGACCGGGAAAGTGCCCGGCAAAGAACGGTTCGTCGCCGGTGAGACGCCAGAGCCCCACAGCATGGCGCCCAGGTTCTACTGAGACAACCTCGCTGACGAACAGGAACGGGTCCCGGTGAGGAAGCAGGTCGATCGGGTCCACCGATCCGCAGGCTAGCGGACCGACACGTCCACTGGAACCCACGAGCACCCGTCTGGAACTCAGCGGCACTTGTCTGGAACTCACCGGCACCCGTGCTGCAGGCTCGGCTGCAGCGGTTCAGCGATCTGCCCCAACCGCCCCTGGAACTGCGAGATCGGCCATACGCCGGGCCGGGTCGATGCCCACCAAGATGAACGGGCGCCGTTCCCCCCTACGGAGGACCTCACGTGCTTTCGTGGGTGGGGGATCAGCCATGGCGTTCAGCGACACATAGCACGAGAGCTGACCGCCTTCGGGCAGCTCGACTTGCACGATTGCTCCATGGGAGGTGTAGGCGGCCACCTCTCCTTCCACCTCACTTCCCACCGGATAGGCCGCAACGAAGCTGATGAACGACAGTGCGTCGTTGGAAGCAGACGCTGGAGTGCTCTGCGCACGGCGCAGCCGCGGTTCGGAAGTCGTCTCGATAGTCGAAGATGCGTGCTTTGAAGAGCGCTTCGGTGACTTTTTCGAGACGTTCACCCCCTCCATCCTGGCTACTTGCTCAGGCGTAGCTGCGGTGGCCTTCCCGCTCGCCTTTCCACTCTTTTTCTCGTTCCCCTTCTCCCCGGCCTTCGCTGCTACAGCCTTGCTCGCCTTCATCGGCGCTGCTTTCACAACCGCTTTCTTGGCAGCCTTCTTGACAGGGGCCCCAGCGGCCTTCACGGGTGTCTTCTCGGCAACGGCCTTGGTCACTTTCTTGCGCACGGTTTTCGGAGCCGCGTCCTTGGCCGCCTTCTTGGCCGATTTCTCGGTCGTGACCGCGGTCGCCTTCTTGGCCGATTTCTCGGTCGTGGCCGCGGTCGCCTTCCCAGGCGTCTTTCCGGGCGTCTTCGCACCAACGGCCTTGGCCGCCTTCCCAGGCGTCTTTGCGGTCGCCTTCGCACCAACGGCCTTGGCCGCCTTCTTCACGACGGCGTTCGCAGGCGCTTTCTTGGCCACCTTCTTGGTCGCCTTCTCGGGCGTGCCGCTGGCCGACTTCCTGACGTCCGTGCGAATGGCCGAGGAGTGGTGAGTCGTACCGGTCGCCTCCCAGACGTCACCGACCTTGGGAATGGAGCCATCTGGTTTGCGGGCCGAACGGAGAACAGCAATTCTCTTGGCAGCCTTCGCGAGCTCAGCGCCGGTCGCGAGCTCAGCGCCGGTCGCGAGCTCGGCGCCGGTCGCGAGCTCAGCGCCGTGGGCCCTGCCGGCAACATGCGAGCCTCGGCTTCGAGCGCTCCTCGCCTTGCCGGACGAGATGCGGCTCTTCGGACCGCGGACCGGTATCCGTGGGGTGAAGATCCACCCGACCCCTGGAACCGGCTTTCCCCCCACCAGTCGACCCTCGTCGAAGAGCCACGGGTGCTCGCCGTGGAATTCCTGGAACGAGTCGTTCGACAACACGGTCGCGCCGGTCCGCTCGGCGATCCGCAGCACGAAGGCATCGCCGCGCCCGATCGCCCCGGCCGGAGGGGAGACGACTTCTCCGTGTAGCTCGGCCTCAGCGAGCTGTGCTCGTTCGTCCTCGGGGATCCGGTGCTCGAACGACGCATCCACGACGACCACGATCTGGGCATCGGGATTCTCCTCGGCATAGGCCGTGACGGCCTCGTCGAGCTGACGGAGGCTCGGCAGGCTTCGACCCTCGGTTGCCAAGTTCGAGCCATCGACGACAACGTGGCGAGTTGCGACCGGTGGATCGGAGAGCACGACCCCGAGAGCTTCGGCAGATCCTTCGCCACTCGCCGCGCCAACACCCTCGCCCACTTCAAATGGCGTGTCGAGGTCTGCCATGGGGATCGGGACGGGCTCCGGCCAGAGCGCCGGGTCAGAGTCCTGGCTCACTGTGATGTGCCGCCAGGTAGTCGGCTGGCAGTGAGGTTCATCCGATTGCTCGATCCAGGAGGTCAGCTTGCTCGAGTTGGTGCAATGCAGCGCTCCCGGTCGCCGGGCTTGCTGACTCGTCACGGCTGACATGACGAAGGAGGTAGCTGTCTCTCAGCAAACGGTGCAGCCGGGCGTGGACGAACGACCAGGCACCCATGTTCTCGGGCTCTTCCTGGAGCCAGACCACCTCTTCGGCATTGGGGTAGCCAGCCAACACTCCATTGAGCACCTCCTGAGGCCATGGATAGAGCTGCTCGATCCGGACGATGGCTACCTGGGATCGCTGCTCGCCTTCCGCCTGTTGATCCCGGCGGTGGATGGCTTCCGCGGATATCTTGCCGCTGCACAAGACGACTCGGCGCACCGCGCCCCGATCGACGACCCCAGCATCGTCGATCACCTCGACGAACGACCCCGAGGTCAGTTCCGTGATCGGTGATCGGGATGCGACGGCTCGCAACATCGACTTTGGCGTGATCACCACCAGGGGCACAGGGGGCTTCCTGCGCACTTGGGACCGGAGGAGGTGAAAGTACTGAGCGGCGGTCGACGGCACGGTCACGCGCAGGTTCCCGCGAGCACAGAGGGAGAGGAACCGCTCCAAGCGCGCTGATGAGTGCTCGGGGCCTTGGCCTTCGTACCCGTGAGGCAAGAGGAGGACCAGGCCGGCATGCTGCCCCCACTTGTCCTCCGCTGCAACGAGGAAGTTGTCGATGATGATCTCGGCGCCATTGACGAAATCGCCGAATTGCGCCTCCCAGCAGACCAAAGACTCGGGCGCTTCGACCGAGTAGCCGTACTCGAACCCTACCGACGCGTACTCCGAGAGCAGCGAGTCTCGGACGGTGAAACGTCCAAGGCGCTCGCCCACGGGAAGATCTGCGACATCGAGATGGGCAAGAGGGATCAGTTCCTCGCCGTTGGCATAGTCCACCAGCACGGCGTGGCGATGGCTAAACGTCCCGCGGCGCGTGTCCTGGCCGGTGAGACGAACGTCGAAGCCGTCAACGAGCAGCGTGGCGATGGCCAGCGACTCTCCGAAAGCCCAGTCCACCTGGCCTTTGGCAAGGAGCTCGTCACGCCCGGCGAATTGGCGCTCGAGCTTGGGGTGCAGGCTGAACCCAGGCGGGACTGCGTGACTGAGCAAGGCCAGC
The DNA here is from genome assembly GCA_027342785.1 of Acidimicrobiaceae bacterium. Lineage (GTDB taxonomy): Bacteria > Actinomycetota > Acidimicrobiia > Acidimicrobiales > RAAP-2 > JAJYWF01. The sequence goes on from DAHWPS010000069.1 coordinate 12,939, forward strand.
TTTCTCAGGGTGTCTTCCGCCACCCCGGTCTCGACGCGCGGGATTGCGGGACCCACACGGTCGGACTCCGGCAGCCGAGACGGCCGGGGCGGGCTCTCCGCCCTGACTTCGTCGAGAACCCCCTGCAGGCGAGAGTTGAAATCGTCCAATGCCTGCTCTGCTGCTTCCAACGTGATGTCTCCCCGGCGGACCAACGACTCGGTGTACAGCTTGCGCACCGACCGCTTGGCCTCGATGCGCTTGTACATGAGGGGCTGGGTGTAGCTGGGATCGTCCCCTTCGTTGTGACCGTGACGCCGGTAACAGACCAAGTCGATCACGACGTCCTTATGGAACTCCTGCCGGAATGAAAACGCCAGCCGTGCGGCTCGTACGCATGCCTCGGGATCATCACCGTTCACGTGAAGGATCGGCGCCTGCACCATCTTGGCGACGTCGGTGGGGTACACCGACGTGCGAGCGGCTTCAGGTGCCGTCGTGAAACCAAGTTGATTGTTGATCACCACGTGGACGGTCCCGCCGACCCGGTACCCCGAGAGCCCGGACAGGTTCAAGGTCTCGGCGACGACACCTTGGCCGGCGAACGCCGCGTCCCCATGAATGAGGATTGAGAAGATCGGGAAGTCATCCCTTCGAGCCGCCATCGCTCCAGGGGTGCCATCGGTCGGCGGTGCGAGCTGATCTTGCTTGGCTCTCGCCATACCCAGCACCACAGGGTCGACTGCCTCGAGGTGTGACGGGTTCGAGGCCAGCGTGACCGCGATGTCGGCCCCCGAGGGTCCGGTGAACTTTCCCGACGCACCCTTGTGGTACTTCACGTCTCCCGATCCCTGCACCGATTCGGGATCGAGGTTGCCTTCGAACTCTTCGAAGATCTCCCGGTAGGACTTCCCGACGATGTTCGCCAGGACGTTCAGGCGGCCGCGGTGAGCCATGCCCATGACCGCTTCTGGCGATCCGGATCGCGCCGCCTCGTCGAGCAGGGTATCGAGCAGGACGATCGTCGATTCGGCTCCTTCGAGCCCAAACCGTTTCTGCCCGACGTAGCGCGAGTGGAGGAATCGCTCGAACACTTCGGCCGCGTTCAGGCGATCGAGGATATGGCGCTGCTCGTCGGAGGACACCGACGGCGAAACCCCTTCGACGTGCTCTTGGATCCAGCGCTTCTGGGCCGGGTCCTGGATGTGCATGTACTCGACGGCGAGCGTCCGGCAGTATGCCTCGCGCAGGATGTGAAGGATCTCGTCGAGAGTCGCCACGTCTCGACCGGCAAGTCCGTCGGTGACGAAGTGCCGGGGGAGGTCCCAGATGGTGAGACCGTAGGTGAGGGGGTCGAGCTCAGGGTGGATATGTGGGGGTTCCGCGTCGAGCGGGTCGAGATGAGCGATCAGGTGACCCCGGACTCGGTACATGTTGATGAGGGTCTGCACGTGCACCTGCTTGAGCATTCGGCGGTGTCCCTGGTCGGCCCACCCCTCTGCGACCCCGGCGGTCGAATCGCTCTCCCACCGCACGGCTTCGTAGGGCACTCCCATCGACCGGAACACGTCTCCGTAGAAGTCATCCTCGCCGGTGAGGTACCGAGCCACCTGAGCGAGGAACACTCCCGACTCGGCACCCTGGATGATCCGGTGGTCGTAGGTCGAGGTCAGCGTGACCACCTTTCCGACGCCGAGCTCAGCCAGCACCCGGGGATCGGTCGCTTCGTAGCCCGATGGGTAACCGAGTGAGCCGACGCCGATGATCGCACCCTGCCCGGGGAGGAGGCGGGGCACGGATTGCACCGTGCCCAGGGTTCCCGGATTGGTGAGGGTCACCGTGGTGCCGGTGAAGTCGTCGGGGGTGATCTTCGCCGAGTGCACCCGTCGCACGAGGTCCTCGTAGGTGAGGACGAAGGAGCGGAAGTCGAGCGTGTCGGCATCCTTGATGCAGGGCACCATCAGGGTGCGGGTACCATCGCCCTTCTCCACATCGACTGCCAGCCCCAGCCCGACATGCGCGTGACGGAGAATGCTCGGAGTGCCGCTGGACGAGACGAAGGTCGCGTTGAGCGCGGGGACTCGGCCGAGGGCACGCACGATGGCGAAACCGATGAGGTGAGTGAAGCTCACCTTGGCCCCGGTAGTCCGAGCAAGGTGGTCGTTCAAGATCTGGCGATTGACCTCGAGGAGCTTCGCCGGCATGGTTCGCACGCTGGTCGCGGTAGGGACACTCAGGCTCGCTTCCATGTTGGCTGCAACCCTCGCCGCCGCGCCGCGGAGCGGGACGGCGGTCTCTTGGTCACCGCCGGGATCACTCGCTGCCCCCGCTTGGACGGGAGCTGGGGCCTGAGCTGGAGCCTGAGCCTGAGCGGGCGCCTGAGCGGCAGCCTGAGCCGGCGCCTGAGCCGGCGGCATCGTCCCCTCCGGGACCAGCACCTGGGCCGGCGACCCCGGCAGACCGATCTCGAGGTTTGGCAAGGCCACGTGTGCGCTTCCCTCGACGGGGAGTGTCGGCGATGGCGGCAGCACAAATGGTGCTTCGGGCACGGGAGACGGCCGATAGTCAGAGAAGAACTCACGCCAGCTCTCGCTCACCGACGACGGGTCGGCGACGAAACGGTCGTACATGTCGTCGACCAGCCACGCGTTCGGACCGAACGAACCGGCCGACCGCCCGCTCGGACTCCTCATTGCCGGAGACGGGCTGGGGGGTTCGAGGTGACTGCTCACGACCTCCACCCTACCGGGACCCCCAGGCCTCCCGGTGCCCTCGAGGCCGCTTGCGGACTGCCCGGGAAGGAGAAAACCGCAAGTCCTTCCGGTGCCTGCCGCTCGACAGCCCGAGCTGCCTGCCCCTCGACAGCCCGAGGTGCCTCTGCCGCTGCACTGTCGTCAGTGGACTCCTGCACCGCCAGGGCCGGCTCCAGGGCCGCTAGCGTCGTCCCTGAGATGCCGACATTTCCACTGGGCCTGCATGTGGACGCGCATCCTCCCCTTGCCGGCTGGGGAGCAACAGGGGTGCCCATCGTGGTGTACGTCCACGGGTCGCTCGATCGCGGAACCAGCTTCGCCAGGGTGGTCCGGCGCATTCCCGAATGGGGCGCGATCACCTACGACCGGCGGGGTTACGCGCGCTCGCGATCACCCCGTCTGGACCATCCCAGCGGAGCATGCCCCAGCGGAGCGTGCCCCAGCGGAGCGTGCCCCAGCGGTGCCGCGGCCGCTCGGAGGCACGGTATTCCAATGCCAGAGACCGCCCCGAGCAGTGCGGCCGAGCCGGCTGATCTGACCCGTCATGTCGACGATCTCCTCGAGCTCGTCGACGCGCTGCCAGCCCGAGGTGGAGTGACGGCGATCGGGCACAGTCTGGGGGGCGACATCGTCATCGGTGCCGCTCTCGCCGAGCCCGGGCTCTTCGCGTCGATTGGCGCCTTTGAGCCCCCGATGCCGTGGCTGGGGTTCAGACGCCAGCTGGCCCACCCGAGCGATGGAACCGCCCCTGCCGCGCAACCTGCCGCGCAACCTGCCGCGCAACCCGTGGCGCAACCTGCGGCGCAACCCGACAAGGATCACCGGAGCACATCACGCTCCGAAGCTCCCCAATCGGACGTGCCCCGCCGATGGCCCCCGCTGGACCCGGACCCGGCAGTCGAAGCCGAGCGCTTCTTCCGCAGGATGGTGGGAGACGCCGCCTGGGACAGGCTGCCCGAACGAGCCAGACAAGACCGACGCGACGACGGCCCGGCTCTGGTGGCCGATCTCACGAGCATCCGGGGACCTGCACCGTTCGACGTCACTCGACTGAACGTGCCGGTTCTCTTCGGCCGTGGTGGAGTTGCCGGCGAGCAGCACCACCGTGAGACGGTGGCCTGGCTCGTGGCGCACGTGCAAGGGACCGAGCTGGTAGAGATCGAAGGTGCAGGCCATGGTGCACACCTGAGCCACCCCGACGCGTTCGCTCGGTTCGTGCGACGGGCAGTTGGGATGGCCCGCAGTGCCGGGAGCACCCAGGTGGCAGGGGTGGCAGGGCTGGTCGATCGAGGTCCCGGCGCGCGATGAGAGTCCTCATGAGCGGATCGAGTGGCCTGATCGGCAAGGCCCTCGCCGGCCGGCTGGAGCGCCAAGGCCACACGGTCGTGCGGCTCACTCGACTGGACTCTGCGGCCCCACCGGGCGCGACGGCCCCGCCGGGCGCGACGGCCCCACCGGGCGCAGCGGGCCCAGCGGCCCCGCCCGAAGCCTCACCGCCACCGGCGCACACCGCTTTTCCCAATCCCTCGACCGCGCCGATACTCGCTGTGCCATGGGACCCGCCCAACGGCAAGCTGGACCGGACCGCACTCGAGGCACTCGGGCCCTACGACGGCGTCGTGCACTTGGCCGGTGCTGGCATCGGCGATCGCCGCTGGACTTCGGCCCGGAGACGGGAGATCCTGGCGAGCCGGACCGAATCGACCCGGACCCTCGCCCAAACGTTGATCTCCTTGGATCCCGTCCCACCCGTGCTCGTGAGCGCGTCGGCCGTCGGTTTCTACGGCGATCGCGGCGACCAGGAGCTCACCGAGGACGACGGCCCTGGCGTCGGATTCCTGGCCGACGTCTGCCGTGCATGGGCATCGAACAGTGTGATTGTATATGTGTAAAACCGTGTAGTTCGTAGTAAGATACTGATGTGCCAACGCTCGTACCGATTGGTGTTGCTGCCCGCGAGATGGGCGTACATCCCGATACCCTGCGCCGGTGGGAGGCTGAGGGCAGGATCGACCCTGCCGAGCGGACGCCGGGAGGAAGGCGTCGTTACGATCTTT
>DAHWPS010000075.1:0-42630 GCA_027342785.1 Acidimicrobiaceae bacterium
CGGTGTAGCGCTACGCTCCTGGAGGTCGGTGCAACGAGAACGTGCATACCGCCCGTTGCGGCTGTGCCCTGCCATGCATAGGGCAAGCCTCGCAAGCGGGAGCTGGACGCATGCCAGGTGTAGGGGGATTGAGGATGGTCCAAGGAAGCGCCCGCGAACGTGAGGCACAAGGGCTGGACAGGTGACGACTGTCCAGCCGCAAGGCAGGAACGTTCCCGAGTTCACCAGCGTCGTAATGGAGTTTGGTGGGAGTGGGGCTGTGCAGACCGTGGCTGGCCTGCAGCTCCGTCTCGACGCGTCCGGGGTGACGATCGAGGGTCCGGCCCCCGGCTCCCTGCGTGTGCTGCCGTGGTCCGAGCTCACCGGCGCGAGGTGTGCCGAGCTCGGTGTTCTGCCAGACGGTGGACCGGCTGTTGTCCTTACGGCCACGGTACGCGGACAGCAAGTCCGCTGGCTGATTCCCCAGGGCCAGATCGCACCCGCGATGGCCTCGGCGATCGATCGCGTGGTCGCCGATCTCACGTCGTCACCTGCCGGGCCCCCCGGCACGGCATTTGCGCCTCCGCCGCCAGCCTCGCCGCCACCTCCCCCTCCACCCCCTCCTCCCACCGTTCTCGCTTCACCTCCACCCCCTCCCACGCCTGGCGATCTCGGGACCGGGCGCCCGACTGCTCCCGCTGGTCCGTCGTCCCTGCCCCCGTTCCGATCACCAGCCGGGGTGTCGCCCGTTCCCGGTGCTGTACCCGCGGGACCCTCTCCGGTGCTGCCCTCTGCCCCGCCCGCGATGCCCCTGCCACCACCACCGCACTCCGGGCCTGTACCCCCGTTGCCGCCCCCGCCCCCGCCCGGCGCAGCATTCCCTTCGCCCCCGTACGGCACTGCCCCGGCCCCGCCCCCCTACGGCGCGGCTCCGCCATACGGGGCCCCCTTCGCCGGCCCGCCTCTCTCCCCGTACGGTGCCTATTTCCCGCTTGCGCCAGCCGACGGGACCGTGTCGAGCTGGCACCGGCAACCGTGGTGGCGCACGAGACGAGCACTCGTCGTCGCGGTGGCTGTCGTCGTGGTCGCGCTGGCCGTTGCCCTGCCGATCACCCTGATCCACAGCACCCCCGCCCCTCCGCCACCGAGCCCGGCGACGCTGGCTCGTCACGCCGCCGAACAGGTGAACCTCCACCAATTGGACCTGCCCTCGGGGTGGACGGTGGACACGTCGAAGACAAGCCCGCTGAGAGGGTTCCTCGGCGGGACAGGGACATCGAAGTCCAAGCGCTCCACAAGCTCGACGGCGACAAGCACATCCAAGTCCTCTCCTTCCGGGCACCAGGCGGAGGCGCAACTCGAGCAGTGCCTCGGCGTTCCCATCGCGGGGTTGTTCGGCGGCACCGGCTCGCGTCCGCTTGCGAACGCCGCGTCCGCGCCGTTTGCTTCGTCGTCGACAAGCGCCATCCAGATGGAAGCCGCCTCGTCCACCACAGTGTTCAGCTCCGACGCACAGGTCTCCCCTGCGATCTCGATGATCGAGCGACCAAACTTCGACTCGTGCTTCGGGACGTTCATCGGCCAGGAGCTGGTCGCGGGCGGGAACAGCGGTCCGACAAAAGCGACATTCGGGACGCCCCACGTCGTGCCCCTCATCGTGCCTTTCCACCGCGGGGAGGCTGCCGCAGGGGTGGACGTGACCGTGCCGGTGTCCGGCTCGGCTGCGAGCACTTCGGTCGAGCTCGGCGTGGTGCTGATCGGCGGAGGCCGCCTCGAGACGGCGCTGTACACCTACTCGCTGGGGCCGGCGTTCCCCCTGTCGCTCACCGAATCCCTCACGACGGCATTGGAGCAGCGGGTGGCCGCGGCAAACGCGCAGCTCGCTTCCTGAACCAAGGCGACCGACGCAGCCGGCGTGGCCAAGGGGCAGCGCGACTCGGGGGCACCGGCGCGCCGGAGAGGGTGCTCAGCGAGCGGTGTCGGGCTCGGCCGGATCAGGCAGTAGGCCTGCGACCGAGACCATCGCGCGGTAGGCCAGCTCCGACGGTCCCCGATGGTCGGGTCGCATGAGGTTGGCCATGATCCGCAGGAGACCCTCCATCACCGTCTCGGAGCGCATCCCGACGCTGACGCACGCTCGCATGACCCGGGGGTGACTGATGAGCCGGACGAATGCCCGGGCCACGCGGTAGTAGTCGGCGTACTCGTCCTCCAGGCGCTGCTCGTAGGCGAGCACCGATGCCGGACCCTCGCCGGACAGCGCGGCGCTCAGGGACTCGGCGGCCAGACGGCCGGTCTCGTACCCGTAGGCGATGCCCTCGCCGTTGAACGGGTTGATGGAGCCGCCGGCGTCGCCGGCCACCACGACGTTGGGGCCGACCCGGGGACCGACGGCGAGCCCCATCGGGAGCTTTCCCCCGGTCGGCTGTCCGCAGGCCGTCTCCGGTGAGATCTCCCAGCTCCGGGGGGCCCATGCCACGAAGGCGTCCATGAGGGACGACGTGTTGACCCCTTTCCACCGTTGGGCCGTGGACAAGAGGCCCACGCCGACGTTCACGCGTCCGTCTCCCATCGGGAAGATCCATCCGTAGCCCGGGACGACTTCTCCCGAGGCGTCGCGGATGTCGAGATGCGACTCGATGAAGGGGTCGTCGTGGCGAGGCGAGCGAAAGTAGCCCCGCAGAGCCATCCCGAGCGGGAAGTCCCGCCGCCGTCCCGTGCCCAGCGCTCGCCCGAAGCGCGAGTTCGAGCCGTCGGCCACGACCACGTACCTGGCACGGACTTCTCGAGTGGTACCCGTCGAAGTGTCGCGGACGGTCGCCCCCAGGCACAGAGGCAGCGGGCCAACCGCAGGCCGCGGACCACCGTGGGGTCGGGCTGGACCGCGTGCTGCGCCGGTCGGCTGTGGCGGCGCGCCAGGTCCGGGGTCGGCCAGGATCGGCGCCACCGCCTCGGTGCCCTCCCACAACTCGGCGCCGGCCTTGACCGCCCGTCCGGCGACGAGCCCGTCGAGGTCATGGCGCGTGATGGTGTACCCGTAGGAGGGGTAGACCGGGTGCTCTGGCCAGGCGAGCTCGACGACCTGGCCGAACCCCTGGGAGCGGAGGCCGACGTAGCGGTGAGCTCCTGCGAGCGCGCCCTCCAGGCCCATGTCGGCGAGCTGGCGGACCGCGCGGGGGGTGAGCCCGTCCCCGCACGTCTTCGCCCGCGGGAAGTGCTTCTTTTCGACGACGACCACGTCCCAGCCGGCTTCGGCCAGCCAGTAGGCGCACGAGGCCCCGGCCGGACCTGCGCCGACGACCAGGACGTCGCGGATGCGCTCTTGCGGGGCCACGCCCCGATAGTACGTCCTGATCCTTCGCTCCGTGCCGGCCCGGCCCCCGGTGGTCCTGCCAGGATGTGCCTGAAGCAGGGGGCTCGTGCTAGAACCGTGCACGCGTGGACCAGTACCTGCCGATCCTCCTGCTCCTCGTGCTCGGCGCCCTCTTCGCCGCCGTGTCATTCGTCGCGTCGTCACTTCTCGCGCCGCGCAAGCAGCCCACGGCCTCCAAGACCGCCCCGTACGAGTGCGGGATCGTCCCCGACCACGAGCCGCCCCAGCGCTTCCCGGTCCGCTTCTACCTGGTGGCGATGATCTTTATCATCTTCGACATCGAGATCATCTTCTTGTACCCCTGGGCCGTCGACTTCCATCAGCTCGGGGCGTTCGGTCTGGTGGAGGTCCTGGTGTTCGCCGTGGTGGTGTTCGTGGCGTTCTTGTACCTGGTCAGCCACGGTGCGCTCACGTGGGGACCGGCGCGCACGCTCCACCAGGGCATGCCGCCGCGGACGTCGGATTCGACGATCGCCCGCATCACCGCAGACCCCCGCCGCGGCGACGGCGCTCCGGCCGGTCCGGGCGCTCCCGCCGGGCCCGGCGACCCCGGCGGCCCCGAGATCCCCGACGCACCGGCCATCCCCGGCGGTCCTGGTGGAGAGCCCGCAGCGCCGGGCCGGGCGGCGTAGGGGCGAAAGGGAGCGCCGCCATGGGCCTCGAGGACCTCCAGCACAATTTCCTGACCGGACGGGTCGAGGACTTGGTCCGCTGGGCCCGGCGCCACAGCGTCTGGCCGGCCACCTTCGGCCTGGCGTGCTGCGCCATCGAGATGATGTCGGTGGGCGCGGCCGACTACGACATCAGCCGCCTGGGCATGGAGGTCTTCCGGGCGTCCCCCCGGCAGGCCGACCTCATGATCGTGGCCGGCCGGGTGTCCCAGAAGATGGCACCGGTGCTCCGCCAGGTCTACGACCAGATGATGGAGCCCAAGTGGGTGATCTCCATGGGGGTGTGCGCGTCGACCGGGGGGATGTTCAACAACTACGCCATCGTCCAGGGAGTGGACCAGATCGTCCCGGTGGACGTCTACGCGCCGGGCTGCCCGCCGTCTCCCGAGACCCTGCTCCACGCCATCTTGACCCTGCACGAGAAGATCCGTACGGGAGCGATCACCCGCCGCCCGGCTGCGAGAGCAGCGGCCGAGCAGACCAGCGGTTGGGTGCCCGAGCTCCCCGACGCCGTCCGGGTGGCAACGCCCCGATGACCGCGCCGGTGCCCGAGCTCCCCGACGCCGTCGGGGTGGCAACCCCCCGATGACCGCGCTGCTTCCCGAGGTGCCCGCAGCCCCGGGCCGGCACGCCGCCGAGGTTGCCTTTCCCGACCGTGAGCGCTACAGGGCGCAGGTGGCCGCCTACCGCGACGCGGGGTTCGAGCTGTGCGCCGACCTGTGCGCGGTGGACTACCTCACCCACCCCGGCCGCTGGCTGCCCGAGGGGGTCACGCCGGAGCGCTTCGAAGTGGTGGTCAACCTGCTCTCCCTCTCCCAGAAGCGCCGGGTCCGGGTCCGGGTCCAGGTCCCAGAGCGCGACCCGGTGGTCGACTCGGTGGTGGACGTCTACCCCGGGGCCGACGCCATGGAGCGCGAGGCCTATGACCTGATGGGGATCGTCTTCACCGGCCACCCTGACCTCACCCGCATCCTCATGCCCGAGGACTGGGAAGGCCACCCGCTGCGCAAGGACTACGGAGTGGGACGGGTTCCCGTCCAGTTCAAGGAGGCCCCGGGGCCCCGATGAGCGACGACCTCTTTGTCTCGGCAGCTGCCGGCAAGCCCACCGCCGGCAAGCCCGCCGCGACCGGTCCCGCCGGCAAGCCCGGCGCGCCCGGTCCCGCTCCCGGCGCGCCCGACCCCGCCGCCGGTATCCGCACGGCCGCACGCGTTGCCGAGACCTCCGAGGGGGCCCAGGAGCTCCTCGTCCGGCCGGCCACCCCGCCCGGCGAGCTGCGCCGCGAGCTCGGTGCCGTGTTGCGCCTGCCCGAAGGCGGCGTGCTCGACCCCGGCGACATCGACGTGGAGCGCAGGGACGACGAGACGATGATCATCAACATGGGTCCCCAGCACCCGTCCACTCACGGGGTGCTCAGGCTCATGCTGGAGCTCGACGGCGAGACGGTGCTCCGGACCAAGCCGGTCATCGGCTACCTGCACACCGGCATGGAGAAGACCGGAGAAGAGCTCACCTACGTCCAGGGGACGACCAACGTGACCCGCATGGACTACCTCTCCCCGCTCAACAACGAGCTGGTCTTCTGCCTGGCCACCGAAGCGCTGCTCGACATCGAGCTCCCGCCGAGGGCGGTGTGGATCCGCATGCTCATGTCCGAGCTCCAGCGGGTGTCGTCACACCTCATGTGGATGGCGACCAACGGGATGGACCTCGGGTCGACCTCGATGATGATCTACGGGTTCCGCGAGCGCGAGATGGTCCTCTCGTTCTTCGAGAAGGCGACCGGCCTGCGGATGAACAACAACTACATCCGCCCCGGCGGCGTGGCGGCCGACCTCCCCGACGGGTGGGAGGACGACGTCGAGGTCATCTGCGAGACGGTGCTCGCCCGCACCTACGAGTACGACGAGCTCCTCACCGGCCAGCCGATCTTCCGGGAGCGTACCGAGGGCATCGGCAACCTCACCGCCGAAGAGGCACTCGCGCTGTCGGCCACCGGGCCGATCCTGCGCTCGACCGGGGTGCCGTGGGACCTGCGCCGGACGATGCCCTACCTCGCCTACGACCAGGTCGACTTCGACGTGATCGTGGGCACCTACGGGGACAACTTCGACCGCTACTCCGTCCGCCTGAACGAGATCCGCGAGTCGATCCGCATCATCCGCCAGGTGGCCGAGCGGATGCCACCGGGCGACTACCGGGTCCAGGACCGCAAAGTCACGCCGCCGCCACGGGCCCGCATCGACGAGTCCATGGAGGCGCTGATCCACCACTTCAAGGTGTTCACCGAAGGCTTCCGGGTCCCCGAAGGCGAGGTCTACGTGGCCATCGAGTCGCCCCGCGGCGAGCTCGGCTGCGAGCTGGTCTCCGACGGCACCTCCAAGCCGTACCGGATGCACATCCGAGGTCCGAGCTTCGTGAACCTCCAGACCGTGCCGCTCCTGCTGCGCGGCGGGCTGATTGCCGACGCGGTGGCGGTCGTCTCCTCGGTGGACCCGGTCATGGGCGAGGTGGACCGGTGAGCCACCTCGATCCCGAGATCCGCCGGCGCGCCGAGGAGCTGGTGGCCCTCTACCCCGAGCCCCGCTCGGCCCTGGTGCCGATCTGCCACCTCGCCCAGGAGCAGGACGGCTGGCTGCGGCCCGAGGCCATGGTCGAGATCGCCGAGCTGGTGGGCGTGACCCCGGCCGAGGTCCGGGGGACGGCCAGCTTCTACGACATGCTCCACACCGAGCCGGTCGGCACCTACGTGATCTCGGTGTGCACCAACATCGCCTGCATGCTGGCCGGCGGCCTGGAGCTCCTCGAGCACGCCGAGGACTCGCTCGGGGTGCGGGCCGGGGGCACCACCGGCGACGGGACGGTGACCCTGGAGGAGGCCGAGTGCCTGGCCGACTGCGACCGGGCGCCGTGTGTCCAGGTGAACCACCGCTACATGGGCGCCCAGACCCCCGAGTCCTTCGACGCCCTGGTGGCCGACCTCCGGGCCGGCCGCCTTGCCGACACCGTGCCGCCCCACGGGACCCTGGTCCGGGTCCGCCGCAGCGTAGGCCTCACCGCCGGACGGGCCACCGCCCCGAAGAGAGCCCGAGGGTGACCGTCACCGACGCCCCACGCATCGTCACGTCCCGCCTCGCCCACGAGGACTCCCACACCTTGTCCCGGTTCCTGGCCACCGGGGGGTACGAGGGGCTCCGCAAGGCGCTGTCCATGTCGGCCGCCGATGTCGCCGCCCAAGTCGACGCGGCGAGCCTCCTGGGGCGCGGCGGGGCCGGCTTCCCCGCCGGTCGGAAGTGGTCGATGCTGCGGGCGGACCCGGTGACCTACCTGGTCGTGAACGGAGACGAGAGCGAGCCGGCAACGTTCAAGGACCACCTCCTGGTCGAGAGGGACCCCCACCAGCTCATCGAAGGCGTGGTGATCGCGGCCTATGCGCTCGGGGTGGCCCAGGTGTTCATCTACCTGCGCGGCGAGTTCGCACTGGGCCTCGAACGCGTCCAGGAGGCGCTCAACGACGCGTACGCCCACGGCGCAGTGGGCCGGGACATCTTCGGATCGGGCTTCTCGGTGGACGTCGTGGTCCACCCCGGCGCCGGGGCCTACATCTGCGGCGAGGAGACCGCGCTGCTCGAGTCGCTGGAGGGCAAGCGGGGCTTCCCGCGCATCAAGCCACCTTTCTTCCCGGCGTCGGTCGGTCTCTACGGGCAGCCCACCGTGGTGAACAACGTCGAGACGATGTCCAACCTGCCGTGGATCGTGACCCACGGCGGGGAGGCGTTTGCCGCACTGGGGGAGGGCCGGTCGGCCGGTACCCGGCTCTTCGCCCTGTCGGGGCACGTGAAGAACCCCGGGGTCTACGAGGTCGAGATGGTCAAGACCACCTTCCGGGACCTCATCTTCGCCCCGGTGCTCGGCGGAGGGGTCCCCGGCGGGCGGGCCGTGAAGGCCGTCATCCCCGGCGGGGTGTCGGCGCCGTGGTTCGGGCCCGACCAGCTCGACATTCCTCTCGGCCAGGACGAGGTCGGGGCGGCCGGCTCGATGCTCGGCTCGGGGGCCATCACGGTCATGGACACCTCCACTTGCATGGTCCGGGCGTCCTGGCGGATCACCCGGTTCTTCGCCCGGGAGTCCTGCGGGCAGTGAACCCCGTGCCGGGAGGGTTCGGGGTGGCTGGAGCGGGTCCTGCGCCGGATCGAGACCGGCAGCGGCCGGGAGGAGGACCTCGACCTGCTCTTGGACGTGAGCGACAACATCTCCCCAGGCCTGCAGTGGCCGCCCCAGCAGACCACCATCTGCGTGCTCGGGCCCTCCATCCCGTCCTCGATCCACTCGGCCATCGACATGTTCCGCGACGAGTTCCTCCTCCACGTGAAAGAGGGGGGGTGCCCCTATGACTGAGCAGCCCATTGATGCGGTCCCCTTCACCCTCGACGGCCGCCCGGCCACCGCCCGGCCCGGCGAGATGCTCATCAGTGCCGCCGAGCGAGCCGGGACCTACATCCCGCGCTTCTGCTACCACCCGCGCATGGAGCCGGTGGGGATGTGCCGCATGTGCCTGGTGGAGGTGAGCGGTCCGCGGGGGGCGACCCTCCAGCCGTCGTGCTTCGTGGCCGTGACGGAGGGCATGGAGGTGGACACCGCATCGGCCAAGGTGAAGAAGGCCCAGGACGGGGTGCTGGAGCTGCTCTTGGTGAACCACCCCCTCGACTGCCCGGTGTGCGACAAGGGGGGCGAGTGCCCGCTCCAGGACCAGACCCTGGCCTACGGTCCGGGCGAGAGCCGGTTCGTCGAGGAGAAGCGCCACTTCGAGAAGCCGGTGGCGATCTCCGAGCTGGTGCTCTTGGACCGGGAGCGCTGCATCCAGTGCGCTCGCTGCACCCGGTTCGCCGAGGAGGTGGCCGGCGAGGCCCAGATCGACTTCGCCGGACGGGGGGAGCATGTGGAAGTGGCCACCTTCCCGGGCCAGCCGTTCACGTCGTACTTCAGCGGGAACACGGTACAGATCTGCCCGGTGGGGGCCCTCACCGCCACCCCCTACCGGTTCACCGCCCGACCGTGGGACCTCGAGCAGGTGGAGTCCACGTGCACCACCTGCGCGCTGGGCTGCCGGGTCGCAGTGCAGTCCTCGGCCGACCGGCTGACCCGCCTGCTCGGCATCGACTCGGACCCGGTGAACCAGGGGTGGCTCTGCGACAAGGGGCGGTTCGTGTTCGAGTCGGTCAACGGCACTGGCGGCACTGGCGGCACTGGCGGTGCTGACGGAGCGAACGGCACCGGCAGCAGCACCGCGCGCTTGAGCGAGCCGATGGTCCGCAAGGACGGCGAGCTGGTGGCCGTCGGGTGGAGCGAGGCGCTGGCGGCGGCCGCCGAAGGCCTGTCCGCTGCCCGTTCGGCCGGGGGGCCGGGCGCGCTGGCCCTCGTGGGCGGAGCCCGGAGCACGAACGAGGGCGCGTACGCCTGGGCACGCCTGGCCAAGGCGGTCCTCGGGACCGACTCGGTCGACGCCCAGCTCGGCGACGGCCTGCCGGCCGAGCTGGTCCTGTCGCTGCCGCGCGCGACGATCGACGAGGCGTGCGCCGCGCCGGTGGTGGTCGTGCTCGCAGGCGACGTGCGCGAGGAACTGCCGGTGCTCTACCTGCGCCTCCGACGGGCCGCGCTCGACGGCCCGGGCGCACTGGTGGAGCTCGCGCCAGGCGCCACGTCGCTCACGCCCTACGCCGCCGCTTCCCTCCTCGTGCGCCCGGGCGACGCACCCCTCCTGGTCCGGGCGCTCACCGGTGACGACAGCGCAGCGGCCGCGCTGCGCTCCCACCCCGAGGGGCCGGCGGCCGACGACGGCGCGCTGGCACGGGCCCGCGAGCTCCTGGCTCCCCGCGGGCCGGCGGGCGAGGGCGGTGCGGGGGTGGTGGTCGTCCTGGGCCGACCCTCGATGGCCGAGCACGAAGGGGTGGTGGCCGAGGCGGCCCGGGTGCTCGCCGAGGCGCTGCCCGGTGCGCGGTTCCTGCCGGCGCTGCGACGCGGGAACGTCCACGGCGCGCTGGACATGGGCTTGGCTCCCGGCCTCCTCCCGGGCCGGGTCGCCCTCGACGACGGGAGGGAGTGGTTCACCGAGGCCTGGGGGTCGGTCCCCGCCGAGCGCGGCCTCGACGCGACCGGCATCCTCACCTCGATGGCCGCCGGGGACGGCGGGGTCCGGGCGCTGGTGGTCCTGGGCGCCGACCCGGCGGCCGACTTTCCCGACACCGAGCTGGCGGCGCGGGCCCTCGAGCGCGCCGACTTCGTCGTGGCGGTGGCCGGGCACCCCTCGGGCGCCACCGAGCGGGCCGACGTCGTGCTCCCGGCCGCCGTGGCCCACGAGCGCGGCGGCACCACCACGAGCACCGAAGGCCGGGTGAGCCGGCTCGCCCCCAAGGTCGTGCCCCCCGGCGAGGCCTGGCCGGACTGGATGATCGCCGCGGAGCTGGCAGCCGAGCTCGGCGCGGACCTCGGCTTCACCGGCATCGAGGAGCTCTGGGCCGAGATCGCCCGGCTCGCACCTGCCTACGCCGGGCTGACGGCCGCGGTGCTCGAGTCCACAGCCGGGCGCGACGGCCTCGTCGTCCCCCTGGGTCCCGCTGGCGGCGCCGGGCGGGTCCCCGAACCGATCGATCCGATCGCGCTGCCCGGCGTGGAGTCGGTCGAGCGCCAGGGCGCCCCGCCCCGGATCGGGCTGGCCGAGCCTCCTGCAATCGACGAACGGGCGCCCTCCGACCGCCCGGCGGCGCCTCCCCCGCCCAGCCTGGCCGATCGCGTCCGGGCCGGGGCCGCTCCCCACGTGGAGCCGGTGGACAGCTACTCGCTGCGCCTCGTGTCGGGACGCCGCCTCTACGACACGGGGAGCGCGATGAGCGCGTCGCCCTCACTGCGTGCGCTGGTGCCCGCGGCCGAGGTCCGGGCCAACCCCTACGATCTCGACCGGCTCGGTCTCACCACCGGCGACCCGGTGCGGGTCCGCTCGGCGCGCGGCTCGCTCGTCCTGCCCGCACGTGCAGACGCCTCGCTGCCGCGGGGCGTGGCGGCGGTGGACTTCGGCCTGCCGCTCCCTGCCGGCGGCGCGGCGGGCAGCCCTGCCGTGCCCAATGCCGCGGCGGCGCTCATCGATCCCGCAGCGGCCGTGACCGATGTCCGGCTGGAGTCGGTCGGATGAGCGCGGTCCTGCACCCGGCGCTGCTCGGCGCGCTCACCACCCACGGCGACCCGCTCTACAACCACGGGGTCGGCTGGTTCGTGTGGGTCGTGGTCGTGATCAAGGTGCTCGTGGCCTTCGCCGTCCTGCTGGTCTCGGTCATGCTGATGATCTGGTTCGAGCGCAAGCTCATCTCGGACATGCAGAGCCGCATCGGGCCGAACCGGGCCGGGCCCTGGGGGATGCTGCAGACCATGGCCGACGGGATCAAGCTCTTCTTCAAAGAGGACCTGGTGCCCGACCAGGCCGACCGGTTCGTGTTCAAGCTGGCGCCCTACCTCTCGCTCGTCCCCGCCCTGCTCATCTTCACCGTGGTGCCGGTGGGCGGGATCGTCACCCTCGACGGCCACGCCTTCGAGCTCCAGGTGGCCGATCCGCCCATCGGGATCCTCCTCGTGCTGGCCATGTCGTCGATCGCCGTCTACGGGGTGATGCTGGCCGGCTGGTCCTCGGGGTCCAAGTACCCGCTGCTCGGCTCCGTGAGGGCCTCGGCCCAGATGATCTCCTACGAGGCAGCGCTCGGGATCTCGGTGGTGACCGTGGTGCTCATCACCGGGTCGCTGTCCACCCGTGCGATGGTCGAGTCCCAGGCGACGAACTTCTGGGACTGGAACTTGATCCGGCTGGGCTTCGTGCCGTTTTTCCTGTTCTTCACCGCCATCACCGCCGAGCTGACCCGCCCGCCCTTCGACCTCACCGAGGCCGAGTCCGAGCTGGTGGGCGGCTACCACACCGAGTACTCGTCCATCCGGTTCGCGCTGTTCTTCCTGGCTGAGTTCATGAACGTCATCACCATGTCGGCCATCGTGGTCACGCTGTTCCTCGGAGGTCCCGACGGCCCGGTGCCCCACCTGCCGTCATTCAGCATCTGGTTCCCAATCGTGTGGTTCCTGGCCAAGGTGATGATCTTCCTCTTCGTCTACGTCTGGCTGCGGGCGGCGCTGCCACGCCTGCGCTACGACCAGCTCATGACCCTCGGGTGGAAGTACCTCATCCCGATCTCGCTGGGCTGGCTCATGATCGTGGCCGGGTTCGTCGTCGCCGGGTGGTGGGGGATCGGCATCGCCGTCGGCACGGTGATCGCCGCCGGCCTCCTGCTGCGCGCGTTCACGATCGGTCGGGAACGGGTCAACGCCGACGAAGCGGTCCTCCCTCCCCTCGGCCGGCGCCCCCAGTCCCCGGAACGCCCGACCGCAGGAGGTGCCTGATGGGGCTCGCCGACGACGTGAAGCAGGAGCTCAAGTTCCTGGGCGGGTTCAAGCTCACGTTCGAGCACCTGACCCGTCCCCGGGTCACCCGCCAGTACCCCGACGAGAAGAAGCCCAAGCAGCCGCGCCAGCACGGCCGCCACGTCCTCAACCGCTACGAGGACGGGATGGAGAAGTGCATCGGCTGCGAGCTGTGCGCCGGCGTGTGCCCGGCCGACTGCATCTACGTGCGGGGCCTCGACAACCCGCCCGACCACCCGGTCTCCCCGGGTGAGCGCTACGGCTACGTGTACGAGATCAACTACCTCCGCTGCATCCACTGCGACCTGTGCGTGGAGGCGTGCCCCACCGAGGCCATCACCGAGTCCAAGCTCTTCGAGTTCTCCTTCACCAACCGGGCCGACGCCATCTACACCAAGCGCGAGCTCGTGGTCGACGACGAGGGCCGTCCCCAGCACCTGCCGTGGGAGGACTGGCGCCCGGGCGACGACCAGCACACCTCGGGATGGATGCGGGCGACGGCCCCGGGTGGCCAGGCCGCCTACGAGGGCGAGGTCCAGTGGTCGGGCGAGCTCGGTTACGGCGTGCGCCGGCCCGAGGGGGGCCAGTCGGGCCGGCGCGACGACCAGGCCACCGGCACCCTGGCGCTGCGCGAGGTGCTCGAGGCGCACCTGCTCGACGAGGACATTCCCCTCGCGCACCGGGGGATGCGGGGCAGGATCTGGCGGGCACAGGTGTCAGCCGAGCGGCACCGCCGCAAGTTCGAGGCCACCCGCCGCCGCCTGGCCGAGGCCCGGGCGGTCCGCCGCCGGAACAAGTCCGGGGGTGGCGCATGACGCCTCTTTTGGCGGCGGCCGGCGGCACCAGCACCGGCGTCTCGGGGACGACCATCCCCGACCTCGTGACCTTTGCCGTGTGCGCGGCGATGGTCCTGCTCGGCGCCGTGGGCGTGGTGACGTCGCGCAACCCGGTCCACGCGGCGCTGTCGCTGGTGCTCACCTTGTTCGGGGTGGCCGTGCTCTTCGTCGAGCAGCAGGCCGACTTTCTCGCCGCCGTCCAGATCATCGTCTACGCCGGGGCGATCGTGGTGCTGTTCTTGTTCGTCATCATGTTCCTCGGGGTCGACCGCGAGGAGAACATCGACATCGAGCCGCTGCGCGGCCAGCGTCCGCTCGCCTTCGCCCTGGTGGCCCTCGCCCTGGCCGGCCTGCTGACGCTCGCCGCCACCGCCCACTGGGTGACCGGCGCGCGCGCCGTCTCGGGCTCCACCACGGCCGGCGGCCATACCAACGTGCACCTGCTCGGGCAGTCGGTGTTCACCACGTACCTCTACGCGTTCGAGGCGACGGCCGGGCTGCTCGTCATCGCCGTCGTGGGAGCGGTGGTCCTCGCCCGCCGCCCGGCCGTCGCGGCCGAGGACGACCCCGAGCCGGACGCCGAGCCGGACACCGAGCCCCAGCTCGAACCGGATCCCGAACCCCAGCCCGAACCCCAGCCCGAGCCCCAGCCCGAGCCCCAGCCCGAGGAGGTGGCCTCGTGACCCTGGGTCCCCAGTGGTACCTGTCCCTGGCGGCCGTGCTGTTCGCCATCGGGGCCATCGGCGTCCTGGTGCGCCGCAACGTGCTGGTCATGTTCATGTGCATCGAGCTGATGCTGAACGCCGCCAACCTCACCTTCGTCACCTTCTCCCGGGTCCTCGGGGACATCGGGGGGCAGACCGTGGTGTTTTTCGTGCTGGTGGTCGCCGCCGCCGAGGTCGTGGTGGGCCTCGGCATCGTCGTGGCCATATTCCGCAGGCGGGCAGCTACCACCGCCGACGACCTCCACTCGCTGAAGGGCTGACCCCGACATGCTCCACGCCGTCTTCCTGATACCGCTGCTGCCGCTGGCCGGTTTCGTGGTCCTGCTCGTCGCCGGACGGCGCATGGGCGACCCGTGGGCCGGCTGGGTGGGGACCGCGGCCATCACCGGCTCCTTCGCCGCCGCCTGTGTCTCGTTCGCCGGCCTGCTCCACCTGCCTTCGAGCGCCCGCCAGGTCACGTGCGGGCTCACCTGCGGCGCGGCGTCGTCGGGACCTGGAGCCCACTCGTTCTTCTCGTGGATCGCGGTGGGCGGTCTCCAGGTCAAGGCGGCCATCCTCTTGGACCCGCTCTCGATGACCATGTGCCTGTTCGTGACCGGGGTGAGCATGCTCATCCACCTGTACTCGATCGGCTACATGAAAAAGGACCGGGACTACACCAAGTTCTTCGTCTACCTCAACCTCTTCGTGTTCTCGATGCTGGTGCTGGTCATGTCCAACAACCTGCTCGTGACGTTCGTGGGCTGGGAAGGCGTGGGCGTCTGCTCGTACTGGCTCGTCGCCTTCTGGTTCGAGCGCGACTCGGCCGCGTCGGCCGGCAAGAAGGCCTTCTTGTACAACCGGGTCGGCGACGTCGGGTTCCTCATCGCGATGTTCCTCATCTTCTCCAAGGTCGGCTCGCTGGACTACGTGACGATCTTCGCCCACAAGGACCTCTTGGCTGGGGGGGCGGCCACCGCCGCCGTGCTGCTCGTGTTCCTGGCAGCGACCGGCAAGTCGGCACAGATCCCCTTGTTCAACTGGCTGCCCGACGCCATGGAGGGCCCGACCCCGGTCTCCGCGCTCATCCACGCCGCCACGATGGTGACCGCCGGCGTCTACCTCCTGTGCCGGATGAACCAGGTGCTCGAGCTGTCGCCTGACGCCATGTGGGTGATCGCCATCGTCGGGGGAGTGACGGCCTTCGTGGCCGCTTCCATCGCCTCCGCCCAGCAGGACATCAAGAAGGTCCTTGCATTCTCCACGGTGTCCCAGATCGGCTACATGGTCCTGGCCGTCGGGTCGGGCGCCTACATCGCGGCGATCTTCTTGATGGTGTGCCACGCCTTCTACAAGGGCCTGCTGTTCCTCGGTGCCGGGTCGGTCATCCACGGCCTGGAGGACGAGCAGGACCTGAAGCGCATGGGCGCGCTGCGCCGGTGGCTGCCGTGGACCTACGGGACCTTTCTCGTAGCGTGGCTGGCCATCGCAGGGGTCCCGCCGTTCTCGGGGTTCTGGTCCAAAGGCGACGTGCTCGACAACGTCTTCGCCAAGAGCCCGGCGCTGTGGGTCCTCGGCCTGGTCACCGCATTCGGGACGGCGTACTACATGAGCCGGCTCTTCTACCTCACGTTCACCGGCCAGGCCCGCTGGCAGGAGCCGGCCCCCGACGGGAGCCCTGCCCACCACACCCCCCACGAGTCGCCGTGGGTCATGCGGCTCCCCCTGGTGGTCCTGGCGGTGTTCGCCGCCGGCGCCGGGATCTTCGACCTGCCGTGGGTCCACCACGACTCGTTCGCAGGGTGGCTCCAGCCGGTGTTCGCCCACAGCCTCTACGCCGACCACGTGGGGTCGGTGCGCGAGTGGGTCCTGGCCGTCGTGGACTCGCTCATGGCCCTGGCCGGCCTGGGCGTGGCCTGGGTGCTGTGGAAGGGGAAGTCGGACCGCCCGGGCCTGGAGCCGACCTTCCTGCGGCGGGTCTGGTACTGGGACGACGTCTACGACACGGTGATCGGCCGACCGGGCCAGGTGCTGGCCCGCTTCAGCGCGGCGGTGGTGGACAACAAGGTCATCGACGGGGCGGTGAACGGCGCGGCGTCCCTGGTGCGAGCCAGCGGGTCCGCGGCCCGCCGGCTCCAGTCCGGCTACGTCCGCAACTACGCCCTCGGGATCGCGATCGGGCTGGTGGCGATCATCGCCTTCATGCTCAGCCGGGCGTGGTGGTCGTGACCTCCGCGGCCTTCCCCTACCTGACCGTGCTGGTCCTGCTCCCGGTCGGCGGCGCGCTCGTGGTGGCCCTCGCCGCCAAGGCGCCCCGGCGGGTGGTCGAGGGGCTGGGCATCGCCATCTCTCTCGCCACCCTCGGGTTCGCCGTGGCAATGGCCGTGGCCTTCCGGGCCGGCGACGCCGGCTACCAGTTCATCTCCGATCATGTCTGGGCCAAGGCCCTCGGGATCCACTGGTTCCTCGGCGTCGACGGCATCTCGGTGTTCCTCGTCCTGCTCGCAGCCGTGCTGTTCCCCATCGTCCTGGTCGGGGCCCGTACCCACAAGGACCCCCGGAGCTTCGTCGCCTGGATGCTGCTGCTCGAGGCGGCCTGCATCGGCAGCTTCGTGTCGCTCGACCTGATCCTGTTCTTCTTCTTCTTCGAGCTCACGCTGGTCCCGGCGTACTTCATCATCAGCGGCTGGGGCTACGCCCACCGCGCCTACGCCGCCGTGAAGTTCTTCGTGTACACCTTCTTGGGCTCGGCCTTCCTGCTGGTCGGGATCCTCGCCGTGGCCTTCCTCCACCAGCACCAGACCGGCGTGCTCACGTTCTCCCTGCCGGCCCTCGAGCACACGCACTTCTCGGGGACGACCGAGGTCCTGCTGTTCCTGGCCTTCACCGCGGCCTTCGCCGTGAAAGCGCCGCTGTTCCCGTTCCACACCTGGTCGCCCGACGCCTACGCCGAGGCCCCCACCGGCGGGTCCATGATCCTCACGGCCGTGCTGGCCAAGCTCGGCACCTACGGCATCATCCGCTTCGACTTGAACCTGTTCCCCCAGGCCACCCGGGACCTGGCGCCGGTGATCCTCACCCTGGCCGTGGTCGGCATCCTCTACGGCGCCATCGTCGCCTGCGCCCAGCGCGACATGAAGCGTCTCGTGGCGTACTCCTCGCTGGCCCAGATCGGGTTCATCGTCCTCGGGACGTTCGCCCTCAGCACCCAAGCCCTCGAAGGCGGCGTGCTGCTCATGGTGAACCACGGGCTCATCACCGCTGCACTCTTCCTCCTCATCGGGTGGATCTACGAGCGGCGCCAGACCTGGCAGGTGACCGAGCTGAGCGGGCTCCAGCGCCCGGCGCCGATCATGGCCGCGGCGTTCACCGTGGTGATGCTGGCCTCCATCGGGCTCCCCGGCCTGAACGGGTTCGTCTCGGAGTTCCTGGTCCTCCTCGGGACGTTCATCACCCACCGGTGGTGGGCGGTGGTGGCGACGGCCGGGGTGGTACTGGCCGCCCTCTACCTCCTGTGGGCCTACCAGCAGGTGTTCCACGGCAAAGTGAGCCTCGCGCAGTCGACCACCCGTGACCTGAGCTGGACCGAGCGTCTCGTGATCGCCCCGCTCATCATCTTGATCGTGATCCTCGGCGTCTACCCCCAGCCGGTGCTCGACCGCATCACGCCCTCGGTGGACCGCCTGGTAGCCCGTGTCGAAGTGGCCACCCACACCAGCCAGCCGGCAGTAGCGCAGCGAGGAGTGGCCGGGGCCGAGGACGCGGCAGCGAGGGATCGGGGAGGGCGATGAGCTGGTTCGGGAGCGAGACGTTCGCCGCCGCGCCGATGACGGCGGCGGTGCGGGCGGTCCACACCATTCCCATCCCCCAGATCCGGTACCTGGGGATCCTTCCGGTGATCGTGATGCTCGGAGGGGCGGTGCTCCTGCTCGCCATCTCGGCTCTGGTGCGCCGCCCCCTGCGGGTGACCGTTGCCACGTTGGGCACGGTGGTGGTGGCCGGGACCTCGCTCGGCTTCGCCCTGTGGCAGTGGTCCGACGTTCGCTCCCACGGTGCGTTCACCACGGTCGACCACGCGGTCGCGGTGGATGGGCTGAGCGCGTTGGTCTCGATCCTGGTGCCGTGCGCGATGGTGCTCACCGCGCTGGTGGCCGACGGCTACGTCCGGCGTGAGGGGATCGAGGGCCCCGAGCTGCACGTGCTGGCGATGGTCTCGGCGGCCGGCGCCATGGTCATGGCCCAGGCGAACGACCTCATCGTCGTGTTTCTCGGGCTCGAGATCCTCTCGATCGCCCTCTACGTCCTCACGGCGATGAACCACCGGCGCACGGCATCGGGTGAAGCGGCGCTCAAGTACTTCATCCTGGGCGGGTTCTCCTCGGCGATCTTCGTCTACGGGATCGCGCTCACCTACGGGGCGACCGGGTCCACCAACCTGACCCAGATCGCCGACTTCCTCTCCAAGAACGTCGTCGCCTCCGACGGGCTCCTGCTGGCCGGGCTCACCCTCATGCTGGTCGGGTTCTGCTTCAAAGTTGCCGCGGTGCCCTTCCACATGTGGACCCCCGACGTCTACCAGGGTTCGCCGTCGCCGATCACGGGCTTCATGGCGGCGGTTGCCAAGATCGGGGCATTTGCCGCGCTCCTCCGGGTCTTCGTCTCGTCGTTCGGCACGCTCCGGGCCGACTGGCAGCCGGTGGTCTACGCGGTGGCCGCGGTGACGCTCTTGGCGGGCGCCGGGCTGGCCGTGGTCCAGCGTGACGTGAAGCGCATGCTCGCGTACTCGTCGATCAACCATGCCGGGTTCATCCTCCTCGGGGTCGAAGCGGCCACGTCCAGGGGGGTGAGCGCGTCGCTCTACTACCTGTTCGCCTACACCTTCATGGTCATCGGCACCTTTGCCATCGTGACCGTGCTCGGGCGTGAGGGAGACCGCTCGCACGACCTCTCCTCCTACCGCGGGCTGGCCCGCCGCCAGCCGGTCCTCGCGCTGTGCCTGGCCGTGCTGCTCCTGGCCCAAGCCGGCATCCCGTTCACCACCGGTCTGTGGGCCAAGCTCCAAGTCGTCCTGGCGGCGGTCGACGCCAACGCCGTGCCGCTGGCGGTGATCGCCATGGTGTCGGCGGTGGTGGCGTCCTTCTTCTACCTGCGGGTGGCGGTGCTCATGTACGCGCCCACGAATGAGGGCGAGGGTGCGGCGGCGTCGCTGGTGCACGAGGGTGCGGGTGCAGGTGCGGGCGAGGGCGAGGGTGCGGGTGCGGGTGCGCTCCAGGGGGCTGGCGCCGGCATCGACACGCTCAGCGTGCCGGGGGTAGGGGTGTCCAGGTCCGTGGCGTTGCTCGACCGGCTGGAGGCCGAGGTGCTGATGGAGGACCCGCGGCCTGGCGAGGGCGAGGCCGCGGCGAGTGCGGCGAGTGCGGCAGGTCTTGAGGCGGGCCCGGAAGCCGGCGACCTGGACCCCGGCGACCGGGTGCCGGTGCCGGTGGGCGCGGCCGTGGCCATCGGGCTGTGCGTGGCCGTGACCGTGGTCCTGGGCATCTTCCCGGCACCCCTGGTGGACCTGGCTCACCACGCCACCCTGCTGTTCCTCCCCTGATCCTCCTCCGTTCCTCCCCTGAGCAGCCCGGGTCACCGAGGCCGTGCCCCGTTCCTTACCGGCGGCTTGCAATTTGGCATGAGGTATAGCAAAATTGAGGTGGCGGGTTGACCGGAATCGTGCGATCGGCGGAAAGAGGGGGGATGGCAGCAGAGCTTTGGCGGCGAGCGAGAGGCCTGTTCCCCGGGGTGGGTGCGTCCCTGCTGTGCATCGCGGTCGTCGTCGCCACGGTCGGCACTGCGATAAGCCCCGCGGCCCGGGCCGGACATGCTGCCGCGAGACCCAAGGCCGTGCGGCTCGACCACGCCCAGCTCACGACGTCGTCTTCGGCGAGCCTGCCATCGCAATGCGCTCTGTCGGGCACAACAGAGGTGTGCACGTGGACGTCGGGTAGTACGGGCACCCTGACACGACCATCCGGCGTCAAGTCCGTGACAGTCACGGTCGTCGGCGGCCATGGCGGGGGCGGTTCCCTCGGAGGGACAGGCGGCGAGGTGACCGGCACCCTCAACTACACAGCACTTTCGGTCCATACGGGCGGCACGACGCTCGCCGTGAACGTCGGTGCCAACGGGAACACAGGCGGTGCCGGCGGCGGCGGCAGCGGAGGCGGCAGCGGCCCGACAGGTGGTGGCGGCGGCGGTGGTGGTGGGGGTGCCTCGAAGATCACCAACGGCACATTCGTCGACCTCGTTGCCGGCGGCGGCGGCGGCGAGGGCGGTTCCGGCAATACAAGGACAGCCGTGAAGGGCGGCAATGCCGGTTACCCGACAGGATCCACCGGCAATCGCACATCGTCAAGCGACTCTGGGACGCCGGGCGGCGGTGGCACCCAGACGAGCGGTGGCGGTGGCGGCGGCGGCGGCACAGTCACATCGTGTGGTAGCGGCACACCGGGTGCAGCAGGCACCTTTGCCGGTGGCGGAGCTGCTACCGGCAGCGGGGGCAACGGCGGCAGTGGGACGTACAAGGCAGGCGGCGGTGGTGGTGGCGGCGGCGGTTACTCCGGTGGCGGCGGCGGCGGTGGCGGCGGCGGCGGATTTGGATTTGGCTGCACCACATACGCCGGTGGTGGCGGCGGCGGCGGCTCGGGCTACGTGCGCTCGACAATCGGATCCTTCACCGAGTCCACGACGCCGACAGCCCCTGAGGTCGTCATCAGGTGGAAGCTGGTCAACACCTCCACGACTCTGAGCGTCACAACGCCCGCGGGCACAGTCCAGGCGGGGAGCACCGTGAAGGTGACGGCCGACGTGAAGTACACAACAGGGCTTTCGGGGACACCGGTCGGGACAGTGACTTTCACTCGAGGGATCGTTCCCTCGTCTGCCACCACCCCGACATCGATCGAGACACCGACGAATGCCTGCACAAAAGTGCCGGTCACATCCGGCAAGGCCGTCTGCTCGTTCACGGTGCCCTACGCGGCTGGGACGGAGATGGGAATTCGGGCCTCGTACGGTGGTGACGGAGGAGGGCGCCCCTCCACTTCCAAAGCCGTTGGTCGCACAGTCCTCGGCGACCCCACCACCACCTCCACCCCGACCATCACCACCACAGGAGCCGGGCTCAAGCTGCTCTCGACGGTGACCCCGGAGTCCTACGCGCGGACTGCGCTCACGGGGAAGGTGACCTTCCAGGTCCACAACACAGCGAGCACAACGTGGTCGACCGCGTGCAGCCAGACACTTCCCTCCGGCCTGACACCGGGGAAGGCCGGCCAGGTCACATGCAAGTTCACATCCCTGACTCCGGGTTTCAAGTACTACTTCAGGGCGCAGTTCCCCGGATCATCGACAAATCTGGCGTCCACATCGGGGACCTCCACATACAGCGTGGCGCAGGCCGCGACGTCCTCCAGCGTCACAGCGAACGGGACGAGCTTCCCCTTCGGTGGGCTGGTCACGCTGAGCGTGCAGGTGACCGGCATTCCCTCCGGAGATCCGACGCCCGGGACCATCACGTACGAGAGCGCCGGTGGCACAAAGTTGAGCTGCCTGCGAAGCGGCCAGCAGAACCCCGCAGCGGTCAGCGCATCCACCGGCAAGGCGACCAACTGCACATTCAAGCCGACACGAGTCACAGCCTCGTTCAAAGTCGAAGTCCGCTACAGCGGTGGCAAGGAGACCCTCGGCAGCACAGCCACAACGGCGTTCACGGTTGCCAAGCAGGCGCCAAAGGTGACCCTCCAGGTGGCATCGAAGAACCGGACAACGTCGGTCGGCGAGCCGATCGATCTCACCGCGAGCCTCGCCGAGACAGGAGTATCGACCTCGAGCCCCACATACGTCACCCCTCAAGTCCCGGTCGAGTTCTTCGACGGGACAACGCCGATCGCAGGCTGTACCTCGGTGACAGCGTCGAACGGAACGGCGACGTGCGCCTCGGCGCCCACGCCCACCACCGCGGGGACGACCGATTACCACGCGACTGCGTGTCCGACAGGCGGCGCGAGTGCCTGTGCGGACTGGGCTACGTCAAAATCGGCCGTTGTCGCCTACACGGCGGCCAAGGCCGTCTCCGAGGTCAGCCTCACGCCGTCGGGCACCGCAGCGACACCCGCTCCGGTGCAGGGTGGGCACACAACGACGGTGACGGCCACGATCTCTTTCACCGCGGGGAGCGCACCGACGACAGGGAAGGTGACGTTCCTCGAGACAGGCAACGCAGTGGCCACAGCGTCGGCATCGTGTGCCACAGTCACGGTCGCGACAGGCAAGGCGGCCTGCACGTTCAAACCGACGCCGGGCGGAGCGAGCACGATCTCGGCGACGTACACGCCGAGCAATCCGAACATCACAACGCCAGTGCCCGCCGCGTCGACCCACTTGTCGGCGAAGGGACTGATCACTTCGGCAAAGCTGCTGGTGAGCGGTCCGGGCATCGCCCAGCCCACCTCGGGCGGCACAATTTCCTACGGGGTCCCCGACGTGGCGACGGTGACGGTCAAGTCCCCGACAAACCCAGGGACAACCGGCCTCACGACCGGCGAGGTCACAGTGCGAGTGGCCGGGACGACCGTGTGCGCCACACTGTCGCTCGCCACGGGGAGCGCGACCTGCACATTGAAGGCGCTCCCCGCCGGCACAGGAGTGGCGCTCAGCGCCGCGTACCACGACGCGACGAAACGCTACGCCAACAGCACAGCGACCGACACATTTTCCGTCAGAGCGGCACCGACGGCCGTGACGCTCGCGCTGTCGACGTCGAGCGGCCACCTCCAGCTGACAGCCACCGTGAAGAACACGGCGACCGGGGCAACCGCTCCGCCATCGGGCACGCTGGACTTCAAAGCGGGCACGTCGACCATCGCAACATGCGGGGCGGTCCCCGTCCATACCGCTGCCGGTGCGGATGCCGCCGCGACGTGCACTGCAGCGATACCGACGACATCGACCACATACACCGCGGCGTTCACCGCGACGACAGCCAAGGAATTCCAAGCATCGACGTCGCCGTCCGAGAACTTCAACCCGGGGGCGAAGTGCTCGACAACCTACGCCACGCTCTGGGGAGACCAGGGAAAGGCGTTCACGTTCTCGGTGGGGACATTCGGCAGCACACTTGACGCCATCAAGGTCGATCTCGCGAGCGTGAGCGGAGGCTGCCGCTCGGTCTTCCCGATCACATTCACCAACGCGAGCCTCTCGATCCTCGGCGGAACGGTCACCCAGACGACGCCTCTGACCGGCTACGTCGAAGATGCGACAGGGGCGACGGACCCGACTGTGTGCTTCACCGGTGGGACCCTCTCGCTGCCCACGAGCTGGGGCCTCAAGACGCTGGTCCTTTCGGCGACAGCCAAGCTCTGCTTCCTCGTCACCAGCGCCAGTGGGACGACAGGATCGGTTGGCAAGATCACGTCGGGGACGTTCTCCACCACGGGCATCACGCTCCCGTTCGGTTCCCCCTCCTCGTCGGTCACATACAAGATGACCGTCAGCTTCACGACGACACCGGTGCCGGCGATGACCGTGGCGCTCGCCCCGTCGTCGGCGACGACCTCGGTGTACGTGACAGCGGCGATCACCGTGAGCGACAAGTCCAAGGCCGTCACTGCAACAGGAGTGGTGTCGCTCGACAACGTGGCATTCGGCAAGCTCCAGGGAACCTTCTCGGTCAGCGCGGGGAAGAGCGGTTCGATCGGCGGGACCGTGAAGTTTGCCGCAATCGACACAACATCTCCCTATTCGCCGATCTTGGGCCTCTCCTTCAAGCACGTCTCGGTGACCCTGTCGAGCTCCTCGTCGCCCAATCTCGCCGTCTCGGCGACTGCCCTGGTGGGTTCGGGCACCGACCCGGTGAACCTGTCGGTGACAGGCAGCTACGCCAAGCCCGCGTGGACCTTGTCGGTTGCCGTCACCCGGTCGACGTCCTGGCAGCCGTTCGCCTCGCTGAGCTTTCCCAAGCTGACACTGAAGGGCACGATCGTGGTGAGCCCCTCAGGTGACAGCTTCGACCTGGAGATGGGTGCTCCGCCTACCAAAGCGGCGCCGGGGACCCCTGTCGTCGCCTGGAACCCCCTCACCGGGCTCACAGTCAAGCTGGACTGCATTGCGTTCGCCTACGGGATCGACCCGGTCTGCGGGCACGCTGCGACAACAAAGGCCGTCGCACCAGCGGATCCGACCCTCTACACCGAGGGGAGCCTCAGCATCGGTGGTGCGGGGGGGATCACCGCAGGGTTCAGCGGCAGCGTGGACCTCAAGTCCGGGGCGCTGTCGCTCAGCCTCGATGGCACAGTCGCGACAGTCAAGGTGGCACCCGCCACAGGGGTGACACTCACGCTCGAGTCGCTGAAGGTCACAGGTCAAGTGGGGTCGGGTCTGTCGGTGAGCGGCTCGGCCTCGGCGACAATCCCTGCGCTCGGGGTCGCACATCTCACGGTATCGGTGACAGACCAGTCGGGCGCTTTGACCATCCTCGTCGCCAACATCGCACTCACACCGATCGGGATCCCACTCACCGGCGACGTCGCATACGCCTCTCAGACAGTGCCCCGTTACAACCTCACAGGCTACGGGCGCGTGACCCTCCACCAGGGCTACAACGGGTTCGCCAAGTACATGCCCGGGTCCAGTGTGAAGACAGTGCTCAGCACGATCGGGTTCTCTCTGCCGGCCGGCGGCGTGATCACGTTCGAAGGAGCCTGGGCGCCGGGTAGCGCACCGACGTTCACGGCATCGCTCAACCCTCCGAGCGGGTCGGTGCCCTTCCTCACGCTGCCGGGCGGGGCAACGCTCACAGGCGCGACCCTCGAGTATGGCAACCACAAGCTGCTCGCGGACCTCACCGGAACGATCCCCGTGCCCGGGGCAGCGGCCGCTGCGGTGTCGATGACACTCACGCTCGGCCCCACAGGGACATTCGCCGGCACTGCGAAGATCACACACATCGTCGTGTTGGGCCAGACCATCACACTCGCGGGCACACTTGCCCGTTCCAAGTCAGGCACGCTGACCGGCAACGTCAAGGCCACGATCCCAGGGCCCTTCACACCGTTCGCCGGCGTGCCTCTCACGCTGTCGGGGGTCACCATCTCGGCGGGGACCGCCGGTCTCGGTGTTGCCGGCACGGCCTCGATCGACGGCCTCGGTACATTGACCCTCAGCGGGTCCTTGACGTCCCTCAGCAACTGGACACTCAGCGTCAAGGCCTCGGCGGCGCACTCGTGGACTCCGATCACAGGAGTGACGCTGTCGCCGACGTTCACCGGCACGCTCGCGGACTCCAATGGCAAGGTCACGTACGTGCTCGGAGCGAGTGGGATCGGGTCGACACCACTGCTCAAGCTGACGATCGGTGACGTCTCAGTGTCCGTCGACCATGTCACACTGGGGAACGGCACGGCTCCGACCGGGTGCAAGATCGAGCACAAAGGCGATCTGTGGCTGGCGATGTCGGGGAGCCTGGGGCTCGCATTCGGGGGAGTGACAGGGACAGTGTCGGTCGTGGGCTGTGTCGACATCACGGCCAAAGCCCTCGACTTGTCGGCAACCTTCACAAACTTCTCTTTCAGTGCCCTGGGCACAGATGTCAAGCTAACGAAGCCCGTCGTCACCTTCTCGTACAGCCCGTCGGCGGGAGTTGCGGTGTCGGTCAGCGCGCCGATCACCATCACGATGCCCACCGGTGGCACGCTGTCGATCACCGCGGTCCTCGCACCCGAGAAGAGCGGCTTTGTCATCGGTGCGGCGGCGAACCTCTCCTCGTGGCTCGGCTCTGATGGGGACGCGGGCCACATCTACTACGCGTCGACCAAGGTCTCGAACTTCACAACGGGCACATCCACCTTGGGGTCCATCACCCTCACACAGGGGATCGACTTCGCCATCGCGTTCACGCTGCCCACATCGGTCATCTCGGCCCTCAACGACGTCCACATCTCCCTGCCTGCGCACACCGGGCTCGCGGCGATCGGCACCGCGAACTTCGTGACCAAGACGTATTCGCTGCGGGTGTCGGTGTCCTTGGGTGCGACGGGTCTCGAGCTCTTCACAGCGGGTGGTACCTCGTTGAGCTTGAAATCGGGCTTCTTCGAGGTGGCGGTGTCGCCAGACAACGCGCATTTCAGCGTCGGTCTGAGCGCCATGCTGCACATCCCGGCACCGACCTCTGGTTACAGCGCGTCGACAGTCCCCATGACAGGGGAGCTCACCATCGCGGCGACGGGAGTCACCGTCTCGCTCTCGCTGGGCAACTGCACAGGGTCGACAGTGGGATGGGTCAACGCCTTCGGGATCACAGGGCTCAACGTCAAATGCGCGGGCATCCAGGGCGGGATCTCCGACGAGTTCCCGTTCGTCGACGTCGGTTTCAATGGGACCATCACACATCTGCCGACGTTGATCGCGACAACGATCGGTTACGTGAACGGCACCCCCATCACGTTCGCCTTCAACCTCGACCCCTTCCTCCTCTCGCTGGCCATCGGCAAGACAACATCGACGACGGTCGCCTTGGAGCCGCTCAAGGCATTCGGCCAGGGGACACTCATGCAGGTGGACCACGCCTCGCTCTACGTGTCGCCGTCGGGCGCGACCATCGGACCGACGACGTACCCTGCAGGATTCGGTCTCTCGTTCCTTGCGACAATCGTGAAGGTCAAGGTCAACGTGATGGCCAAGATCGGCATCTCGCCGCCGAGCATCACATTCACAGCCAGTGTCTCGAGGATCGTGTTCAGTGTGCTGAGCATCGGCCCGGTCGCGGTGTTCCTCCACGCATCGACGTCGCCGGCATCGTTCACATTCAGGCTGAAGGGGACGGCCACGCTCGGTCCGGCCTCGGCCACACTGGGCGATTTCCTGCGAGTGGGCGGCAAGCTGACCGCAACAGTGACAGTCGCCGTTGGCTCTGCGGGTTTCAAGGCGTTCTTGTCGGGGACAATCGACGTGTCCGTGACAGTGAACGTCCCGACGTCGGTGTGCTGGGCTGCATTCATTCCGTACCCGTGCACATGGCAGTGGGAAGGCACCTCGGTCACAATCCACATCGGCAGGACCGGCTTCTCCGCCACAGGGACAGGGGTCACGCTCGAGGCTGACACATACTCGATCACGTTCCACTACGACGGCGGGGTGAGCGTGAGCGACGCTGTTGCGGGCCTGACGTCGCCGAAGGTGCTCGTGACAGGCCAGGTCGCGCCTGCCACGGTGACGAGGCACTCCGGTCCGGTCACACCGCTCTACGCTCTCTCGGTGCATCCGTCCGGTGCGACGCCGGTGGGGAGCTGGAGCACGACGGGGTCGATGCACACCGGCCGTGCGTTCCCTGCGGTTGCCACGCTGCAAGACGGTGACGTCCTGGTCGCCGGTGGGGCCAACGGGAACGGGACATCACTGGCGTCAGCCGAGGTGTACAACCCGGCCACCAAGACCTGGTCGGCGACGTCCACACTGCCCGTGGCTGCGACCGGTGCCACGGCCACGGTTCTTGGGGACGGCGAGGTCCTCGTCGCCGGCGGTCTCGGGCGCGGGGACACGGCGCTCACGACAGCAGAGCTCTACGATCCGGCCACCGGGCTGTTCACTCGCACGGGGTCGCTCGAGACCGGTCGTGCCGACGCGGCGGCGGCGCTGCTCGCAGACGGGGACGTGCTGATCGCCGGGGGCACGGGCGCGGGCCATGCCCCGCTGGCGACAGCCGAGATCTACGATCCGACCACCGGGTCGTTCTCGGCGGCGACCTCCCTTCCCGGACCGCGTTCGTTCGCCGCCAGCACGACCCTGGCAGACGGCCACGTCCTGCTTGCCGGGGGGCTCGGTGCCAGCTCACTCCTGGCGACAGCAGTGACCTACGACCCCACAACGGGCGTGTGGGCCGCGGCCGGGACGATGAGCCAGGCGCGGATCTTCGCGACGGCTGAGCTCTTGGCCGACGGTGACGTCCTGGTGGTCGGCGACGGTGCGACGGGGGATCTCTACGACCCGGCGACCAATTCGTGGAAGGCCACGGGCGGCATGGCGGCGACCCGCTCGATGCCCGCAGTGGCCGAGCTTCCCGACGGCGACGTGCTCGTCGCAGGGGGCGTGGCCGACGGCACCGTGCTCGCCACAGCCGAGGTCTACCTGGCCGGCACCGGTACCTGGGAGAGCGCCGGGACAATGCCTTCGGCCCGCATGGGGTCGTTCGTCTCGGTGCTGAGCAACGGCCAGGTCCTCGTCGGTGGCGGCATGGCGAGCACAGGGGGCACACCGGTGACCTCGGTAGACCTCTACAGCCTTCCCAACAAGACAACACCGACAAAGAAGACAACAACCAAGACCACAACGACCAAGACAGTTCCGACCGGGACCACCCCGCCCGCGCCGCCGGCATCGCCGCCGGTCGTGGTGACACCGACAACACCGGCGAGCACAGTGCTCCCGATCCAGCCGACAAGCAGCTCGTTCTTCCCGACCAAGGGCACGACCACGACCGAGGCGAGTTCGACATCGACATGTGCATCGCCGAGGCTGACACCACCGACGCAGCCCGCCCCTCCGGGGAGCGTGCGTGACGCGATGGCCACGATGGCAAACGGCAAGGGCTACTGGCTGGCATCGGCGACAGGAGGGGTGTTCGCCTGCAAGCACGCCCAGTTCTACGGATCGCCGACGGGGCTGCGCGTGCCGGTGACCAACATCGTGGGCATCGCAGCGGGGCTCCACGGCAAGGGCTACTGGCTGGCGTCGGCGACAGGAGGGGTGTTCGCCTTCGGCGACAGCGAGTACCTCGGCTCGCTCCCGGCCCTGGGGGTCTCGGTCCACGACATCGTCGGCATCACGGCCACTCCCGACGGCAAGGGCTACTGGCTGGTGGCCTCCGACGGCGGGGTGTTCGCCTTCGGCGACGCAGGCTTCTACGGGTCGATGGGGGGCAAGCCGCTCAACAAGCCGATCGTGGCGATGACCCCGACCCCCGACGGCAAGGGCTACTGGCTGGTGGCCTCCGACGGCGGGGTGTTCGCCTTCGGCGACGCCCAGTTCTACGGCTCCACCGGCTCGCTGACCCTCAACAAGCCGATCGTGTCGATGACGCCCCGGCCCACAGGGCACGGCTACTGGCTGGTGGCCTCCGACGGCGGGGTGTTCGCTTTCTCGGCGCCGTCCTACGGCTCGACCGGCGCGAACCCGCCGCCGGTGCCGGTCCTCGGGCTGGTCACCACACCGACAGGTCTCGGGTACTCGGTGGTGGACGAAGCGGGCGCCAGCTTCAACTTCGGGGCATGAGCGCGCGAATCGGTCCAGGTCCCAAGGGCCCCAGGGGTCCCACGGGTCCATCTCGCTTGGGTCCTGAGAGGGCTCGCCTCTCGGGGCGATCCCTCCTGCGGGTGGGGAGCAGCATTGGCGCCGCTGTGGTGGTGACCGGGGTGATGACCCTGGGGCTGACTGGCATCACCTCGGCGGGGGCGAGCACAGGGTCGCCGTACAACTGGACGCCCAGGCACGTGGCGACCGTGCCAGCCCAACGGACGTCGGCCGCGATGGCCTACGACGCGACATCCGCGTCGGACCGGGTGGTCGTCTTCGGCGGCTTCTCGCAAGGCGCTGATCTCGCCACAACGTGGACGTGGAACGGGACCGCGTGGAACGAGCAGCACCCGGTCACGAGCCCTTCGGCGCGCACAGGGGCGGCGATGGCCTACGACGCGACGAGCAACCAGGTGGTCTTGTTCGGTGGGACGGCGTCGACCACGATCACCGGGACAACCTGGCTGTGGAACGGGTCGACATGGGTGCAACCGTCGCTCACGGGCGCGCAGCCACCGGCTCGTACCCTCGCGTCGATGGCCTACGATCCCGAACTCGACGGTCTGGTCATGTTCGGGGGCACGTCCAGCTCGAGCAGTCTCTCGACAGTGTGGCTGTGGAAGAACACAGCATGGACGACAATCACCCCTGCGGCAGCGACACAGCGTCCGCTTGCGCGTTCGACAGCGCCGATGTCCTACGACACAGCGACCGGGCAGCTGGTGCTGTTCGGGGGCTACGACGGCGGGCCCATCGGGACAACCTGGGTGCTCACCGGGCAGACATGGACCAAAGAGCCGTTCGCCACCGGGCCCGCAGCCAGCTTCGGGGCGACCAGCGCCTACGACACGGTGGAAGGAGAACTGCTCTTGTTCGGAGGGTCCAATGGCTCGACGACGTCGACGTCGACCTGGGAGTGGACCGGTACGGGATGGACTGCGCTCAGCCCTTCGACACATCCGCCCGCCCAGGCGGGAGGATCGATGGCCTACGATGCGGCGACCGGCGAGGTCGTCCTCCTCAACGGGGTGACAGCGCACCCGACCTGGACCTGGCAGTCGACGAGCAAGCTCAGCGTGCCCGGTGCACCGGGCAATGTCACTGCGCTCGCAGGGACAAGCTCGGCGAAAGTCACCTGGACAGCGCCGTCGACAGACGGCGGCACAACGGTGACCGGCTACACCGTCACCAGCTCTCCGGGCACACTCACGTGCACGGTGACAGCGCCGACACGCACGTGCACACTGGCTGGTCTCACCAACGCGACGACCTACAGCTTCACGGTGAAGGCGACGAACGGGGTGGGGTCCGGTCCTTCGGCAAGATCCAACGCAGTCGTACCTTCGGGCCTCCCGTTCGCACCGACCGGGGTGACGGCAACCGCTGGGACACTGTCCGCGACAGTGACGTGGAAGCCGGCCACAGGAAACGGTGCAGCCGTCACCTCCTATAGCGTGACCAGCTCACCTGGGACATTCCACTGTACGACGGCGACGCTGTCCTGCAAGGTGACGACACTTTCCGACAACGTCCCTTACCAATTCCGGGTCGTCGCCAAGAACAAGAACGGGACAAGCACCGCCTCGACACCGTCGAGCACACTGACGCTGGCCGGTGTCCCGTTCGCGCCGACCGGCGTCAGTGCAGCGCGGGCCAACCAGGCGGCGACCATCGCGTGGACAGCCGCGACAACAAACGGCGCGCCGGTGACCTCCTACACGGTCACGGGCACCCCAGGGTCCCACGGATGCAGCACCACAGGAGCCGTCCGGACGTGCACAGTCACGGGGCTGACGAACGGTGTGACGTACACCTTCACCGTGAGAGCAGCCAACCGAGCCGGCAGCGGACTGGCATCGACCCAGGTGAGCACCGTGCCGGCGTCGGTGCCGTTCGCACCGACCGGGGTGACGGTTGCACGTGGCAGCCACCAGGTGCTCGTCACCTGGAAGGCGGCCACACCGAACGGCACATCGATCAGCGCCTACACCGTGACGAGCTCACCGGGCACAAAGACGTGCTCGACGACCGGCGCGCTCACATGCACGGTCACCGGTCTCACAAACGGCGTGCACTACTCGTTCAGGGTGGTGGCGACCAATGGTGTCGGCCGCGGCACCGCCTCGACACCTTCTTCCACGGTCGTCCCGGCCACCGTGCCCGGACCACCCACGGACGTGCAGGCAGAGCGGGGAGATCAGCAAGTGCGGGTGTCGTGGCTGGCACCGACATCGGGCGGTACACCGGTCAGCGGGTACACGGTCACCAGCACACCGGGAGGGCAGACCTGCACCACCACCGGCACGAGCAGCTGCACGGTGCTCGGCCTGACGAACGGGGTCGGCTATACCTTCCAAGTGACCGCGGCCAACGGGGTGGGCACCGGGACACCGTCGACACGTTCGACCGCCGCCGTCCCGGCCGGCAAGCCCTTCGCGCCGACCGGCGTGAGTGCTGTGCGCGGCGACCACACCGTGACCGTCTCGTGGCACGCGGCCACAGGGAACGGAGCGCCTGTGACGGGCTATTCGGTCGTGAGCACCCCCGCCGGGGGCACGTGCCGCACGACGAGCGCGCTCACCTGTACGGTGGCGGGCCTGGTGAACGGTACGACGTACGCGTTCACCGTCACGGCTACCAACGACGTGGGCACCGGTACGGCGTCTGCTGCCTCCTCGGGGGCAGTGCCTGCCGGGGCACCGTTCCCACCCTCGTCGCTCACAGCAGTGGTCGGGCCGACGAGCGTCATGCTCAAGTGGTCGGCAGCGACATCCAACGGCGCCCAGGTGAGTGCCTACGAGGTCTTGCGCGGACCCGCAGGCGGGGCGCTCCAGGTGCTTGCAATCGTGACGGGGACGAGCTTCGTCGACTCGAGCGCGGTGCCCGGCACCGCGTACTCCTACGAGATCGAGGCGCAGAACGTGGTCGGGACCTCGGTGCCCACCACAGCGCGGACGGCCGAGGTCGATCCTCCCGGCCAGATCGGCGAGCGTATGGCGGCGACGCCCGACGGCCAGGGGTACTGGCTGGTGGCAGCGAACGGGGCAGTCTCGTCCTTCGGCCGGGCGGGGACGTTCGGATCGCTGCCAGGCCTCGGCGTCTCGGTGGACGACATCGTCGGCATCGCGTCGACCGACGATGGGCAGGGGTACTGGATGGTCGGCGCCGACGGGGGGATCTTCGCCTTCGGCGACGCCGCGTTCTACGGGTCGATGGGCGGGAAGCCGCTCAACGAGCCCATCGTGGCAATGGAAGCGACGCCCGACGGCAAGGGCTACTGGATGGTGGCCTCCGATGGGGGGATCTTCGCCTTCGGCGACGCCGCGTTCTACGGGTCGACCGGGGACATCCACCTCAACGAGCCAGTTGTCGGCATGGCGGTCACGCCCGACGGCCAGGGCTACTGGCTCGTGGCCTCGGACGGGGGGATCTTCTCATTCGGTGACGCGGCGTTTTACGGGTCGACCGGGGACATCCACCTCAACAAGCCGATCGTGGCCATGGGCCCGACCCACACAGGCGGCGGCTACTGGCTGGTGGCCTCCGACGGGGGGATCTTCGCCTTCGGCGATGCCCCCTTCTACGGCTCCACCGGCGGGTCACCTCCCCCGGCTCAGGTGGTTGGACTGGTGTCGATGCCCACAGGCGGGGGGTACACCGAAATCGACGCTCAAGGGACAAGCTTCCCGTTCCCTGTCGGCTGACCCGCCCGCTTGCGGCGTCGTCTCGGGCGCAGGTGGGGGCGCAGGTGGGGGAGTCGCCTGGGGCATTGCCAGCTCCTCTTTTCTCCGAATGCCCGGCCGTGCCGCGTCGCGATGGCACTTGACCAGTGTGGGGTCTTCATCACGCCCGCTACGGCCCCTGCTTGAATTCGCAATCGTGAAGCCGGCAGAGCGGCAGGATGTCCACGATGCGGGTGGAGATCTACGTACGGGCGAACGCCTCGGCACCGGCGGTCGGCGGAGAGTTCGACGGCGCCCTCGTCGTCCGCGTCGTCGAGCCCGCAGAGTCCGGTCGGGCGACCGAAGCGGCCCTGAAAGCTGTTGCCGCGTCCATGGGCGTTCCCCGTCGAACGGTTCACCTGCGGAGGGGCTCGAAGAGCCGGAGAAAGCTGGTGGAGGTCCAGGCTGCGCCGGCGGACGTCCCACGCATCCAGGCCGCGCTCGACCGCTTGCGCTCAGGGGACCCGGAGTGACCGAACCGTGGGTGAGGGGGGAGGATCGGGGTCGTGTCGAGGCGCCTGACCCGGTCACCGGAAAAGTCACCGTCTCCGCGCTGTCCCGGCGTCCCATCGGCGCGCGGCTCGTCGGGGGCAGGCATCCTGGAAGGTTGAGCCACAGAATGTAGCGATTTGACAGATCACGGAATCATCGATTGATGTATCTGTCAACTATGCGGCTCTCGACGCTCATCCGACGGTGGCGCACCCACCCCACCGACATCCCCTTGGCCGGAACCGCCTCACCAGCCGTGGGCGAAGCGGCGAGGCGCAACCGCGGGTCGCTCCAGCTCCGTCACGTCGATGCCGGGTCGTGCAACGGCTGCGAGCTGGAGATCGCTTCGATCTTTTCCCCCGTCTTCGACGCCGAGCGGTTCGGCATCCGCCTGGAGGCGTCGCCTCGCCACGTCGATGGTCTGCTGGTCACCGGGCCGGTCACCCGCAACATGGCCGACCCGCTCCGCAAGACCCTCGACGCTGTGCCACGGCCGAGGGTCGTTGTCGCCGTCGGTGACTGCGCCCGCAATTGCGGCGTGTTCGCCGGTGCCTATGGCGTCGAGGGTTCGGTCGCTGATGTCGTACCGGTCGACGTGGAGATATCCGGATGTCCGCCCGACCCCGCAACGATCATCACTGCGCTGCGGGGTCTCGCCGGCACGTGACCTCGCTCCTGCTCATCGCCACCGCCCTGGTGGGTCTGGCCGCGTCGGCAGTCGGGGCGTTGGTGACGCAGCGACTCCGGATCCAGCTCGTCTCGGTCTTGACCATCGCCGCGTGCAGCGGTGGTCTGGCGGTGGCAATCGAGGTGCTGCGCTCCGGCCGATCGGTCGTGGTCCACACGCACCTACTGCTGCCGCTCGTCGGGTTCTCCCTCGACCTCGACCGCTTCGGGGCGCTGTTCGTCGCCGTCTCGGCCGGAGTGGCGATCTGCGCCATGGTCTTCCGGCTCGGCTACCACGGCCACGGGCTTTCCAGCCGGACGGCGTCGTGCGTCCTCCCGCTCTTCGTCACGACGCTTCTTTTGGTACCGGCCGCGTCCAGCGTCACGACCTTCTTGTTCTTGTGGGAGCTGATGGCCATCGCCTCACTGCTGCTGGTCCTGGCGGATCACCGCCACCGGTCCGAAGTGGCCGTTGCCGCCGTGTGGTACGCGGTCATGACCCAAGCGGGAGCGGCCGCACTTCTGGTGGGCCTGGTGCTGCTGTCCACTCACGCCGGCAGCCAATCGTTCTCGGCCATCGCCGATCATTCGGCTCACCTCCCGGCCTGGGTGCGCAGCACCGTCTTCGTGCTGGCGGTGATCGGCTTCGGCTCCAAAGCCGGGATGGTGCCGCTCCACGTCTGGCTGCCCCGGGCGCATCCCGAGGCCCCCGGTCCGGTATCGGCACTGATGTCGGCGGCGATGGTCAATCTGGGGGTCTACGGGATCGTGAGGTTGGGCGACGGGCTGCTCGGAGGAGGGCCGACGTGGTGGTGGCTGATGGTGATGGCGCTGGGCGCCCTGTCGGCCTTGTATGGTTCCCTTCACTCGGCCACCAGCACTGATCTCAAGCGTCTGCTCGCCTATTCGACGACGGACAACGTCGGGCTCATGCTGCTCGGCGTCGGCGCTTCGGGATTGTTTGCCTCGACCGGCCACCCAGCGCTGGCCTTGGCGGCCTTGGCTGCCGCCTTGCTCCACATGGTCTTTCATGCAGTGTTCAAAGGTTCGCTCTTCCTCTCGGCCGGCTCGCTCCAGCAGGCAACGGGAATCCGAGACCTCGATCGCCTCGGCGGCCTTCTCGGGCGTATGCCGGTCACCGGGACGCTGTTCATGGTCGGGGCATTGACCATCGCCGCACTACCTCCCCTGTGTGGATTCGTGAGCGAGTGGCTCCTGCTCCAGGCCATGCTGCACGGCCTGCCGTCGCTGGACCCGT
Organism: Acidimicrobiaceae bacterium; assembly: GCA_027342785.1. Lineage (GTDB taxonomy): Bacteria > Actinomycetota > Acidimicrobiia > Acidimicrobiales > RAAP-2 > JAJYWF01. The sequence continues at coordinate 35,486 of DAHWPS010000075.1, forward strand.
CGCTGGCGATCGCCCTTCCCCTGGGAGTCGGCGTGCTGGCCCTCACCGGGGGTCTCACCGCGCTGACGTTCGTGAAGGCCGTCGGCATCGGCTTGTTGGGCCGGGCGCGTTCCGAGCCGGTTGCCCTGGCGGGCGAGGTCCCCCGCTCGATGTGGATCGGCGCCGGCATACCGGCCGCGCTCTGCCTCGTGTTCGGGGTGGCCCCGCTCCTGGTCATCCCGGCGGTGGTGGAAGCTGCTCGGACGGTCACCGCGAGCCGGCTCCCGAACCCCTTCGTCGGCGGCTGGCAGGTCGGGCTGTCCGGCATCCACGGCGTGCTGGCCCCGGGGCTTCTCGCTGCCGCACTGACGGTGGCTGTGACCCTGGTAGCGGGGATCCGGCGAGCCCTGCAGCGCTCAGCACTGCGGAGCACCGAGGCGTGGGGGTGCGGGCGGGAGTTGCAGACCGCCCGCATGGAGTACACCGCCACCTCGTTCGGCGAGCCGCTGTCTCGGGTGTTCGAGGACGTCCTCTCCCCGTCTCACGACCTCGACATAAGCCATGTGGCAGAGTCCCGCTACTACGTCGAGGCGGCCACGTTCCATACGTCGCTGGAGGACGCTTTCGAACGGCACGGCTTCCGGCCGGCAGCGGCAGCTCTGGCGTGGTGGGGAGGTCTCGCCCGCCGGGTGCCGAATGGGAGCGTGCACCGCTACTTGGCCTTCGGGCTGATAGCTCTGGTGGTGGTGCTGGTGGTCCTCGGATGACGGCGCAATGGCCGGCCGTCTCGGTCGTGGCGATCTCGCTCCTCCAGGTGATGACGGTGGCGCTCGGGGGCCCGCTCCTCGTCGGATTGATGCGCAAAGTGCGCTGCCGGCTGGAGGGCCGCGTCGGACCGCCGATCCACCAGCCACTGCTCGATTTGCGCAAGCTGGCCCGCAGGGAGCGGACCCGACCTGACCAAGCCGGGTGGGTCTTTTCCGCCGCACCGGTCGTGCTGGTCGCCACCACCTTGGTGGTCGCCGTCACTGCCCCGCTGCTCGCGACCGATCCGGCCTTCGCAAACTCGACCGATCTGTTCGCCGTCGTCTACCTCTTGCTGGTCGGTTCGGTGGCGATCGCGTTGGCCGCCCTGGACACCGGCACCTCGTTCGGTGGCATGGGTGCCAGCCGGGCCATGACCATCGGCGCACTGTCCGAGCCCGCCCTCCTCGTGGCCTTGCTCGCCCTCTCCGTCCCGGCCCACTCATCCAACGTGCCGATCATCATCGCCAGGTCACTTGCCCACCCGGCCTGGTTGGCGACCCCGCAACGGCTGCTGGCCTTGGTGGCGTTCCTCATCGTGATCGTGGCCGAGAGTGGACGCCTGCCGGTCGACAACCCGAGCACGCATCTCGAACTGACGATGATCCACGAAGCCATGGTGCTCGAGTACGCCGGCGCGGACTTGGCACTCGTCAAGTTGGGTGAGGGGATGCGCCTGGCCGTCCTTTTGGGTCTCTTCGCCGATCTGTTCATTCCCTGGGGCATTGCCACCGCCCCCGGTGCCGGGCATTTGGCATTGGGCCTGGTGGCGACCGGCGCAAAGGTAGCTGTCCTCGGCGCGGCGCTCGCAGCCTTCGAAGTGTCGGTGGCCAAGCTCCGCCTGTTCCGGGTACCAGAGCTCGTTGCCGGGGCGTTCGTGCTGGCGGTGCTGGCCGTGATCTCCGCGCTGGTGGTCGCATGAGCGGCTCGTTCGCCTCCACGCTCACGCTGGCTTCTGGCACCGTGCTCGTCTGCGCCGTCGCCGTGCTGTGGGTGAGCTCGATGCGCTCGGTGGTCCGGATCGTCGCCGTCCAGGGGATTGCCCTCGGGCTGGTCGCCATGGACCTCGGCATCCATGCCCACGATGCTGGGCTGATCGCCACTGCGGTCGTCGAGCTCGCCGTGAAGGGCGTCGTCATTCCCGTGTTCCTCGGCAGAGCAGGGAGCGGTTCGGCGTTGGATCGCGAGGGCAGTCCGCTGGTCAACGTCCCCGCATCCCTCGTCGCCTCCGCCGGGCTCATCCTCCTCGCATTCGCCGCAGCTCGGGGAGTGGCCACCTTCGTGGGCACGACGGCAGGGGCGCTGGTGCCCGTCGGCGTCGCCACCATGCTCGTCGGCTATTTCGTCCTGGTCGCCCGGCGACGCCCCCTCTTCCAGATGGTGGGGCTGCTTCTCGTTGACAACGGCGTCGCGTTGGTGGCCTTTCTCTGCACCGCCGGCGTACCGTTTCTCATCGAGCTCGGCATCTCCCTCGATGTCCTGTTGGGCGTGGTCGTCCTCATGGTCCTGGCCCAGCGCCTCCGGAGCGAGTTCGGCACCCTCTCGCTCGATGAGCTGAAGGAGCTGCACGACTGATGCTCTTGGTCCTCATCGTCTTCCTCCCGCTCATCGGCGGCGCCATCGTCGCAGGATGGCGACACGCTTCGGCTGGCTGGGTCGCGGTGGCCAGCAACGCTGCCGTCCTCGGTCTCGGGGTGTGGACCTCGGTGCGAGTCGTCAGCGACGGGCCCTTGAGCGGGGCTGCAGGAGTCTTGCGGGCCGACGCCCTCAGCGGGTTCATGGTGATCGTCATCGGGACGATCGCCGTGCTGGCCTCGTGGGTCGGGATCCGGACCATGGCCGTGGAAGTGGCCGCCGGCCGGTGCTCACCGGGGCGGGTCGTCTCCTACCGCATTCTCGTCCAAGCGTTCATCGCCACCATGCTGCTCGCCGTCCTGGCTGCCAACGTCGGCGTGCTCTGGGTGGCCGTCGAGGCCACCACCGTCGTCACGACGTTCCTCGTGGGGCACCGGCGGACCAAGGGTGCCCTCGAAGCCTCGTGGAAGTACATCGTGATCTGCTCGGTTGGGATCGCACTGGCCTTCTTCGGCACCGTGCTCGTGTACCTGTGCGCGCTCCACGACGGGGGACGTTCGGCCAACGCCCTCGACTGGACCTCGCTGATGGCCCACGCCCACCATCTGGACCCTTCGGTGATGCGCCTCGGGTTCGCTCTCCTCGTTCTCGGCTACGGCACCAAGGTGGGTCTGGCTCCCATGCACAGCTGGCTTCCCGATGCCCACAGCCAAGCTCCAGCCCCGATCTCCGCCCTCATGTCGGGGGTGCTGCTCACCGTGGCGTTCTACGCCATCCTGCGTTTCAAGGCGGTAGCCGACGTCGCCCTTGGACCGGAGTTCTCCCGCACCCTGCTGGTCACCGTGGCGTTGCTGTCGCTGGCCCTGGCCGCTTCCCTCCTCCTCACCCAACGCGACTACAAGCGGATGCTCGCGTACCACAGCATCGAGCACATGGGCCTCATCGCTCTGGGGGCCGCCGCCGGCGTCCCCCTGGCCATCGCTGCCGTGCTGCTGCACATCTTGGGTCACGGCCTGGCGAAGAGCGTGCTGTTCCTCACTTCCGGAGAGATCATGCTCGTCGAAGGGACCAGCCAGATTGACGGGGTCCACGCCCTCTTGGCCCGGCGTCCTGTGCTCGGCGGAATGTTCGGTGTCGGCCTCGTGGCACTGCTCGGCATCCCGCCGTTCAGCTTGTTCTCCAGCGAACTGCTCATGGTGCGCGCCGAGTTCCAAGTCGGGCTCGGCTGGGCGGCCGTCGCGGCGGTGATCGCCATGGTGGTCATCTTTGTTGCTGTCGTCAGTCATGCCCGCCACATGCTCATCGGCTCGACCAACACCACCGAGGCACTGGCACCGCCACCGAAATGGGTGACCGCACCCCTCGTGAGCGGCCTGGTCGTCTGCGGTCTGATCGGTGTGTTCGCTTGGCCGTTGTCGAGCCTGCTCGAAGCCGCTGCCCACGTGATCTCCCCATGACCGGGGTCGAGACGCTTCCGGTCGATCTCCGCCCCGTCGGCCACCACCGCTTCGCCGGGACCGTGCTGCCGACAACGCTCGTCGAAGCGTCCCGATCGCTGTTTGCTCGGGGTATGCGCCTCGCATTGGTCTCGGGTCATGACGATGGCACCGCCATGCGGGCCGTCTACCTCTTCACCGCCGGACCACCCGACACCCGGGTCGAGCTGCATGTCCCCCTCGACCGGGCACATCCCGAGCTCCCGACGCTGGCCGCCCTGTCGTTCCCCGCCAGCCGCTTCGAACGCGAGCTCTCCGACCTCTACGGCATTGATCCTCTGGGTCATCCCCAGCCCCGCCGTCTGGTCCTGCACCAGCACTGGCCGGCGAACTGGCACCCCATGCGCCATGAATCGACTGACCCGCCGGACATGGTGCCCGACGCCGGATCGTTCCCCTTCGTGGCGGTCGAGGGACACGGGGTCTTCGAGATCCCGGTCGGACCCGTTCACGCCGGCCTCATCGAGCCCGGGCACTTCCGGTTCTGGGTCGTCGGCGAGACCATCTTGAGGATGAAGGCGCGACTGTGGTTCGTCCACAAAGGGATCGAGAAGCTCCTCCAAGGCAAGGACGTCGTCTCCGGCCTCGAGATTGCCGAACGGATCTCCGGTGACACCGCCGTCGGCCACGCCCTCGCCTACTGCCAAGCCATCGAGGACGCACACCACGTCCGCCCCCCGGGCAGCGCCCAGGTCGTGCGGGCCGTGCTTCTCGAGCTCGAACGGCTCTACAACCACGTTGCCGACATCGGCGCCCTCTGCAACGACGTCGGGTACGGCTTGGCCCACGCGTGGGCTCTCTCGCTTCGCGAAGGGCTCCTCCAGCTCAACGCCGAGGTCACCGGTCACCGGCTGCTGCGAGGGGGTGTGACGCCTGGAGGAGCCCACGTCGAACGCCTTCCCACCCCGGCCGAGCTGGCCGAGGTGAGAGCAAGGTTCGAGGAGTTGGTCGAGCTGGCCGGCTCCAACGCCTTGATCATGGATCGCTTCACGGGCACCGCCACTCTCGACGAGGCCCATGCCCGAAGCCTCGGGGCCGTGGGCGTCGTGGGCCGCGCGTCAGGCCTGGAATTCGATGCCCGGAGCGCGCACCCTTTCGTCGAGTTGTCTGACGGGTTCATCCCGGCACGACAGACGACCGGAGACGTCCTGGCCCGCTACGCCATCCGGGTTGACGAGGTGCGCACTTCGCTTTCGCTGCTCAGCGACCTCGTCGCGCGTGCCCCCGAGCTCCGTGCCGTCGGGTCACTCGATGCCGGCGCCGTGCACGACCGGGCAGCCGGTGGAGCCGGCATCACCGAGGGTTGGCGAGGCAGCATCGTGCACCGGGTGGAGCTCGACGACGAGGGTCGGCTCGCGAGGGTGAAGATCGTGGATCCCTCGTTCCTCAACTGGCCGGCCCTACCTGTCTCCCTGGCCGACACGATCGTCCCGGACTTCCCCCTTGCCAACAAGAGCTTCAACCTCTCCTACGCCGGCAACGACCTGTGACCGCGGAGCGAGGACTGCCAGATTCATCAACTCATATAACGTTGACCTCAGCAATTCACGTGCCCGTTGACGGTCATCAGAAATCGCGCCCGCGCCGCGGAGGCACGGCGAATCGTGCACCTAGGAGGTGCTCTGGATGACGACCCCCATCTACCAAGTGAAGGCGGAGTTTTTCAAGGCCCTCGGCCATCCGGCCCGCATTCGCATCCTCGAAGTGCTGCGCGACGGCGAGAGACCCGTCAGCGAGCTCATCCCCGAAGTCGGCATCGAAGCGTCGCATCTCTCCCAGCAGCTGGGCCTCATGCGAAGGGCCAACCTCATCCAAGCGCGCAAGGCGGGATCGAGCGTGTACTACTCGGTGGGGGAGCCGATGCTCTTCGAGCTGCTCGAAGTGGCCAAGCGGATCATCACCGCGTCCCTCGCCGAAACCCAGGAGCTGCTCGAACAGATCCAAGCATCGGGACCGAGCTCGGCTACTTGAGGGGCATTTGAACGATTGGCTCCTCAGCGGGCTCGATCCGAAGGGCCGAGCCAGTCCGTGATCTGGTCCACGGTCCACTTAGGCACTTCGGCACTTCGGCACTTCGAGCATGGCCACGTGCCAGGCGTCGGGAACCTCCAAGGAACCCAGGGCGCTTCGATTGCCCGATCACCGTGGTCCCACGATAGGCCGAGCCCATCACCGGCTCGAAGGGTCGCCCGGCCCGGGTGCAGGCACGGATGCCGCCAGGCCGCGACGCCGGGCGGCCGAGGGGACGAGCAGGCGGCCGATGACGGGGACCTCTGTCATCGCCTCGGCTCGCAAAATGGTGACGAGGGTCGGCGCGAACTGCTCAGCCGAGTCGAAGACCACGTAGCGAGGGAGCCACGAGGGCTCGTACTTGGCATTGAAGCGCCAGAGCGATTCGATCTGGAGGATCGTCGACATGCGCTTGAGCGCCCAGCGCTCCAGGCGTTGGGTGATGCCGTCCCCGCTCTCGCCCTCGAGGGTCGAGCGCATCGCCGCGAAATTGAGACTGAGGCCCCGCTGGCCACCCGCGCGCAGGTGCTCGATGGTCGAGCACAGGGCGTAGTCCAGCAGTCCGTTGGGATGCTCACCCGGGTCCCGGCGCATGAGGTCGAGCGAGTAGCCGCGAATGGCTGCCGACGGAACGAACTGGCACATCGCGACGGCATCGTGGCCGGGTCCGAACACGACGGTGAGCAGGAGACCGGCGTCACGCTGGTCGAAGATCCGCCCGAGCATCATCGAGAAGCCGCGCTCGTGGTTACCCCGGCGATTGCGTCCCATGAGGTCGACCAGCTCGTTGGCCAGCTCGATCGGGACGGCCGAGGGATCGAAGAATTCGACGGTGTAGCCGTAGCGCTCGACGCGGGCCACCGCCTGGCGGAGCCCCTTCATCTTGCCGCCGGCCAGCGAGAAGCGCTGCACGTCGACGACCGCCTCGTCCCCGATGTAGACGTGTCGCATGCCCGAGCTCCGGTAGATGGGCAGCCACTCCTCGGCAGCCGCAATCACCGCCACCCCCCAGCCTCTCCGGTCGCAGAACCGGCGGAAGGCGTCCCACACGTGCAGACGCTCGCTGTGGGGGCCGATCGGGTCGGGGGAGACCAGGCACACCCCCCCGTAGACGGCGTAGGCCACCAGGCTGTCGCGATGGAAGAACCACTGCTTGTCGTCGCGCAGGGCGAAGTAGTCCAGCGTCCCGGTCCCGTGACGTCGGACGATGTCGCGGGCTCGCAGCTCGGCCGCCCGGCGGCTGGCGTGGTGCTCGCCGTCGCTCCCGGGTCGCCGGGACGA
>DAHWPS010000084.1:0-1873 GCA_027342785.1 Acidimicrobiaceae bacterium
AAGATCTTGGGATCCAGCAGGTCCTGGACCCGCAGCCCCACCCGGGCCGCCTTGTCGGCGTAGGCGGGCCCGATGCCCCGGCGCGTGGTCCCGAGCGCGTTCTTGCCCAGGTACCGTTCGGTCACCCGGTCGAGCTCCTGGTGGTAGGGCATGATGAGGTGCGCGTTGCCGCTCACCACCAGGCGTGAGGTGTCCACACCCCTGGCACCGAGCCCGTCGATCTCTTCAAGCAGCACCGCCGGGTCCACAACGACACCGTTGCCGATGACCGGCGTGATGTGCGGGTAGAGCACGCCGCTCGGGCAGAGCTGCAGCGCATAGGACTCCCCGCCGACGACGATGGTGTGCCCGGCATTGTGGCCGCCCTGGTAGCGCACCACGACGTCCATGCCGGCGGCCAGCAGGTCGGTCAGCTTTCCCTTGCCCTCGTCGCCCCACTGGGCCCCGACGACCACCGTTGCCGGCACGCGTCATTCCTCCGCTCGTGACTACGGATTACACGGCAGTGTACCGCGCCGGGAGAATGCTCGCATGGTTCCGCTCGATCGGGTTCCCGACGGTCAGCGCAGGACGACCACGTCGTCGAGCACGTCCACGGTCACCGTGGCACCTTCGAGGTACCGCCCCTCCAGCAACGCCAAGGCGAGCTGGTCCTCCACCTCCCGTTGGATCACCCGCCGCAGAGGCCTGGCGCCGAAGTCGGGGTCGTACCCTTTGGCGGCGAGCCAGGACTCCGCTTGGGGGGTCACCGCGAGAGACAGGCGCCGTTCGGCCAACCGGGTGCGGAGCCGGCCGAGCTGTATGCCGACGATGACCGCGAGGTCGTCAGGCGTGAGCGCCCGGAATCGCACGATGTCGTCGATGCGGTTGACAAACTCGGGCTTGAAGTAGGCGGCGGGATCGCCGGGCAGGTTCGAGGTCATGATGAGCACCGCATTGGTGAAGTCCACGGTGCGCCCCTGGCCGTCGGTGAGCCGGCCGTCTTCGAGCACCTGGAGCAGGATGTTGAACACGTCGGTATGGGCCTTTTCGATCTCGTCGAGAAGCACGACCGCGTACGGTCGGCGTCGCACCGCTTCGGTGAGCTGGCCGCCCTCCTCGTAGCCCACGTAACCCGGGGGGGCTCCGACAAGCCGCGACACGGTGTGCTTCTCCATGTACTCGCTCATGTCGATGCGGACCATCGCCCGCTCGTCGTCGAACAGGAACTCGGCCAGCGCACGGGCCAGCTCGGTCTTGCCGACGCCGGTCGGGCCGAGGAACAGGAACGACCCGATGGGCCGGTGAGGGTCCGAGAGCCCGGCCCTGCTTCGCCGGATCGCGTTGGCCACCGCTCGCACTGCTTCGTCCTGGCCCACCACGCGGGCGTGGAGGGTGTCTTCCAGGCGGACCAGCTTTTCCACCTCTCCTTCGAGCAGGCGGGTGACCGGCACCCCGGTCCAGCGGCTCACCACCTCGGCGACGTCCTCGGCGTCCACCTCCTCCTTCAAGAAACGCTGTGACTCCTGGAGGCGGGCCAGCTCGTCGGTGGCATCTTGGACCCGCCGCTCGAGATCGGGCAGCTCGCCGTAGCGAACAGCGCTGGCGCCGGCCAGGTCACCGTCGCGCTCGAGTCGTTCGGCGGACGCCCTGCGCTCTTCCATCTCCTCTTTCAGTCCTCTGATGACGCCGATAGCCTCCTTCTCGGCCTGCCAGTGTGCGGTCATGGCGTCGGACTGCTCGGTGAGCTCGGCCAGCTCTTCTTCCAGACGGGCCAGCCGTTCTGCCGAGGCGGGATCGGACTCCTTCTGCAGGGCAACCCGCTCGATCTCGAGCTGGCGTATGCGGCGGACCACGACGTCGAGCTCGGTCGGCATCGAGTCGATCTCTATAC
>DAHWPS010000098.1:0-4187 GCA_027342785.1 Acidimicrobiaceae bacterium
ACGCCGCTGCGCCCACGCCGCTGCGCCCACGCCGCTGCGCCCACGTTGACTAAACGTTCAGTCTATGGCAGAGTTGCAATGACCTGGAACTGCGTCACGGAGCCGTGAGGCTCAGGAAAGCCCGAGGGGGGGCAGTGCACATGTTGTCGGGATCTGCGAATTCGGACCGGCTCGGGCGATGGGGGAAGAGGTGGTCCAAGCGCCGGGGTACCGCGGCTGCCGGTGCGGTGTTGATGGTCGCGATGCTCGGTATCGGGCTCGTTGAGCCCCCCGCAGCGTCTGCCGCCGCGAAGGCCGCGGACACCGCGAAGGCGCCGGACACCGCGAAGGCGCCGAAGGTGGCCACAGGCACGATGCCGAGCTACGCGCTCTCTCCCGGCGACTTCTTCACATGGATCCTCCCGCTCGAGCCCGAGAGCGCCTACGAGGACTGGGACTCGAACATCGAGGGCGACATGTGGCTCCCGCTCTACTGGGCAGGGAAGGGCTCGAAGACCGGGATCGACTACACCCAGTCGATCGGGAAGCCCCCTGTCTACTCGAACCACGACACGACCGTCACGGTGACGATGAAGACCAACTTCAAGTGGTCGACAGGGGCGACCGTCACATCGAACGACGTCAGGTTCTTCTTCCAGCTCATCGATGTCGGGAAGAAGAAGCTTGGCAATTACTTGCCCGGGCTCATGCCGACAGACATCGCGACCGTCACGTACCCGAGCCCCACCACGTTCGTCCTGCACCTGAAGCGCTCCTACAGCCCGACATGGTTCACGGGGAACCAGCTGACGTGGATCTACCCGCTCCCCGTCCAGGCGTGGGACAGGACGGCCCCGACATCCCCTGCGGGATCTGCGGCTTCCACACCAGCTGGAGCGAAAAAGGTCTTCACAATGCTGTTCTCGCAAGCCAAAGAACGCCAGACCTATTCCACGAACCCGCTGTGGAAGACCGTCGACGGCCCCTTCGAGATCAGCGCCTACAACACAGCGACCCACGAAGCACAGTTCGCGACCAACTCGCACTACACCGGCCCGACAAAGCCTCGCATCGCCGGCTACAAGGTGTACACGTTCACAACAAACACCGCCGAGCTCGACGCGCTGCGCTCGGGTGTCCTGACCTTCGGCTACATCCCCTTCGGCGACCTGAAGGAGATCTCCTACTTCAAGAGCCACGGCTACGCGATCAAGGCATGGCCCGTTTTCTACCAGCAGGGGATCGAGCTCGACTACTCCTCGAAGGTCTGGGGCCCGCTCGTGAATCAGCTCTACATTCGCCAGGCGCTCCAGCACCTCGTCACAGAGAGCCTCTACATCAAGCGCACCATGGGCGGCTACGGGATCCCCGACTACGGACCCATCGCCGACTACCCCGGGTCCACGTACGTGAGCCCGGGGATCAGGAAGGACCCCTATCCGTTCAGCCCGCAGCTGGCGGCGAAGCTGCTCGAGGCCCACGGCTGGGCGAAGGGCCCCGGCGGTGTCGACGTCTGCAAGCGTCCCGGGACTGGGCCGTCGGACTGCGGCAAGGGCATCGCCAAAGGCAAGACGCTCGACTTCAAGCTGGTCTATACGACCGGCACAACATCCTTCTTCGCCGAGGTCTCCGCCTTCCGGACGGCTGCCGGGACGGCGGGGGTCGGTATCAGCTTGGACGGGCAGACGCTGACAACCATGTACTCGACCATCGGAGTCTGTCCGAGCACACCTCCGTGCAACTGGGGCCTCGCCGCCTACTCGGGCTTCTTCTGGGACTACGGGCAGTACGAGCTCTTGCCGACCGGCACACAGCAGTGGGCCAAAGGCAACTACTGGGGCGGCGGCTACTACACACCCAAGGCCCAGAAGCTCATCACAGCCGCCGCCACGAAGCCCAGCTTGAAGTCCCTCTACGCCGACGAGAACTACCTGTCGAAGAACGTGGCCTCGCTGTGGTGGCCACTGGAGGACTACGAGGTCGCCGCGGTGAAGAAGACACTCTCGGGCTGGCAGCACCTGAACCCGTACGCCAATTTCGTTCCCCAGGCGTGGTACTTCACGAAGCCGTGACGGGTGCCCGCCGGTCCGGTCGTTCGGAACCCGAAGACGGTACGAGCGGGAGAACGCAGGTGATCTCACGCCCGCGACGCCGTCGCTCTGGTGCAGCAACTACTACCGAGGTGAGGTGCAGCCGTGTCCCGTCCTGAGATCGCCCCCATCGGCGAGCTGCCCCCCGTCGGAGTGGTCCCGAAGCGGATGATCGCCCAGGTCGTACGACAGGAACGCTTCGGTGATCCTGCCGAGGCCTTCCAGGTGGAAGAGGTGCCCGTCCCCGAGCTGGCAGCGGACGAGGTGCTGATCGCGGTGATGGCGGCGGGGGTGAACTACAACAACGTGTGGGCCGCTCGAGGCATCCCGATCGACGTGATCGCGATGAGGAAGCGTGCGGGCGTGCCCTGGGACTTCCACATCGGCGGGAGCGATGCCTCGGGCATCGTCTACGCCGTGGGCTCGGGCGTGCGCACGGTCCGTGTCGGCGACGCAGTCGTGGTCCATCCCGGGTGGTGGGAGGCAACGGACCCGTGGGTGGCAGGCGGCAAGGATCCCATGCTGTCAGGTTCCGCCAAGATCTGGGGCTACGACGCGCTCTCGAACTTCGGGTCGTTCGGCCAGTTCGCCATCGCCCAGGAGCACCAGGTGCTCCCGAAGGCGGAGCGGCTCACGTGGGAGGAAGCAGCGGCGCCCACCCTCGTCGGCACGACTGCGTACCGCATGCTGCACGGCTGGCCACCGCACACCGTAGAGCGCGGAGACGTCGTGCTCGTCTGGGGCGGCTCGGGTGGGGTGGGCTCCCAGGCGATCCAGCTCGCGGCGCTCGCCGGAGCGGTGCCGGTCGCCGTCGTGTCGGATGCGAGCCGGGGTGAGTACTGCCGGACGCTCGGGGCCGCCGGGTTCATCGACCGCACCGAGCTCCACCACTGGGGCATCCCTCCGCACTGGGACGATGCCGATGGGCAGAAGGAATGGCTCGCAGGAGCGAGAGCCTTCGGCTCGCGCATCTGGGACATCGTGGGAGAGCGGCGCAACCCGCGTATCGTCGTCGAGCATCCGGGGGAGGCGACGCTGCCGACCAGCGTCTTCGTGTGCGAGCGAGGCGGCATGGTCGTGACGTGCGCTGCGACCACTGGCTACTCGGGGGTCGTCGACCTGCGCTACCAATGGGTCATGCAGAAGCGGCTGCAGGGGTCCCACGGCTCCAACGACGAGCAGGCCACGGCTTTCAACGACCTGGTGAGGTCCGGGTCCATCAGCCCTTGTCTCGGAGAGGTGCTCCCCTTCGAGAAGCTGCCCACAGCGCATCAGGCCATGACAGCGGGGCAGGACGTCTTCGGCAACCGGGTCGTCCTGGTCGGCGCGCCACGCGCGGGGCTCGGCGCGACAAGCTGAAAGGATCGAGACCGTGAGCGACCACGCCGAGTACGAGACCATCGACTGGGCGCGCGACGGCCGCGTCCTGATGCTGACGCTCAACAGACCCGAGCAGATGAACGCCATCTCCGAGCAGCTCGAGGCGGAGCTCCACGACGCGCTGCGGGCAGCGGTGAAGGACGACGAGATCCGCTCCATCGTGCTGACCGGGGCGGGAAAGGCGTTCTGCGCCGGCTACGACATCGCCGACGAGGAAGCGGCCGAAGGGCCTGCCCGCACCAGGGATGTCGTCAGGCGCTGGTGGGACGTCAACACCCCGATCGCGGCCAAGCATCTCGCGGTGATGCGGCTGGAGAAGCCGGTCATCGCAGCCGTCAACGGGTGGTGCCTGGGAGGGGGGATGTGGTACGCGCTGTGCTGCGACATCACCATCGCCTCCGACCGCGCCGTGTTCGGCCAGCCCGAGGTGCGCGAGATCCAAGGGTCGACGTTCCTCCTCGCGGCGCTCGCAGGCTGGAAGCACGCGCACCGCTACGCGCTCACCGGGGACCACTTCGACGCCCGTGAGGCGGAGCGGATCGGCATCGTGAACGAGGTCGTCCCCCACGAGGAGCTGATCGACAGGGCGATGGCCCTCGCGCAGCGCATCGCCCTGCTCCCTCCCGACTCGGTGCGGATGAACAAGCTCATCACGACCCTCGGCATGGAGGCGATGGGGCTGAGGGTCGCCCTCGAGACCGGGGGGATCCTCTCGGTCATCACGCAGTCCTACGGTGA
>DAHWPS010000102.1:0-2447 GCA_027342785.1 Acidimicrobiaceae bacterium
CGCGCCTACGGCTTCCACTCCGCCAACGCGGCACTCGGCCTCATCATGCTGACGCTCGGACCGATCGAGCATGTCCTCCCGCACGAACGCCGCCGGGGCTCAGATCCCTGAATCGACCCACATCTATGCCGGGAGGCCCAGTTTCTTCACCAGCCACTGGAAACGGGCGACGCCTGCCGAACGTGAACACATGCGAGCGATGGCGCGCGACGGCGATAGGAAAGCGCAGTCTGGCGAGGTCGCCCGGCGCCTCGGGAAGCCGCAAAGTTCGGTGGGCCCGACGCGCGCGAACTTGATCTACAAAGGCCTCGTCTATGCGCTCGAGCACGGCGCCATCGCGTTCACGGTGCCAGGGATGGCTGCTTTCATCGAGCGCCAGCCCAAGCCCTGATCCTTGCCGGGCTCGTCCATGGGGCGGCACACGGGCCGTCTATCGTTGCACTGGAGGCGTGCCCGCGCCCGGAGACAGAAGAAGCCTGGCGATGCCAGAAGCTGTGCGGGCCTGGGCGCGCCGAGGCTGCCGCACCGTTAGCACACACGAACCGCTCCCTGTGACCGCGCTCGAACCCTACCTCGCCCGGCCCGAGGTGGACCGTCGCTGTGCGACGAGCAAAGGTATTGCAATCCCCGGGAAGGGGGCGGTTTCGTAACGAAGCCGAGACGCGGAATCTCGTGCCCTACCGGGAGTTGCGCGGCAGGCCGGGTAGTAGTGGCGTCTTCAACGGTCGCAACGGTCGCAACGGTCGCAACGGTCGCAACGGTCGCAACGGTCGCAACGGTCGCAACGGTCGCAACGGTCGCAACGGTCGCAACGGTCGGCGCGGCGGGCTCGCGAGGGAGGCGCCGCTGGCGTCGCGGTAGGCCCATCGGGCTGGCAAGCGACAGGAACAAGAGCGTCTGGGCGCTAGACTGTGTCGTGGCCGACGCGGATGTGGTCCGGCGTTTCCTCGAGCAGCATCAGACCTGGGAGGACTGGGCACGTGTCGATGAACCTGGTGCGCTCACGCCCGCTGGCGTCGAGGCGGTCAAGTGGGCGGCTGAGGTGGTCGCGGAGTTCTACACCGACGAGTGGTTCCAACGGAACCTCGAGCGCTGGCCGAACCCGTTGCTCTCACTCTACGACCACCCGCTGTCTCGGCCGATGGCAGCGGTCCGCCACGTCGAGCGTGCCGCCCGCATCGCGCTTGTGCCACCAGCCGCCCGCCAGGCCCTGAGCGAAGGCACGAACGGCATCCGCCGGTCGAACTCTTGGGACGAGTTCGACCACCTCGATGTTGTGCTGGAGGTGATCGGGCTGGCGCTTCGTGACAGCTGGCAGGTGGAGTGCGAAGTGCCAACTGGGTGTGGCCGCCGCCCCGACATTCGGGTGACACGGTCTGGGTTCTCGTACTCCATCGAGGTGACAACCCAAGGGTTCGACAGGTCCGCTCGCGAGGAGGAGAGGCAGAGCGAACGACTCCGCGATTACCAACTGCGGATCGAGTGTGGTCGCGGAGTCGGCTGCGCTGTCCGGATCGAGAGACTTCTCTCGGAGGAGGAGCTGCAAACCTTCGTCGCAGCTCTCGATCAAGCCGCACTGGCTACCACTACGACGGGAGACAACTCGGAGGTCGACCTTGCCTACGCGACCGCTACTGTCCGCCCTGGCGCCCGCCGACCGGGCACGACGAGCTATGAGGGGCCGGCTGTGGGCGTTGATCTGTGGCCACGATTCGCGAAGCGCCTGTGCGAGAAGGCTCAGCAGGTGGAAGGCGCGGGCCGTGGCTGGATACGGATCGACGAGGGTGGTGGGTTGATCGCGTTCACGCCGGTCTACCACCTCGCTCCAGTGGAGCGTCTGAGCTTGCTCATCCGTCGAATCAGTGAAGTGATCGCTGAGTATCCTCACGTCGAGGGGGTGATTATCAGCCATGGGGCAGGTCCGGACTGGACGCCACTTACTCGCGAGGTCGGCGTTGTTGAGCGAACGACTTCCTCCGCCGTATGGGAGAGGCGTCTACCGGGGTCGCGACGGCGGACAACCTATGTCGTCCGGACGCCCCGGCGTGGTCTGCTTCTTCCGGTGGTGGTCGACCCTGCTAGGTGGTACAACGCCGAGCCATCCTGGCTCGATTGGGCGCTTCATCAACTTGGCATTGGACCGGTCGAGTCCCTGGTACGCACCGAGACGACGCGACGTCTGCTTCCCTGACGGTGGCGGTCTCTCTGTCGATGTCCCCCGAACACGATAGGAGCGGGTGCCATCCTTGGGGTCGGGGAGTTGGCGGCAACGCTTGTCGCCAGCCCGAGCGTTGACGGCAGTTTTACGGGTCTTCTGCTGTTTCCGTGGGTCGGGTCGATCGGATTGGGCGGCTTCACCGACGGCGCTCCTTCACCTGAACGGCTGAACCCCACAGCGAACGAGCGCAGCGGCGTCCGGCGCAACCGGCGAGGTAACCCCCTGCTTG
>DAHWPS010000103.1:0-4470 GCA_027342785.1 Acidimicrobiaceae bacterium
CCGACACTGGAGCAGGCCGCCGCCCGCCCGGTCCCCGACTGGGCCGAGGTGCGCAAGGAGCTGAAGTCGAAGAAGCACCACATGACGCTCCGCCTGCTGTGGTTGGAGTGGAAGGCCGAGCACCCCGACGCCTGGGGCTACTCCCAGTACTGCGAGCACTATCGCCGCTGGCTGGCCACCAAGGACGTGGTGATGCGTCTCAGCTACCGGGCCGGGGAGCGGATGTTCGTCGACTTCTCCGGCGACAAGGCGAGCTGGTGTGACCCCGAGACCGGCGAGGTCGCAGAGGCCGACGTCTTCGTGGCTGTCCTCGGGTGCTCGGGGTTGCTCTACGTCGAGGCCACGAGGGGCCAGGACCTCGCCAGCTGGGTCGGTGCCCACATGCATGCCTGGGAGTCCTTCGGCGGGGTGGCCGAGGTGACCGTCCCCGACAACCTGCGCTCGGGGGTGACCAAGGCCTGCTTCTACGAGCCCGAGCTCAACCCCACCTATGCCGAGCTCGCCACCCATTACCAAACGACCGTCCTGCCGACGCGCACCTACCGGCCCCGGGACAAGGCGGCCGTCGAGGCCGGGGTGTTGACCGTCGAGCGCTGGGTGCTCGCCCCCCTTCGCAACCGGCGGTTCTTCTCGCTGGCCGACCTGAACCAGGCCATCGCCACCCAGGTGGAGATGGTGAACACCCGCCCCTTCCGGGGCGAGGCCACCTCACGCCAGGACCTGTTCTGTGACCAGGAGCGAGGCGCGCTCCGCCCGCTGCCCACCTCCCGCTACGAGCTGGCCGAGTGGAAGAAGGCGACCGTCAGCATCGACTACCACCTGGCGGTGGACCACCGGTTCTACTCGGTCCCCTACCAGCTGGTCCGCAAACGCCTCGACGTGCGCATGACCGCCACGACGATCGAGGTGTTCGACGGCGGCAAGCGGGTCGCCTCCCACCTGCGCGAGCACGGAGCCCGCCGCTATGTCACCGACCCGGCCCACATGCCGAAAAGCCACCGGGCCCACCTGGAGTGGACGCCCACGAAGCTGGTGGCCTGGGGGGAGGCGGTCTCGGCCGACACCGGGATCTTCGTCGAGCGGCTGCTCGAGTCCCGAACCCATCCCGAGCACGCGTATCGGGCCTGCCTCGGACTGAAGAAGCTCGAGCGCCATTACGGGCCAGAGCGCCTGTCCCGGGCCTGTGCCCGGGCGCTCGCCATCCGCTCCATCAGCTACAGCTCGGTCAAGTCGATCCTGGCCGAGGGTCTCGACCGCCTGGCCCTTCCCGGGGATGAGGCAACCCCCCCGCCGCCCACCCACGAGAACCTGCGCGGTGCCACCTACTGGGCAGAGGAGGCGTGATGCTCGCCAGCGCCACCTGCGACAAGCTCGTCGAGCTGGGCTTGAAGGCCATGGCCGAGGGCCTGGCCGATCAGCTGGCCAACCCGGGAGGCTTCGACGAGCTCCCCTTCTGCGACCGCCTCGGCCTCCTCGTCGACCAAGAGGCCGACGCCCGTGACTCCCGGCGGCTGAAGATGCGGCTCAAGGTGGCGAAGCTCCGCTACCCGGCAGCGGTCGAGGACCTCGACCTGCGGACACCGAGAGGGCTGGACCGGGGTCTCGTCATGGAGCTGGCCACCGGATCCTGGGTGACCCGGCACCACAACCTGGTCCTCACCGGCCCGACCGGGGTGGGCAAGTCCTACGTCGCCTGTGCGCTCGCCCAGGCGGCCATCCGGGCCGGACATGGCGCCTACTACGTGCGTGCACCCCGCCTCGCCGACGACCTGGCGATCGGCCGGGCCGACGGCCGCTACGGCCGACTGCTCACCCACCTGGCCAGAACCGAGCTGCTCGTCCTCGACGACTTCCTCCTCACCCCGGCCACCACGGAGGCCTGCCGGGACCTGCTGGAGGTCATCGAGGACCGGGCTCAGCGGCGCTCGACGATGGTGGTGAGCCAGCTGCCGGTCGAGCACTGGCACCCGGCGATGGCGGACCCCACGGTGGGCGAGGCCATCTTGGACCGGCTCCTCCAGTCGTCCCACCGGATCACCCTCACCGGTCCGTCCATGCGCCGGCGGGACCCCGAGCCCGGTGGTGAGGCGTGATCCTCTGGCTCCGACTCCTGTTGGGCTGCCTTGTCGCACCGGCTACGAACGTGTCCACCGCCGTCGAGTCGGCGACGCCCGAAGAGGACGGTGACCCGATGCCGATCTGCACCCGGAATCGAGGACCTCCACCGGCAGGGCGACCCGGTTACCGGACGGCGAGGTCTGCCGACAACGGCACCTGTCCCATCCACCTACGACCCGTCCCATCCAGATCCGACCCGGGCTGCAGAAGCCCGGAACACCAGCAGCGCACCACGCCACACGCCTCGCCGTCCGACAGCCGCCGAAGCGATCAACCCACGGAGACTCCCGATCGAGTAGAACAGCCACAAGCGACACCCGCCCCCGGCCGGTTTCAACCGGAACGGGTGGCCGGTTTGAACCGGAACGGGTGGCCGAATTCGCCGGAATGCACACCTTGCACCGTGAACCCAGTGGACCACCGGTCCCGCCACACGGCGCGTGTTTGGCACTCACGATCCCGAGGACGCACCGCGAACGGGCGACTCTCCCCCATCTCGTTGCGTATGGCACTGCCCCATGCTGCGGTAGGGCTGCGTAGGGCACGAGGACGCCTTCGAAACCGGAAACCGCGAAACCCCATTGTGCGGCCGGTGTGGCGGCCGGACCCCGTGCGTGTGGCTGCGTAGGGCAGGGTGATCGACGGTCGATAATCGGAGTCGATACACCCTGTGGATAACCCGGTGGAACTACGCTGAAACGGCACCCAAGTCCGGGACGATCAGCCCGAAAGGCGCGAAGATCCAAAACTTGCGGTGGAGGTGACATCACTAGGGACTGACGGTTCAGGCCTCTGCGCAGGAGAAAGGCGTGGTAGGCGAGTCTGCATTACGCAGTCGCTACGGCGGCTGGTCTGCTCATTGTCCGCTGGCGAGCTAAGGGGGACACTCGCGCTAGGCCGAACCGGAATTCCCTGGAGATCCGCTACAGCCAGTTGGAACTTTGGTCAAGTCCGTAGTCCCTGTCTTCGGTCGCCAAGTACCCACCAACCTGCCCCTATAGATCCGCGTCCACGTAGACGGGCAGGTAGCGATAGAGCCGAGCGTACGCGTCGATCTCGTCCTGCTCCACACCGGGGAACTCCGCCGGATCAGGCATCGCAGGAAGTCTGGCGTCCAAAAGGAGGGTCTCGCGGACGGTGAGCAGGGGTACGGTAATGACGAAGGGCTCGCTGCCTCCGACAACGAACGGGAACGTGTCAAAGTTGCACTCCGACACTCGACCCTCGTCCCTTGCCCTGTACAGCAGCCCACCGACACTGAGCATCTGCGATCCGTCCGCGTAACGGAAGTTGAAGAGCTGCTTGTACCGCACTCGATCTTCGTCTTGTTCAGGGGCGTTTCTGTCGGTGAGGACGTCCGCCACGGCGTTCGTCACCAGTTCCCGCACGGCGCGCGCCATCCCGTCGACTCCTAGTCCCAGGTCCGCATCTGATTTGACCCAGTCGGGGACGTTGTCCGCTCCGATGACGTTGCGGAATCGATCGAGTCGGCCGACGTCTTTCCCACTGTTGACGTTGAGCGTTATCAGCAGGACGGTGGGCAGAGTGCACGCCGAAACGACGTGGGTAATGTCATCGAACACATCAGGTTTCAGTACCGAGTCGTAGTCGAGCCAGACCACGGTTGGATCGTCCCAAGGAATCGTTGGTAGCTGCGTCGTCGTGGTTCCGAAGTGGAGGGTCGTCTCGTATGGGATATTTGCCTGAAACCTCTTCTGTAGGTCAGGATCGTCCTCTTCTTCTATGCTGTGCATGAGTCGAAACCCGAGCCTGCGATGAAAAAGGGAGAAGTCGGCGAACCACAGCGATCCGAGACCGACATAGCGCCACTGGTCGAGTGCGGCGAGGTGATCGAGTCGCGTAAACGCCTCTGCCAGCATCTTGCGTTCGACGTGCTTCGAGGGACGCAAGGTGTAGTCGAAGAGTCGCCAGGTACCGGGCATTAGTCGTCTGCCTCGTTACGTAGGTAGTACTCGAAGCTCTGACGACCGACGTCTGCGTTCGGCAGGTCTCTCTCCGTGTTGCCGCCCATTGCGACTCGAGCCCTCTGTATGTCGGAGGTAGCGGCGCGAAACCTCAGCCATGCCTGACGAGCGGGTAGCTTCGCAAGGGCCACCGACGGCCGCAGGAAAGTCTCGGCACCGACTGCTCGATCGAACGACACCTTGGTGCCGACTTCCAGCTGCTCACCAACTATCGCTAGCTCGATGGACTCGTCGTCCGAGAGACCGGGTTGTCCGGCTCGGGCATCACCCGCGACGTACGTCCTCTCGCGGTCGAGATCGTTCAGGAAGTCGATGACGGGCCGAGTGAGTTCCAACATGAGCTGGCGCGTCCTCCGCCAGACCGGGT
>DAHWPS010000066.1:0-3189 GCA_027342785.1 Acidimicrobiaceae bacterium
CGGACCTCGCCACCGTGACGGGACGGCCGGTCGAGGTCACCGTCCCTGACGAACCCGCCGTTGGTGACGATCAAGGGGAAGATGACCATGACGACGTCCCTCACCGTCGTGGTTGAGGATCAGATGGATGGTGAGTACTGGCGGAGCTCGAGTCGCTTGCGATCGAGCCAGTTGTGGTCGCGATCCATGCTGCGCAGTCGTCATTCGCAGTATGGGCAGGTGGAGGGGTCGTGCGCTCGCGGTTCATCGGGCGGCTCGTGGATGTACAGCCGTTGACGAGTGGCAGTCGAGGGGGTCGGCACGGGGATCCCCAGAACGTCGGGGTCTTCGGGATCAAGGGTGGAGAACAGGTCGTACTGGCCATGCGCCTCCCGTCTGCGGCGCACCCGCAGTGAGCGCGCCGCTTGGGCCATCGCCGGGAATTCGGCGGCCGCCTGATCGTAGAGGTGGGTCATGATGTTGTGGCCGGGCTCGGAGTCCGTCGCGAAGATCAGGTGATAGATGGGAACGCCTCCGGTGTTGCGGATCTCCAGCTGGTGCGTCCAGCGGTAACCCAGGGCGCCTTCGAGCCGCCATCGCATGAGGTTGACGTACTCCTCACGGGCGTCGGCCGGTGCGATCTCGTCGTCGAGCTTTGCCCTCCAGATGGCATGCCACTGCGGATCGCCGTACATGGCGGTGATCGCTGCGTTGTCTGCCGGTCGCACGTCGCCAGTGCGTGGCAGCATCCGGGCAAAGAGTGGGTCGGGGAAGAGCAGCCAGAGTTCTACCTTCGTCTTCGCGCGCGACCCTTTATGCGCGGCCAACGCCTCAAGCGTTCTCCAGCTGTAGTGAGGGCCGTTGGGGTCGATGAACGCGAACGTCGGCGCCCAGCCAGCGTCACCGGCGCGGAGGTCCGCGAGTGCCTGGTGGATAGTGTCGTTGCAGTCACCGGCATAGACGACCCAGTCCCGGTCGGGAAACTCCGCCGAAAGTGCCTGGCGCAGCTTCGTGGCGTTCGGCTCCAGCTCGAAGAAGCGGAGATGGCTGAACGGTGGATCCTTGGTGTTGAGAGCAATGCGCGCTGACCCGTCGATCGGGTCCTGCGTGTCGCGGTCCACGTTGTCCGGCTCCCCGCCGAAGAGGTCGAGGTACACCCTCTTCGTAGGCGAGCGGTTCTTCGTCGTGGTGGTGAACGAGTCGAGGTAGCGCTGCAGGAGCTCCAGCTTGTAGCGCGTCCAGAACCCCCACGAACGTGCCATCGGGAGCTCAGGCCACTGCGACCTGGGGCATGTCGTCGTGCAACGCGCCGTCGAGCTCGCGGCCGTAAGCCTTCGGGGTGCGGCCGCCCCACTGCTTGAAGAAGAACGCAACGCCAGCGGCCGCGCATTGGTCGCGAATCGACCTCACCCAGTCGGGGTGCATTGCCCCCGAGCATTGCCTCCGCTTTCCCCGCCGACGATCACCCAGTGGATGCCCTCTAGGTCCAGGTCCTCGAGCGGCCCCAGGAGTGGCTCGCAGGAGAGGAACCGGACCGCTGCCGACACCGCCTGGAGGTGGCCGACCCGGAACGAGTAGCGAGCGTTCTCGATGCTCACGCCCATCCATAGGTTCGACGGCCAGTCGAGGCGATCGGCTGTGTCCACGAGTCGCTTCGAGCGCTTCGTGAGCACCTGGTACGTATGCTGTGGCGTCTTCATCAGCACGACGTCGAACACCTCGCGGATGTAGCCGAGGGGCACCTTCGGGTGGAACAGGTCGCTCATGCTGTTGACGAAGATCGTGCGCGGCGCATCCCAGGTCTTCGGCAGTGCCAGGGTTGCGGGGTGCAAGGTAAGGCCGAACCCCGGACCGGAAGTGCGGGGGTTTCCGTCGCGCTGGTACTTCGCCTGCCCCATGGCCTTGAGGCGTTTGGCCAAGGTCAGGGCGTAGCAGTTGTCACAGCCGGGGCTCGTGCGGTCACAGCCCGTCGTGGGGTTCCAGGTGGCCTCGGTCCACTCGATCCCGCTCTTGTCACCCACCGAGTGGTCTCCCGCAGCTTGTCATCCCGACACCTCCGACCTCTTCGATCTCACCGCTTGCCCTCACAGCTTCCATCATCATGGCCTGGTGTGACATCGCCGCGCCGGACCCTGGGTGGCGGGCCCGTCGACAACT
The DNA here is from genome assembly GCA_027342785.1 of Acidimicrobiaceae bacterium. Taxonomy (GTDB): domain Bacteria; phylum Actinomycetota; class Acidimicrobiia; order Acidimicrobiales; family RAAP-2; genus JAJYWF01. Next base: position 2,137 of record DAHWPS010000066.1, read on the forward strand.
GGGCTTGCGAGGTTGTCGCGCCAGGCGCTCACGGTCGCTCTCGTCAGTTCTACTCGCGAGTCACGTTCTCGCCGAGCGGCACGGTGAGGGAGCGAGCGGCACTCGGGACGTCGAAGAGCATCATGGAGCCCGGCTGATCGATGCCGGGCTGGAGCCAGCCGACCGCTGAAAGCGCGGGATGAAAGGCGGCGGGTACGTCCTGCTCGTTGAGGCGCATCGGTCCGGTTGCGATCGGGCCGGGTCTGAACGGGTCGAAGGCGACGGTCAATGCCTGTACTCCCGCCAACGCGCTCGCGAGGAAGTCCTTCGAGAGGGGAAGCGCTGGCTCTGCGGCAAGCACAACGAGCAGCGGGACGTCGAGCGAGTCGGCAAGCCCCGTATAGCGGCTGGCCTTGTCACTGATCGCGCCGCGCACCATGTCCGTGTTGTACCAATCGCCCCCGGTCGGCGCCGCGACCTGGGCTCGCAGGCCGGGCAAGTCGAAAGCGACCTGGAAGAGGTAACCATGGAACTCGGACGTCGCGCCGAGCGCGATGCTCGGGCGCAGGAGCCATGCACGAAGGCCGCGCTCGATCTTGGCCGCCTGCCCGCTCGTCGGTGGCCGAATGGGGTCGTGCACGAGGTCCTGCACCAACAGGCCGACCGGTCGAGGGATGCGCGCGACTCGCGTGCGAAGCTCTCGCCATTGGATCTCAAGGCTGCGGTGCTCGGCAGTCCGGAAGCGGGTCGACACCTCCCCGATGGCGAGGAGCTGACCGTCGACCGAGCGAAGCGCGAGATCGGGAGTCAGCGTCGTTGCCTGCCAGGTGAACGACGGCTCGACCTCTATTCGCAGGTCGGGCGTGCTGAGGAGCGCCGCAGCTGCGAGCTCGTTGTAGGTAGCGAGGAAATGCTTGTCGCTCTGAGCCGAGCCAGGGCGTTCTGCCGCTGGTGTTCGGGGAGCTGCCCGAGCGCAGACGAAAGCCACCGACGTTGCGGAGCGCGAGCTGGGTCGGTGATTACCGGCCACAGCTCAGGACGGCTCCAGTCTGGCCGGCTGGAGAACCGTCGTAC
>DAHWPS010000159.1:0-3943 GCA_027342785.1 Acidimicrobiaceae bacterium
CATCGAGCACATCGTCCCGGCTCATCTCGCCGAAGTCGCTGCCCGCACCGACGAACGCGCCGAGCGGACGATCACCGCGGTGCGCACCAGGCTCACCCGAGAGATCAACTACTGGGACCAGCGAGCAGCCGTGCTCAAAGAGCAGGCCGCGGCTGGACGCCAGCCGAAGATGAACCCCGAACGCGCCCAGGCACGAGCCGACGAGCTCGCCGCCAGGATGCGCCGCCGTCTCGGCGAGCTCGAAGAAGAGCGCCAGCTCCAAGCCCTCCCTCCCGTGCTCGTCGGCGGGGCGCTCGTCGTGCCAGCAGGGCTGCTTGCCTCGCTCGGTGACCCCGAGGCGGCCGCCGTCAGCCGCTTCGCCCGCGAGACCCGTGAGGTCGAAGAGCGGGCGGTGCGGGCGGTGCTCGACGAAGAAGCCCGCATCGGCCGGCGAGCCGAGGAGATGCCGCACTCGAACCCCGGCTTCGACATCCGCTCCGTCGACACCGACGGCCACCTCCTGCTCATCGAGGTGAAGGGGCGCATCGAAGGCTCGACGTCGGTCACCGTCACTCGCAACGAGATCCTCACCGGCCTGAACGCCGCGGACCGCTACCTCCTCGCCCTCGTCGAGGTGCGCACCGACGGAACCTGCCAGGTCCGTTACCTGCGCGACCCGTTCGCCGGCAAGTCCCGCCAGCTGCACTTCGCCGAGCGCAGCACCACCTTCGATTGGGACAAGCTCTGGGAGGCCGCAAATGTCCCAGCCTGATCCTCGACCGGAAAGCGCGCCCCGAATGACCACTGACCAGGCGCCCCGGCGCAAGCTCATCGAGGTGGCACTTCCCCTCGAAGCGATCAACCGCGAGGCTGCCCGGGAGAAGTCCATCCGCCACGGACATCCCTCGACCCTGCACCTGTGGTGGGCACGCCGGCCGCTCGCCGCATGCCGCGCCGTGCTCTTCGCCCAGCTCGTCGACGACCCCTCCGCGCACCCCGATCGCTTCCCCACCGAGGAAGCCCAGGAACAAGAACGCCAACGACTCTTCCGGATCATCGAGCGTCTCGTGCCCTGGGAAGCCACCCAAGACGAGTCGGTGCTGGCCGAGGCGCGCGAAGAGATTCGTCGATCTTGTGGAGACAACCCGCCCGAGGTACTCGACCCCTTCTGCGGTGGCGGGTCGATTCCCTTGGAGGCCCAGCGCCTCGGACTCGTCGCTCATGGGAGTGACCTGAACCCGGTCGCGGTGCTGATCACCAAGGCTCTCATCGAGCTACCGGCAAAGTTCGCTGGCCAGCCACCTGTCCATCCGCGCGACGGTGACGGCCGACTCGCGGTCGAGAGCTGGAAAGGCGCCCAGGGACTCGCCGAGGATGTCCGCTACTACGGGGCATGGATGCGCGACGAGGCAGAGCGCCGCATTGGGCATCTCTACCCGCCAGCCGCCCTCCCCGACGGCCGCACAGCAACGGTCATCGCTTGGATCTGGGCGCGCACCGTCACCTGCCCGAACCCGGCCTGCCAAGCCACGATGCCGCTGGTCCGCTCCTTCTGGCTCGGCAAGAAGAAGGGCAAGGAAGCGTGGGTTCGGCCGATGGTCGAGGACCGCAGGGTGCGCTTTGAGGTCGGCCACGAGTCATCTGGTCCTCCCGTTGAGGGCACCGTCGGACGCACTGGCGCGACGTGCCTCGTGTGCAACACTCCGGTGCCACTCGCCCATGTCCGATCAGAAGGCAAGGCCGGGCGTATGGGAGCCCAACTCATGGCGATAGTGGCGGAGGGCGACCGCCAGCGTATCTACCTGCCCCCAGAACCAGAACACGTGAACGCGGCCGACGTGGCGCGGCCGGAGGACCTCCCTGAGACCGAGCTGCCCGAAAAGGCCCTCGGCTTTCGTGTCCAAGGCTACGGCATGACCCATCATGCCGATCTGTTCACCTGCCGCCAGCTCACTGCCCTCTGCACGTTCTCGGATCTCGTGGCTGAAGCCCGCAAGCGAGTAATAGACGATGGGAACAGGCCGTCTTACGCTGATGCAGTAGCGACGTTTCTCGCTTTCTCTGTAGACAAGTGTGCCAATCTAGGATCACTCCTGACGAGCTGGATGAGCGATCGAGGAGCCTTCCGAGAGACCTTTGCCCGGCAGGCTCTTGCCATGGTCTGGGATTATGCAGAGGCCAATATTTTTTGCTCAGCCGGGGGTGGTTTTGACACCTGTCTCTCCCGTATCGTAGATGTTTTAGACGCACTGCCAGTCGCCTCTATCGGGCACGCGTATCAGGCTGACGTCCGAAATACCGATCACAACAACCGAGTGATCCTCTCAACGGATCCTCCTTACTATGACAACGTCGGTTATGCGGACCTCTCGGACTTCTTCTATGTTTGGCTTCGCCGCTCCCTCGCGACCGTGCATCCAGAACTCTTCTCGACGATGCTCACGCCGAAGAGCGCAGAGCTTGTTGCCGATCCATTCCGCAACAATGGCAACAGGGTAACGGCCGAGCAACGTTTCGAAGAAGGCTTCGAACGCGCATTCGCAAACTTGCGGAAGGCCGCCGATCCCGCGTACCCACTGACCGTCTTCTACGCTTTCAAGCAGTCCGAGCACGACGAGAGCGGCGTTGCCTCCACCGGGTGGGAGACGATGCTCACGGGCTTGCTTCACGCTGGCCTCGCCGTCACTGCAACGTGGCCAGTCCGAACCGAGGGCGTCGGACGTATTCGAAACCTAGGTAGCAACGCGCTCGCCTCCTCGATTGTCCTGGCGTGCCGCCCTCGCAGCGAGACCGCTGGCATCACCGATCGGCGAGGCTTCCTCGCTGCGCTGCACGCCGAGCTTCCCAAGGCGCTGCGTGAGCTCCAGCAGGGCAACATCGCTCCGGTGGACCTCGCCCAGGCTGCGATCGGCCCGGGGATGGCGGTGTTCTCCCGCTACGCGAAGGTCGTCGAGCCGACCGGCGAGACGATGCCGGTGCGCAGCGCTCTGACGCTCATCAACCAGGTACTCGACGAGGTACTCGCCGAGCAGGAGGGCGAGTTCGACGGGGGTACCCGCTTTGCCATCAAGTGGTTCGAGCAGTACGGCTACGACGAGGCCGGCTACGACCCAGCGGAAGGCCTGGCCCGAGCAACGAACTTGTCGGTGAAGGGCCTGGAGGAGGCTGGCATCCTCGTCGCTCGGGCGGGGCGAGTACGGCTGCTGCGGCGTGCAGAGCTTGCCCCGGACTGGGATCCGACCACCGACGAGCGTATGCCGGTGTGGGAGGTGACCCAGCAGCTGGTGAAGGCACTGTGGGATGACGGCAGCGAGTCGGGAGCCGCTGACCTGGTGCGCCGTCTCGGTGGGCTCGGTGAGTCGGCACGCGATCTCGCCTATCGCCTCTACGCGATCTGCGAACGTCGGGGATGGGCCGAAGATGCCCTCGGGTTCAACGCGCTGGTCACCTCGTGGCCCGAGATCCTCCGTCGGGCCGGCTCACCGGGCTCGGTCCAGCCGGAGCTTGCGTCATGAGCCCGGTCACCTACGAGGTGCGTGACGGCAAGGCCCGCTACGACGGTCGGACCTTGTCCCAGTGGGTGCCCGAGATCGTCCAGCGACTGGCCGAGCAGTTCGCCCCCTCTCGAATCGTGCTGTTCGGCTCGGTCGCGCGTGGTGACGACGGGCGCGATTCCGACGTCGACCTGCTCGTCGTGCTTCCCGAGCTGCGGCTACGCCATCACGACGCGGCGGTGTCCATGCTCCGGTCGCTTCGCGACCTGCCGGTGCCGGTCGACCTCGTCGTCACCGACGTCGCCGAGCTCGAGGAGCGTGCGGCTGCGCCCGGCGTCGTCCGGGTAGCGCTGCGCGAAGGAGCTGTGGTCCATGGATGAACCGGCAACTATTGCCCACGGACAGGCTCGCAGGTGGCTGCGGTGGGCAGACGAGGATCTCGTCGCCGCTCGGCACAGCGCCGCCGACAC
>DAHWPS010000007.1:0-11815 GCA_027342785.1 Acidimicrobiaceae bacterium
TCGATGGCGAGATCCGTGTCACTGCGACCGATGAGGCGGACCAATTGAAGTACGCGGCAGTACGCCCGGTAGAGGTAACGAGAGGGTCACGGTCCCGGATGCTCACTGCATCCGGCGCCAGCCGTCAAAGTGCAGCTCACAGCGGATAGATGACATTCTCGGCACGCACACCCTTTTGCACTGGGTAGATGGCTGACCCGCATCCACGCGGTGACGAAGGAAGAGCAGATGGCCACCCGGGCGGGAGAGCGGTTGGTGGTGCCCGAGCCCCCCGCCTCCCCGGCTCTTCCGGCTCCCCAGAATCCCCGGCTCCCCGCACCTTCGGACGGCTCCCCGCGCCTCCGGGCGCCTCCGGACGCCTCCGGGCGCCTACGAGGTCAGTTCTGACGGCACCGATGCCAACGCCGCTTCAATGGCATCGACCAAGTTGCGCGCCGAAGAAGCCGTCAGCTCGATGGCGACGCGCGCCGACGGCCCTCGAGAAGGGTCTGCCAGGTCGACGTTGAGGGTATGGACAGCCATCGCGTGGACCGGATGGTCGAAGTAGACCGTCGCCTCTTTGACGTGGAACCAACTTCCACCGGGGCCTTTCGCACTTCCGTCGATGTTTTTCCTCTCGGTGGAGTAGGTGCACATCGCTCAGCCTCCGAGGTGCGTGGCAAAGAAGGCGGCGATGCGTTGCCATCCGTCGTTCGCCGCGGCAACGTTGTAGGAGGGGCGATCCGGGGAAAAGAAGGCATGACCCGCACCCTCGTAGGAGTGGAACTCGAACTGCTTTCCGTGAGCAGAAAGGATCTGCTCGAGCTCCTTCACCTGTTCGGGGCTTGGGAACTGGTCGTCGGCTCCGAACAGTCCGAGGAGCGGGCAGGAAAGGTTGGGCAGTTGGTCCACCAAGTTCGTCACGCGCAGAGGGAATCCCTCAGGCGGGGTGCCGGTGACGAATGCGCCATAGCAGTCCACCGCCGCGTCCAGCTCCAGATTGCATGCGGCAAGGACGCTCTGACGCCCGCCGGAGCAAAAGCCGATCACTCCTGCTTTGCCGTTGGACGTGGCGAGGGAGCGCAGGTATGCGGCAGCACCGCCGACGTCACCGAGCAACCGGTCGTCGGGAACCCCACCAGCGGCGCGAACCGTCGCCGCAGCATCGTCAGGGCTCGCACCGGGCGCTTCGCGCGAGTAGAGGTTCGGGCACATTGAGTCGTAGCCGAGCTCGGCAAAGCGACGCACGATCTCTTTCGTGGCGCGGTCGTAGCCCGGCATGTGGTGGATGACGACGACCCCACCTCGCTTCCCCTGACCCTCAGGCTGGGCCAGATAAGCCTCGATGTCGTCGCCTTGGTGACCGGAGATGCGGATCGTCGTCGCACGAAGCTCTTCGCTCATATCGTCCTACTCTCCCCTCCAACTGTGTTGGCCTGACCTGCCTCACTGTGGCACACGAGATGACGGGTCCTGTCACCCGCCACGTCGTCATCAGCACCGGTCCACTGGTTGCGGGCCAAGTGCTGCTGGACTGCACTGGGTAATGAGCGGAGCATTGTGGTGATCGTACCCACGGCGAGTCCCCGGTCGCAGGCAGGCAGTCGGCCTCGCATACGTCGATGCAGCCTGGCTCGGCCCCCTGGGAGCCTGGAGGCATGAGTCGTCGCATGTCCACGCAGGCTGCCGGCGTTACGAATTCGTACGAATTCGTAAGGCTCGAGGACCGATCCAGTCCGTCCGTCGCGGCCCCTCTCGCAAAGAGCACCGTCAGGCGGTCATCCCCACGATCGGGGCATCGAGCGCCTTACCGCCCATCGACCCGTCAAACTGAGCCGCCCCGAAGGCGAATACCCCGCCATCGGAGGCCACCTCCCAGTAGCCCCCGCCTGTCGGGGTCGAGGCGCGAAGCGCGAAATACGCGGCGGGCGACCGCAGGGTCGTGCTGGCTGATCCGGCTGCTGCTCCGACAACCGGCCGCAACGTCCCGGAGGGGCCGAGCTCGTCGAGCCTCCACGCCGCACCGAGCGCCGGAGCGGACACGGTGATCCGCACCGGGTCTGTGGAGGGGAACGGGAGCGCCGCGCCTGTCGGAGCGATCCACGACACACCGACGGCTGTCTCTGTGGCCGGCACTCCTGCCGGGCAGTCACCCGAGGCCAGTGTGGCCAAGGTTCCGACCGATCCGCACGGGGCGCTCGCCAGCGAGACGGTGGAGCCGACCGGTAGCACCCCGCCTGGAATGGTCGCCGTGACATGGAGCGGCCCGATTGTCCGGGAAAGGGTCAGGGACGCGCTCGATGTGGCGGGCTTCACGAAGGACGCTGTCAGCGAGGTCGTGAAGTAGGGGGAGAGGCCCGCTGGTGCAGGCGTGAACGATGCCCCGATCGTCTCGAACGTGAAGTCCGACGCGTTGTCACCGGTGTCGACCGGCGCTCCACCTGATTGATGCCGCACGAATGCACTCTGGGTCGACGCGGCGGCATACGTCGGTGCAGCGAGCGGCGTCCCGGAGGAGAGCCCTGCTGCGGACCCCACGATGCCGGCTGCGTCGGTGATGGTCCCGTCAGGGCCCTTCACGGCGAACCCGCCGTCGACTGTGGATGCCGTCGGGCCGAGGGAGACAGGCGAGCCGAGAGCTGTACTTCCCGAGAAGCGGGGGCCGGCCACCAGCACGGACTGGCCGGGCGACAGTGTGCCGTTCCCGAGGGGAACAGCGACCATCCTCTTCGCCGCTGTCTTGGCCGCTGTGGTTGTCGGCTTGGGAGCTGTCGGTGTCGTCGACGGAGCGGTCTTGGGCACCTCCATCTCCACCGTCCATCCGCCGAGCGATACGGGCGAGGCGGTGGGGTTCTCCACTTCTGCAAACCAGTCGCCGGGACCCAGTGGGCCGGTGGTCCGGAATTTGCTCAGCTCCAGGGTGTGAGGCGCAGGGTGGACGCCGACTTGGACGAGGACTGTGCCACCACCGCCCACCGCGACGACGAAGGATGCTGTCGTGTACGCCGTCGGCGTCCCCGACAGGGTTCCTGTGGCCGACAGTGTGAGCCTGGCCGGCAAGGGGCTTGTTGGCTCGACGCCATAGCTGGGACCCGAGGGAAGCTTGCCGGTGTACGCCACACCCAAATGTGCTGTGGCGAGCCGGAGGGGCACTTGTACGACGACGTCGATCTGGGTGCCACCACCACCGACGGCGCTGGTGGCAGAGAAGACCAGGCGCGTTGACGTACCCGCCAGTGTCGCCGGCGCCGTCCCCGAGAGATGGATCGCGTCCCCAGCAATGCTCACCGTCAGCCACGACGGCGGTGTGGTGCCGACCCTCTTTGTCAGCGTGACTGTCGGCGCGGGGGAACCCGTCACTGTCAGCGTGGTGCTCGTCGGTGTGCTCGGGTCGAACACCACGTCCTTCGTGATGACTGCCCCTGTTGCCGGTGTGCCTCTGGCTGTCTTGAGGTTCGGCGGTTGGTTGACGGTAAGGATCAAGGCCTGCGACGTCGAGCCGGAAGTGTTCGCCAGGAGCAGCTTCAAGTGATAGGTGCCGGCCGTTCCCTTGGCCGGGGAGCCGGCAATCCGCGCCGTGCCGTTGCTTCCGGCGGTGAAGGTGACTCCCGCCGGGAGGGTGCCTGTCAGGTCGAGCGTGGGCACCGGGAACCCAGTGGAGCCGACTGTCCACTGGTACTGGGTACCGGTGATCCCGAACGATGCGGCTGTCGTGAAGCCGGGAGATGTCGCGTACGCGGGCGCCTCGTCGACGTCGAGGGTGAGTGTCTCGACGGTGGTGCCGTAGGAGTCTGCCGCAGTGACCTTCAACGTTCGGCTCCCGCCCTGGCCCGAGGCCGGTCGGCCGGAGATGGTGGCCGTGCCGTTCCCGTGTGTCGCGAAGGTGAGACCTGTCGGCAGGGAGCCCGTCATCGAGAGCTTGACGGCCCCGGCCCCGCTCGCAGTGACGGCAAACGACGATGTGGTCCCGACCGAGAAGTCGGCAGTCGGCCCGGTGGTGAACGCCGGCGCCGGACCGATCTGGACGGAGAGATCCTCGGATGCCGTGCCGCCGGCCGATGATGCGGTGATCGGGACATTGGTCTCCAAGAGTGTCGTCCCAGTGGCGGTGAGAGGCGTCCCCGAGATGGTGAGCGTGCCGTTGCCGTTTGTGGTGTACGTCAGCCCAGTCGGCAGCGAGCCGCCTACCGTGAGCGACGGCACCGGGAACCCGGTCGCGGTGATCGTGCACGATCCGTTCCGGCCGGCGGCGAGCACGCACGCAGAAGAACTGGTGAATGCCGGCGGCTGGTCGACCACGATGGTGAGTGATTGGTCGACACCTGCCCCCGTGTCCAAGATGTTCGTCGCGTTGAGCGTGATCGTGTACGTCCCGGCGTTCGTCGGGGTGCCTGTGATCGTCGCTCGGTTGGCGTTGCCGTCTGTGGCGAACGACAGGCCCGGAGGAAGTGTCCCGCTGATCTTGGCGAGTGCCACAGCAGGCAGACCGGTTGCGGTGACTGTGAAGGTGCCGCCCCGGCCCTCGGTGAAGGTGGCAGTGGCCGCGCTCGTGAACACGGGCGTCCCGTAGACCTCGATCTCCACGAATGCAATGCCCGGGCTCGAGCCAGGCTTCGTCGCTTGCAGCTCGATGGCCGACACGCCTGCGGTTGTCGATGCAGGTGTGCCGCTTATGGTGGCCGTTCCGTGTGTCCCGACCGTGAAGTGCAGCCCCCGCGGAAGCGTCCCGGCCTTGATGCTGATGGTCGCTGTGGCTGTCGCCGAGACCGTGTACGAGATCCCCGTCGTGCCGACCTCAAACTTGGCCACACCGTTTGTACCCGTCGTTATGGACGGGCCACCGGTCGGCGAGACCGAGATGGAGAGTGTCTCGGTGGTAGTACCCGCCGAGTTCTTCGCGGTGACCTTCGCCCTGTAGTTCCCTGTCGCGCTGGGCGTTCCTCCGACCAAGACGGCACTTCCTGTCGTCGACGTGGTGGCAGTCAGGCCTGTGGGAAGTGTCGTCACAGACACCAACGGGCCGGGCAGTCCGGTTGCCGTGACATTGAATGCAGCGGGCTGCCCGGGCACCAGCCCCTCGCTCGAAGGCGAGGTGATGACCGGAGTCGACCCCACGGTGAGGTTCAGCGTCTGCGCCGCGGACCCTGACGCCGACGATGCCGTGAGTCCGATGGGGTAGATCCCTGGTGCGGCTGTGGACGACACATGCAGCGTCGCGCTTCCGTTGGTCGACGCTCCGAGGGAGATCCCGGAGGGAAGGGTGCCCGCGCCGGCCGCCGTGATCGCGGGCACCGGGTATCCCTTGGCCGAGACCGTGACTGTGCTCGCCTGCCCGGCGGTCACCAATTGGGATGTCGACGAGGTGAACGCCGGTGGGGTGCTGATGTCCAGGGTGAAGGTCTGCGTGGCGCTTGGCGTCATGCCGTTTGTCGCCTTCAGTGTGAACGTGTAGGTCCCACCCTCGCTCACGCTCGGGGTGCCCAGCAGCGCGAACTGTCCGGCGGCGGTGTATGACAGGGAGAGCCCGCTGGGAAGGGTTGTGAGTCCTTTGGTGACCGAGATGGTTGGCTGCGGGTAACCAGTCGTGGCGACCGGGAAGTAGCCGTAGGTTCCCGCCGTAAAAGTGACGGTGCCCGAAGAGGTGAAGGCAGGGGAACTTGTGAAACCAATGTCCGCGTACAGCGGGATGACAGTCGATGTCGCGAACCCGTTTGTGACCGTGATGTCGATGGGAACCTGTACGGGAATGCCCGCTGTCGGGTTCGCCGTGACTGTGTAGCGGTGGCTGGCCGAGAACGTCCACGGCCCTGCGCAGGTCGCCGATGGCCCATTGGCAAAGGTGATCGGCTGCACTGTCGAGGACAGCACTGTCCCGGTCTCGCGCGCCGTGCCGTTGCCCCATGTGATGGACACACTGTCATCACCGTAGGCAGTGCCGGCACCCTGGATGCATCCCGAGACGGTGACCGTTGATCCGTTCTGGACGGTTTTCAGCACCTGCGGCGTCGATGCCGGTGGTGTGGTGGTGAGAGCCACCACCGGCTTGGAGCCCGATACCGTCAATGTCTCGTTGGCCGTACGCACCACACCGGCAGCATCGGTCGTGACGAGGCGGAGATGGAACTTGCCGGGAGCAGGGAACGAGACCGTGGTCGACTGGCCTGTCGCGACCGTCACCGGATCTGTATGGAATGTGGCTGTCTCCTTCCCGCCGACCGAAAGGTCCTTCATGTTCGCCGGGAGTGTGCTCGGCGCCGATGTGCAGAACGGCACGCCGTCGACTCTGGGTTCGGTGGTGCTCTTCGTCGCCTTGCACTTGGTCTCCACCTGCCAGGTGTAGGTGGTGGCCAGGCCGTTCTGGCTCGTGTCCGGGTCGGTGAGGCGGAGCAGCTCGCCCACCTTGGGCGTGGTCACCGTTGTCCCCGTCGAAGCATCCGTGACTGTGGTTCCGGGCGCGGTCCCGGCGTCCGGAGCGATGGTCAGGTGCAGGTCCTGCCCGTATGTGCCGCGGACCTCCAGCGTTTTGGTGAACTGACAGGCACCGGTCTTTGTGCACGATGTACCGGAGATACCGAGCGCGTTGGAGCCCGGTGCCCCCACGAGGAGGAATGTGCTCCCGTCGACGATCGCCTCCTGGTAGCCGCCTGTCCAGTTGATGAAGTTGAGCACGTCCGCCGGCACCACGCCTTGGACGCCGGCCTGACGCTCTTCCAGGGTCGGTGTGCGGTAGATCTTGCCGTGCGAGTACGTCACTGTGGTGAGCCCCACACCATTGGGTCCTGTGGTGTCGGGCCAGGTCTGGATCCTCACCGTCCGCACGTATGTGTTCACGGCCACTGTCTTGGTCTGTGTCCGGGGCGATACCTCCCAGCGGGCGCCTGTGGCAGGCACGCTGGTCACCACATTTGTGTGCACGTTGGGTGTGGTGGTTGTCGCTGTCCTCGAGAGTGCCGGGCCGCCGTGCACGCTGCCCCCCGTTGCCCGCCCAGTGCGTGCGGCGTGCGAGCTTCCGGCCCGGGCGAGCGAACCGCCGGACTTTGCCGGAGGGATGCCGATCGGGCGGACGCTCTCTGTGAGCTGGCTCTGGAAAAGCTGCTGGAGCTCTGCTCCACCCCCCGACTTGGCGAGCATCGACCAAAGGACGTTGGGACTAGTGGATGTCGTCACATCCTTCTGCAGTGTCGCTGCAAGTTGCTTGGTCGTTTGAGCTGGGGAGTTGTTCGCAATGTCGACGCCGATCGATATCGCCACGGCAATCGCGATGCCGAGGATCAGGAACCCCGCAGCGGGACCAGTGGCCAAGGCCACGACTCCGCTGGCCGCCGCCCCGGCTGCCGCCGTCGCGACGTCGCCGATGCTGCCCAGCAGGTCGAGGAGATCGAAGCCACCCTCCTCGGCAACCTCGGCACCGGTCTCCAAGGCGGTGTCCGTGCCGCTCTCCAAGGCGGTGTCGGGGACGCCGTCCAGATCCTCTTCGATCGAGGAATTGACCTTCTCCTCAGTGGTCTCAACCTCCTGCTGAATTCTGAGAACACGGGTCCGCGCCCTGCGGAACGGCACGAAAATGTTCCAGAGCTTGTCGTTGAGGCCGGGAATGGACCGCTCCACGATCGCCGGTACTGGACCGGCGACGAGCGAAGCCCAGACCTCGGCCGACTGGTCCATTGCCTCGGTTTGGGCCTGCTGGAGGTTGACGAGCTGCTTGTCGACGCTGTCTCCGAGGAGCGGCAGGCCCAGTTTCGCGGCCGCCTGGGCCATGCCGAACTCTCCGAACTCTGCCAGGGTCGGCGGGGCCGGGGGGGCCGCCAACAGTGTGCCGGCGCAGTTCGCGGAACCAGCGCCAACGCGCGGTTGGTACGTGAAGAGTGTCGGGTACGGCGACACGTATGTGCAGGGCTTCTTGGACCATTTCTCGTACTGCGCCAGGGCGTCTGCAGCCGCGAGCGTCAGGTACGGTCGCGTGATTGCCTTGAACCAGGCCGCAGCTTCCTGCGCGACGAGCCAGACACTGCTCAATGTGGTGGATGTCGCCTCTGTCCCGATGGACTCCTCGAGCAACGTCCAGATCTCGCCGGCGTACTCGGAGGTGCCCTCGGTGGTTGTCTCCGGCCTGACTGTCCCGTGGGCGCCCAAGAACGCCCCGTAGGCGCGGTTCTCCAAGTCCTCGATCCCGCACACGTCGGCCGGGGTCACTGTCGGGAACTTCGGTGTCCCTTGGTGGGTCTCCACGATCGGGTCTGTGGTCTTTGTCGGGCACGCGCCCGATGTGACGTGCACTGTGTTGGTAGGGACTGTGACGACTGTCGTCCGTGATCTCATCGGGCTGGCCCCCGACGGCGCGGTCACCAAGATCGTGCCACCGGCGACGAGGGCGAGAGCGACCCCGATCGACACCCAACGGCGGTACCCGGTCGTCGGGCCGACGTCTGCCAGCCGTTGCTCAGGTTGACGGCTCATGTCTCCTCCGCTCCCAACATCTCGTGCCGGACGGCCGATCCGTCCTCGTCGCCGTCCATAGCGGCCGCGACTGCGTCGGCCAGGGACGTCCACCCGTAGAAGCTCCGAGACGCGCAGCCCGCGCGCAGCACCACCCCGGTGATGGGCTGGATTGCGGGCTCGATCTCGAGGATCACCTGGATGCGGTCTCGGGCAGGGATCTACGTACTCTGGACGAACCACGGCATGAACGGCATCGTGGGGAGCTCCCCCAATTTTGGGCGAGGCCACCAGAACGATCGGCTCTCTCCGGTGGCGGGCCAGTGGCGGGCCAGTGGCGGGTCAGTGGCGGGTTGCCGGCTGGCCTACGACCGGTGTGGCTCCCCTGCGGCCAGCGCCGCCGCGAGCTCCGTGCTCGCTGGCCGCAGCTCTATCGGTCGGCCACAATGAGCCGGATGCCACTGGACGAGGTTCTGCTCGAGCGCACGGGTGAGATGGCAGCCATCGAGGTCGCCCTCGAGGGGGCCCTCGGCGGGGACGGGGGCTGCATCGTCATCGAAGGCCCGGCGGGGATCGGCAAGAGCGCCCTCCTCGCCGCCGCCCGGCGAGACGCCTCTGCCCGTGGCATGACCGTCGTCGCTGCCAGGGCCAGCGAGCTCGAAGAAGACTTCGCTTATGGAGTGGTCCGCCAGCTCCTCGAGCGCCGGGTCGATGCAGATCCTCGGCTGCTCCGTGGGCCGGCGAGCTCGGCAGCCGCGCTGCTCGGTGCTTCCGGGGAGAGCGACAGCCACCAGATGGCCGGCTTGGCGGAGCCCGAGACGGAGTTCGCCGTCGTCCACGCACTGTACTGGGTGGTGTGCAACCTCGCCGACCAAGGACCGGTGCTGCTGACCGTCGACGATCTCCAGCATTGTGACGTCCCGAGCCTCAGGTTCCTCCACTACATGGCCCGCCGTCTCGACGGTGTCCGTGTCGCCCTGGTGATCGCCGTTCGGCCGGGCCTCGACGACGAGCAGTGGTCCGAGCTCCTGGCCGCTCTGCCCGGGCAGGCCCTGCACCCCGCGCTGCTCTCGGCAGAGGCGTCCGGTCGGTTCGTCCGGGAACGGGCAGACGAAGCTCCGAGCCCTGCCTTCGTCGAGGCATGCCACCGAGCAAGCGGAGGCAACCCGTTTCTCCTGACCGAGCTGTTGGCGGCTGTCCGTTCAGACGGGCTCGACTGGGGTGACGCCGCCGCAGCATCAGTGGCCTCGCTCAGTCCCCACGGGGTCTCTCTTTCGGTCCTGTTCCGTCTCCATGGCCTGCCGCCGGAGGCCACCCGGCTTGCCCGCGCCATCGCGACCTTCGGCGGTACGGCTGCGATAGGCGAGGCCGCCCGCGTCGCCGGGATGAGCACCGCAGACGCGGCTGGCTACTGCGACATGTTGGTCCGGGTCGGTGTCCTGTCCCAGGGACGGCCTCTCGCGTTCGTGCATCCGGTCATCGGTGAAGCCGTGAGGGGGGACACGCCGCATGGGGAGCAGGTCCGCCTGCATCGACTCGCGGCCGAGCTGCTGGCCGCGAGGGGGGCCAACTCCGACCAGGTGGCGATCCACCTCTCCCTCACCGACGAGGCCGGTGATCCATGGGTGGTCGAGGTCCTCTGGGCCGCCGGCCAGGCCGCACGCGCGAGCGGGGCGTCGGATGTGGCGAGACGCTGGCTCTCCCGGGCGGTTGCCGAGGGTGTGTCCCCGGTTCCCGCGGCCCTTCTTCGCGATCTGGGCGAGGCCGAGTGGCTTGCCGGAGACCCGGCGTCGGCCTTGGAGCACCTCCGCGCTGCCACCGCGGCGGCGGCCAGCGACCTCGCAGATCGGGTCGCGACGGCCCTTCTGACGGCCCGGGTCCAAGCGTCCGTGGCCGATTTCGTCGCGGCCGCGGCGACCGTGGACGGTGCTCTGGCCGACCGGGAGCTGCTGGCGACCACCACAGTGCGATGGCTCGAGGCCGAAGCCGCCACCTACCGGTTGCTGAACCAAGAGGATGCCGACCTCGTTGCCGACCGCCTGGTCCAGATGGCTACCCCGGCAGGCGACACCGTTGCCGATCTGGTCATCCAGTGCAGCCTGGCTGCGACCCGCCTGCTCAAGGGCAGCGCCGCCCAAGCTGTCGCGTTCGCCCGCAGGGGGCTGTCGGACGACCGCCTGCTCGACGCAGGGGCGGTCGCGTCCTTCCCCTTCATGGCTGCGCTGACCGCCTTCAGCCTGGCCGAGGACCAGGACGAGTCCTCGGCCGTCTTCGATCGGGTCCTGTGCCACGCGCAAGATCGCGGGGCCACCACCGCCATCACCTACGTGTGCGCTGCCGCGGCCATCGGTGCCTGGATCTGCGGGGACATCCGCCGCTGCGAGCAGATGACCCGGGAGGCCCTCGACGCGGAGTTCCCGGTCGGGTACGTTCGCCCGATCCTGCAGGCCTACCTGGCGCTCGCGCTCATGGAGCAAGGGGACCTTGGCGGCGCGGCCGAGGCCGTCGGCGCCACCGGCGCCACCGGCCTGGACCGAGATGTGCTGTCGGCGTCGCAGTCCGTCCACGCGCTGTACGCGTGCGGTCGGCTTCACAGGTTCCGGGGCCAACCGGAGGCCGCGCTCGAGGTGCTCCGCTTCCGGGGCGATCCCGGGCAGGCAGAGAACCACCTGCCGTACCCTGCGTGGCGCCTGGAAGCCGCGAGCTGCCATCTCGACCTGGGCCAGACCTCCCAGGCCATCGCGCTGGTGAGAGAGCATGCCGTCCACGCCGAACGATGGGCAACGAGTGCCGCCCGTGGCGCCACCCGCCGTTTGGAAGCCTTGACGGAGCTCGGTGAGGCCCGCCTGGCCGGTCTGGCCGCTGCCGGCGACCTGCTGGCCGGTTCCCCGGCTCGGCTGGAATGGGCCCGTTGCCAAGTGGAGCTCGGCGCAGGTCTGCGGGCAGCCGGCCGCACCCAGGAGGCCCGCGACGTCCTGCGGGCGGCGTACGACGTCGCCGGACGCTGTGGGTCCACGGTGCTCGCCGAGCAGGCTCGCGCCGAGCTGGTGGTTGCGGGCGCCCGTCCCCGACGCCAGCACCTGACCGGGGTGCAGGCGCTGACGGCCAGCGAGCGCAGGATCTGCGAGCTGGCGGCCGAGGGCCTGACCAATATCCAGATCGCCCAGCGGCTGTTCGTGACCCGCTCCACCGTGGAGAAGCACCTCGGCCACGCGTACGACAAGCTCGGTGTCGCCGCCCGCCAAGACCTCGTCAGCCTCCTTGAAGCAGAGGCAGAGGCAGGGGTTGCCAACAGCTACCTTCGATATCACTTACCATCTACGAGCATGCGTCGTAGAGCACGAGGGTGAAGCTCTTTGAGTGGGCTGAGCAAGAAGGCGTGCACTACCAGACCCAATGG
>DAHWPS010000166.1:0-3773 GCA_027342785.1 Acidimicrobiaceae bacterium
GCGGGACGCTTCGAGGAGGCCGACCGGGTGAGAGATTCCCTCGAAGCCCTGGGGATAGAGCTCCGCGATCGCCCGGAGGCGACCAGCTGGCAGCTTCATGCCCGGGAGTCGCCCGAGCAGGGCTAGGAGGCTCAGCGCTACGTGGCTCAGGGCAAGAAGGCTCGGCGGTGCGCCTGGAGCAGGTCGACCTGAGCGCCGGAGCAGCAGCGATGCACCAGGTGTGGACACAGCCATGGGTGGCGAGGCTGGTAACCTGCGGGAGCCTCGATCGGTCGGGCCCCCATCGTCTAGCGGCCAAGGACGCCGCCCTTTCAAGGCGGTAACACGGGTTCGAATCCCGTTGGGGGTGCCACTAAATGAGCAGGTCAGAGGCACTAAGTACTGCAGGACCGCTGGAGGCGCCCCTTCTGCCAATCAGTATTGCCGATCACCTCCCTCCAGCCCGGTAGGCTGCCAATCAGTAGGCAGGGCGACGAGGGAGGACGGCAATGGCGGGTTCGATGAGAGAGCCCGGCAAGGACTCCTGGGAGCTGTCTGCATACATCGGCTGGGACGCGTCGTCGCGGAGGCGCAGGTACTCGACGCGGACCTTCCACGGGACCAAGCGCCAAGCGGCGAAGGCGCTGGCCGACTTCGTGTCCGAGGTCAACAAGCAGCGAGCCACCGGCATGTCGACGGAGCTCCTCACCGTGCGAGAGGTTCTGAACCGCTGGCTCACAGACCGCTCGCAGGTCCTGTCGACTTCCACCTCGGACCGTTACCGCGGTGCGATCCGCCACGTCGAGTTACACGGTCTCGGATCGCTGCCCGTCGGCAAGCTCCGACCTCACCACATCGAGGACCTGTACACAGCCATGCTGCGATCCGGCCTGTCGGGCGCGTCGATCCGCAAGGTGCATTGGCCGTTGCGCCAGGCTCTCGCCTGGGCTCACCGGCGGGGCTACACGCCTTTCGTCGCAACCGACGGCATCGAGCTTCCGCCTCTCGGGGAGAAGAGGGCCAACCCGCCGGACTCGGCACACGTTCGCCAGCTCGTCGAGTTCGCCCTGGGCGACGATCCGACCTGGGGAACGGCTATCGCCTTTTCTGCCTGGACCGGCTGCCGGCGTGGGGAGGTGTGCGGCCTGCAGTGGCGCGACCTTGATCTCGACTCCAAGAGTGCTCTCATCCGGCGCTCCGTGGCGGGAATACCCGGAGGAGTCGAGATCAAGGGCACAAAGACCGGGGAGGTGCGCAGGATCGCCCTCGGGACCAAGACGGTCGAGCTTCTGCAATCCCACCGCGAGCGCTGCGAGGAGCGTGCGCTCCGTTGCGGTTCCTGCCTGGTTGAAGGATCCTTCGTATTCTCACCTGACGTCAGTGGGTCCGACCCTTACAATCCGCGCAGCTTCACCCGGGTGTTCGTCCAGACCTGCCGATCCGCCGGCGTGCCCCACATGCGGCTCCACGATCTGCGCCATCACTCGGCAACCGCATTGCTGAAACACGGCACCAGTGTCGGAGAGGTGATGGACCGCCACGGCTGGAAGACCGTCTCCATGGTCACCCGGTATCGTCACCTCCTCGAGGCAACCGATGCCGGTGCAGCAGAAGCTCTCGAGAACGCGTGATGCGCTCACTGCCTCTCCACAACGTGCAGGGTCCGAGCCCCCATCACGAGCAGTGCGGCCACGAGGGGGAACACCAACCTCCGCATCCTATGAGGGTACCGCCCCTCCCCCATGGAGGTGCCGCCAACAACCCAGGTTCCCTCGGCAAAGGCCGACCGCGGGTTGGCAGGCAGCGCTATTGCCATCCCAGCCCTTTCCGCTCAGGCCATACCCGTACGACCCCGCAGTGGCGCGCCGCTCCGATCGCCCTATCAGGTCAAGCCTTTCCGGTGATGGCCGTAGAAGCATTAGCCGGGTAGGCTCAGGTCGTGCGAGTGCCGGTGATGCAGTCCTTGGTCGGGCACTCTCGCGTCTGCGACAAGAAGACTCCCGTGCCCGGACCTGCCTGCAACCCGTGTTGTACGGCCGGGACGGTACAACAGATCGGATGCCGGTGAGCATCGTGACAGCCAACCTAGATGCAGAGGCCCGCAAGACCGTCACGTACGCGCTCCGCCATCCACGGGGGCGTTACGATAACGCTCGCACGTCGCAGCTCTCGGGTATTCCGAGCAGCACGCTTTACGAATGGCGACGCACCGCCATCTACGTGCCGGACTTCGGCGACGAGACGCCGGCAGCTTGGTCCTACCGGGACCTGGTCTACCTGCGGCTGCTCGCCTGGCTCCGCCAAGGCGGCATGGAGCGCCACACGGCGGCCGACCACGTGGGCACCGTCAAGGCGCAGGTGGCTGCGGGCCGTGAGATCCAGTACCTCTACGCCGACCGTCGCACCTTGGTTGTCGGTGAAGACCGGACCAGCTCGGTGACCGGCGAGAGCCTCCTGCCCTTCGACGACCTACAGGGACTCCTCAGCACATTCGACCTCGTCGCACCTGTCTCTGAGCTCGGTGGCAAGCGGCTGTCACGGCTGTGGGCTCCCAGCCTGATCAGACCGAGCTCGTTCACCTTCATCTCGCCGTGGGTAATGGCCGGTGATCCCTGCGTCGAGCGCACTCGCATCCCCACAGCGTCGATTCACGCGGTCCGGGAGCAACGTGGCCTGGCGAGTGCAGAGATCGTCGAGCTGTACCCCGGCCTGACCAGCGAAGCCGCAGACGACGCTTACCTCCTGGAACGGCGACTTCGTGGCCTCGAGCTCCCCGACAACGCAGCCGCGTAAGATCAAGCTTCTGCTCGATCAGGGTTTCCCGAAGCCGTCGGGGTTCGACATTCACGCCATCGATCGAACCATTGAGGTAGTCCACCTGCGCGACTTCGATCCCGCCCTGGCAAAGAACAGCACACCGGACTGGGTTCTCTACTGCACGGCCGTCACCAATGGTTTCGATGCGCTCGTCGCCCGTGACCAGGCACAACTCCACCAGCCGGTTGAGATGTTCGCTCTCTCCTGCCTCAGAGCCTTTACGGTCATCACCTGGTAAAAGCCCATCGAGGACCCTGTCCGGGAATGGGGACAGCTCCTGGCATACTTGCCAGAGGTGAAGAAGCTTCTCGAAGGTACGGCGGGAAATTCCAGGCGCCCCGAGGCCATCATGTTGCCCGCCCCGACCCTGACCGCGCAGAGCGTCGTGCGCGCAAGCGATGGCATTGGCGTGTACGCATCCAAGCACAAGATCTCTCACCGTGAAATACGCAACGAAGCGCTGACCGAGGTGAGGGACTGGCTCGCGATGATGTCCAGAGCCCCCGACGAGTTCGACGCCCTCCTGGGTTTGACCGGTCGCGCGTAGCCCCTCGCATACGATCCCGCCGACACAGGTTGCCTCACGGCAGCGCCACCGGCGCTTATGCCACACAAGACGCGCCGCGCGACCGAGCGATGGCAGGTCGATCAGCTCGACGACCGGGCGCTCCTTCACCGTGGCGAACGCTCCGCAGACCAGGCACGCTGGTCGCGGTGCGCGGGTCTCGAGGTGGACTCGTAGCGGGCTGCCAGCAACGTCGTCCACGGCGAGCACTCAACAGCTGCGCCAGCGCATCGGGGCCGGCACTGCCCGCATCTTGCGGGCCACCCTCGTGACTGAGGGGGGAAAGACCTACGTGTCTTTCGCCGTCATCGCCAAGCGGGGCGCTTGTGCTAAAGCCCCCGAAGGTGTCGCTGCGCACGACGTGGGGATCTCTGCCCTGGTGACTTCCTCGGACGGCGCCGTGGCCGGGAAC
>DAHWPS010000074.1:0-12904 GCA_027342785.1 Acidimicrobiaceae bacterium
GCGCTTCTACGGGTCCACCGGGTCCATGACGCTCAACAAGCCGATCGTGGGCATGGCTGCGACGCCCACAGGCGCGGGCTACTGGCTGGTGGCCTCCGACGGGGGGATCTTCAGCTTCGGGGCAGCGCGCTTCTACGGGTCCACCGGCTCCATGACGCTCAACAAGCCGATCGTGGGCATGGCGCCGGTCGCGGGTCCGACCACCTCTGGGTGACGGCCGCCTGGCCGGCGGCACGAGGACCAACGGTGGCGCGGCACGAGGCCCAACGGTGGCACGGAGCCGACCGCAGCGGAGATGCGCGCCGGTCCTGGCCTTGGCCGCGGCTCACCCGGCGGGGGTGGAGGTCGAGGAGGCCGGCGACGAAGGGGTCGTCGTGCCGCCCGTCGATGTCGGTCCTTGGAGCACGGTCACGTTTGACACCTTCCATCCGGACACCGTGTCGGACAGATCGAGGACGATGCGGAGCACGTCCGATTGGGGAGCGCTGATCTTGTTGTTGGCGTAGAGCTGGTCGACCACTGCGTACGACGATGCCTGGTTGCCCGAGACGCTCTCGATGTACAAGCTCCTGATCTGTCCCCGGGAGGACGCCAGCGCGTCTTCGAGCTCCTGGCGGATCGCCGAGTTGAAGAACGTGCGGGCCTGCCCGGCAAAGCTGCCGGTCGCCATGCCGGTGATCGCAGCGAAATCAGCGTCGACGGTCTTGGCGTCGAAGTTGGTGAGGTCGGTGAGGAACCGCTGCGACGTCGTGCGCACAGCTGCCGCCGCCTGCGCACTGGCGTTCTGGCCCGACCACGCCAGTCCGAAACCGATGGTGCCGGCCACACCCAGGACGGCGACGACCGACACCACGGCGAACGCCCGCGTGAGCCGGCGCTGCCCGCGCCCCCGTGCCCCGGAGCGAGGTCCCTGGTGCGGAAGCGGCGTGGGCTCCGTGCCCTCGTGCTCCGCTCCCTCTGGCTCCGTGCCCTCGTGCTCCGTGCCCTCGTGCTCCGGCTCCTCGTCGACTTCGACCCCGTCGGCAACGTCCTCCGCATCGGACGGGTCGTCGAGCTCGACCTCTTCGACGCTCGCCCGCCCGGACGGGCCCTCGGCTTCGGCCTCAGGACCCCCCACCACTTTCACGCCACCTCGCATCGCTCCCCTCCTTCTCCTCGTCGCCTTCATGCCCGGTAGAAACTTCGGTCCCGTGAGCGTCCGGCGTTCCGTCTCCATCACTGAGAACGGCTGAGCGGCTCCGACCTCACGGTCGGATCGGTGAACGCCTCACGCCCGGCCTGCCGGCGAAAGCCGGATCGGCACGCGGGCAGCGCACGCAACGGCATGGCAGAACGGTGCGGTGCGGGGCGGTGTGGTGCGGGGTCAGCCCCGGCGCCGGGTCCGACGGCGGGAAGGGCGAGCGCCCCAGGCCAGGGCCAACGCCGGCACGAGGAGCGCCCCCAGCAGGATCGGGCCAAGCGGGTCACCACCCGGGGTGGGGCCCCGATAGGCGGCGTCCTCGGTCGACACCGGTGTGTCCCCGTCTCCCGCTCCTCGCACTTGGGACTCCGATGCCGGAGCCGGGCTGAGGCTCCCGCCTGCTGCCGGGGTGAACCCAGCCTGGGTGGCCGGCCCCACACCCTGGCCGAGCTCCGTGCTGCACCCGGCGCCAGGCTTCACCGGCGGCAGACCCTGCTGCGCCGGGTACGCAACTCCCGCCGGCGTCGCCGGTGGGATGAGCAGGCGAGTCCGGAGGAAGTACTGGTCGGGATTGGCGGGCGCCCCATCCGAGAGTGCCTTGGCCTCGCCCTGCACCGTCACCGCGCTCACCGCTCCAAAGAAGTACTGGTTGGTGGCGAGCGTCTGGGAGAGGTGGCCCAAGTTGGCGGGTTGAGCGAGGTTTGTCGAGATCTGGGCAACGTCGTGGAACAGGCAGGCGAGATCCGGGGCCTGGTTCGTGACGAGGCTCCCGAGGAGCCCGGTGGCCTGCGATCCCTGCTGGAGAAGCGTCGTGACGTCGCCCTTCTGGTGTGCGAGGACCTCGAGCAGCGATTCGGTGTTGACGAGTGACTGGCGCAACGCCGGCCCGACAGCGCTCACTGCGTCGAGGACCGGGGGTGCGTTGGCCAGCAATGCGTTGAACTGGGTCTGGTACTGGAGGAACTCCTGGGAGAACGTGGTCCCGGCCGACACGATGGTCCGCAGGTCCCCCGCTCGGTTCTGGAGGGCGGTGGCGAGGTCAGCGAGCAACGCGTTCAGATTGCCGCTGGGGATGGCGTCGAGCAGCCGGGTGGCGGAGGCTACGACTTGTCCCACATCGGCCGGCACGCTGTCGGGGGCCACCGGGATGACCGCGTTGTCCCGGAGCGGAGGATCGCTCCGACCGGAACGGGGAGTGAGCTCCACGACCTGCTCCCCGAGATCGTTGGCGATGTCGATCCCAGCCACCACGTTGCTTGGGATGCTCACGCCGTGGTCGATGCTCATGTCCACCCGGGCCCCGCCGTGGACGAGCTGCACCGAGCTCACCGTGCCGACGTCCACCCCGTTGAGCTCGACCGAGAAGTTGTCGAACAGCCCCGACGCGTTCGGGAACACTGCCGACACGTGGAGGGACGACGCGAGCGGGTTCCCGAGGAGGTCCACCACGCCATAAGCGATCAGCGCCACGGTGACGACCAGAAAGGCCAGCAGGTTGAGCACCAGTCGGCTGGTCTTCATCCTGCCCCACCTCCGCCGTTGCTCGCCGAGCTCGACCCGTGCGGTGTGCACGTGAAGGCCGGAGCTGTGCTCGACCCGCCGCCTGGGATGCCGCAGACGATGATGTTCTCGAACACCTGGAGGTAGTCGTTGCGGGCCGCCTCAGACAGCACCGCGTCGTGCTGGGGTAGGTAGGTGAGGAGCCCCGCGAGGTCCTGCTGGTTCTGCGCGAGCTGGCCGGTCACCGCTGCGAGGGCCCGGAGCTGGTCGGTGATCTGCGGGGAGTAGGTGGAGATGATGCTGCTCCCCTGGGACGAGACCGCGTCCAGTGACTGGAGGAGGCTCTCGAACTTCCCTGACTCCTGCGCCAGGATCGAGACCGTCTGAGACAGGTTGGCGATGGCCTGCGAATCGGGCCCCGATGTCGGGGCCAAGCTGGATCCCAACTGGTCCAAGCTGTTGACGACGGTCTTGATCTGTGTGGTCTGCGACGCGTACCCCGCCGCGACCGTGGAGAAGTCGTTCAGGAGCTGGCGCAGCGACGCGGCCTGGCCGGTGAAACCCTGACCTCCAGCTTCGATGATGTCCGCCAGTTGCGAGGTCGAGACGGAGCCGAACACCTCGGCACCCGCCGAGACGAGCTGCTCCACTGTCGGCACCACTGTGGTCCGCTGGATGACAGCGTCGTCGGTGAGCGGTGGGCCGGCCCGGCGTGGCGGTGCCAGCTCGATGAAGCGCTCGCCGAGGATGGTGGTCCGTTCCAACTTCGCAGTCACGTTGTCGGGCACCTTGATGCCTGGGTCGATGACCATCGTCACCTTGGCCTCGTCGCCGTCGAGCGCGATGGCGCTGACGTGACCGACAGGGACGTCTGCCATCTGCACCTGGGCTCCTGTCACCAGGTTGCCTACGTCGGAGAAGACGGCGCTCACCGTGACAGATCCCGATCCACCGCTCGACCCGCAGCCGGACAGCACCACGGCGAGGGAGACCACGGCCAAGAGGCACACCGCCCGGCCGGCCACCCTGCGCCGCCCTGCCACCCTGCTCCCGAGCGCGCTCATCGCCGCCCTCGCCGCTCTCTCGTGCGCTTGGCCGGATCACGCCGGCCTTCGCGCTGTCCCCTCGACGTCGTACGAGTGCGCGCCGGCCGCCGCGCGCTGGGGCGCCGCCGCGTCGATGCCACGCGCCTGTGTGCGTGGCCGGGCGAAGCACCGGGTGCTGTCGCCGGGAGTGGCGGGAGCTCGGCTTCGGCCGGGGTGCTGAGGAGTGTGGTGGGATCGCTTGCACCGCTTCCGGCAGGAAGCTTGGACCGATAGGAGAGCAGGCCGCCGAGACCGGACGACCCCGAGGACCCCGACGAGCCCGAGGAGCCCGACGAGCACGTGACGATCGAACCGAGTAGGCCACCCAGGCACGGCGTCGAGGTGGAACCGCTACTCCCGGTTCCCGTGCCGGTGCTCGACCTCGAAGCCGAGCCCCCCGAGGACGCCGGTGCCGGTGCGCTGGTCGGCGTGCTCGACGGCGTGCTCGCCGGTGCGCTCGCCGCGGGGATGCCCGGGATCTGGGACAGGCCCTGCTGGAACAAGGAGGCAGGGCTGGGCGGGGACGAGGGGACCTTTCCATTCTGGATGTCTGTGAGGATGCTCGGGATCTGGTTCAAGAGCGGGTCAAAGAATCCCGAGTCGGGGTTCCCGCATGTGGCGAGGGTATGGAGCTCGCTGGGTGACAGCCCCGCCGAGTGATTGGCGGCGATCCTGCGGCACACACCGGCCAGGCGGTCCCGGACCAGCCCGACCACGTAAGCCCCGGTGACGCCGGTCGGCGTCTGGAGGTTCAAGTTCAGCCACTCGTGTGTCGGTGTGTAGGCCCGTTGGGCTGCAGCAAAGAGAGCCGTGGCCGATGTGAGCGTCTGGTCGATCGAGCTCAAGTTGCGGTCGAGCGTGCGTCCCACCGTCGTCACCGTGCCCACGTCCTGCTCCAGCGAGCTCAGGTTGGGAGTGAGGAGCTGGACCACCTCGGTGCTGGCCGAAGAGAGCTGCGAGATCGCCGCTGTGAGCTCGGGGCTGTGCTGGGCGATCACCCCTGAGACGGTGTCGTAGTCGGTGATGAGCTGGCTGATCTCGGAGGTCCGAGAGTCGAGACTGCCGGTGAGCTCGGCCAGGGTGCCGCTGAGCTGGCCCAGACCGTCCTCCTTGTCGGCGAGCAGCTTGATGGTGCCGGCCGCGCCGGCAATGAGCTTGTTGAGGCCTTGGGCCTGGCCGTCGAGGTCCTGGGCCAAGTTCGTGACCAAGGCACCGACTGCGTGAGGGTTGATCGCGCTCAGCGTCTTCTGCAGCGACTTGAGCACCTCGTTGGTGGACACCGGCACCGACGTCCTGGACTCGGGGATCGTTGCACCTGACCTCAGGACGGCACCTCCGGTGTACCCAGGCGCCAGCTCGATGTCCGGTGTCCCGAGCAATTCCGGGGCCACGAGGGAGGCCGAGGCCGACGCGGGGATGGGGCGACCGCGATCCACTGCCATGGCGACCTTCACCTCCCGGCCGGTATCGCGCACCGCCGTCACCGTGCCGACCTTCACCCCCAGCACCTCGACAGCGGCTCCCGGGTACAGCCCTGGCGCCTCGGAGAACACGGCGGACAGCGGATAGGTGGAGACCGAGGAAGTCGCGGCCACCCCCACGACGGTGCCGCCGATCACGACGGCACCGGCGAGCACCCACCGCCCCCACCGGGTCAGCCGGCGCCAGCGCGCTCCCATCACTTCACCCCTCCGGCAAGCGGCGAGAGGAGCTCCGACAGGCCGCTCAGCCCTGAGTCGGGGGCATTGGATGCGACTGACGAAGGGCCGCCAGCAGCCGGCGACGTCCCCGAGGCGCTCGAGGTCCCCGAGGTTCCCGGCGAGGCTGTGGGATCCGTCGCCGGGCTCGGGCTGAGGTTCGACGGTGTGGAGCCCGGCAGCGGTCCGGTCTGCTCGTTGCACGCGAGCGGTGTCGGGCCGAGGATCTCGTCGAGCGCCTGATCGAGCGCGCCGCACGGTGCGAGGACGCCGTAGGCCCCGGCCGACGTCACGAGGTTGTCGTAGATGTTCGCCCAGGAGTTCGGGGTGTCCTGGGGTCCGGAGTACCCCACCGAGGCGAACCCCTTGACCGCCGCGCTCAGGTACGACACGGCTTGGGCCAAGTCGTCCTGGTGCTGCCCGACCACGCCCAGGGTGGTGTGGAGGTGTGTGAGGAGCTGATCGAGCTGGGGCTTCTCCTGGCCGACGAGGCTGTTGGTCTGGGTGGCCGCAGCGTCGATGTTGTCGATGAGACTGGCCAGGTCCGTGCTGTGGGAGGCCAAGCCTGTGACCACCGTGTTGAGCTGGTCGATCACCGAGGCGAGCTGGCTGTCCCGGGAGGCGAGCGCCGTCGAGAGGGTGTTCGCCGAGTCGATGAGCTGGCTCACCGCTCCGCTCCGATCGCTGATCGTGGTGGTGAGCTTGCCCAGGCCTTGGATGATCTGCTCGACCTGCTGCTGCTTGCCCTGGGTGATGGCCGCCAGCGACTCGATGACGCCGTTCAGCGCTTGGGCGTTGGTCTGCTGGAGCAGCTTCCCTGCGGTGTTCTGGAGTTGGTAGAACTCGGTGGGGACCGAGGTGTCGGTGAGAACTGCTCCGGTCTTGAGCGGTGACGACCAGCCGCTCTCGGGATCGAGAGTGAGGTCGACCACGCCGAGGAGGGTCTCGACCTTGATTGCCGCAGCGGTGTGCCGTGGGAGCACGACGCCATGGTCGATCGACATCGTGACATCGACGGCGTTGCCGTCGATGGTCACCGACTGCACGCTCCCGACCGGGACCCCGGCCACGAGCACTTGCGTGCCTTTGGACACGCCGGCCGCGTCGGGGAACCGGGCGGTCACCGTGTAGCCCGACGAGAAGACACTTCGGTTGAGGAAGATCACGGCGAGGATGACGACGGCCATCACCGCCAGGATCACTGCACCGATGGTCTTGGGGCTGCGCTCGGTGAACGCCCTCATCCCGCACCCCCTACGGCACGCAGGATGGTGCTGATGCTCCCGCCTGGGGCCGACCCCGGTGTGCCGGCGCCCGTTGCGCTCGCCCCTGCGGCGGAGGTCCCGGGGAGCGAGGGCGCCGACAGGGGAGGCCCTCCTCCCGGCCCCGATCCGGCAGGAGCTGTGAGCGGCTCGTAGTAGGAGCAGCTCGTCTGGTTCGCCAGACAGGTGTAGATGGTCTGGACCTGGAACCACTGCCCGTACGACGAGATCTCGGCGTAGGGGGCCAGCCCCGACCCGAGCGTCGACAGCGTCTGGGCGAGCTGCTGGCGGTGGCTGGCGATCGTCTGGGTGACCGTCTCGAGGCTGGAGATGCTCGAGTCGATTGTGCTCCGGTCCTGCCCGATGAGGTTCGCCAGGTCGCCGGTGACTTGCGAGAGGTTCACCACGACCTGGTCCAGGAGGTCGTTGCGTGAGGCGAGGGACTGGGAGACGGTCTGGAGGTTGCTCACGAGCGAGGACACGTCACTGCTGCGCGAGGCGATCGCGGTGAGCACCTGGTCCAAGCTGTCGATGACGGCACCGACTTGGGTGTCGAGTGCGCCGACCGTCTGGGAGATCGTGGCCCCGTTGTTGATGAGCTGGTTGATCTCGGCAGTGTCGCCTTCGAGCGCGCCTGAGACGTTCTCTACGAACGCGTTGGCCTCGCTCGGGTTGATGGCCGAGAGGAACGGGCCGATCGAGTTCAAGAACGCGTCGACGCTGGCGTCCGAGACGTCGTGGCTCAAAGGGATCGTGGCTCCGGGCTTGAGCATCGGGCCTTGAGTGGCGGGGTACAGGTAGATCTGCTTCTGGCCGAGGACGTTCAGCCAGCGAAGGCCGACGTCGGTCCCCTGGCGCAGCGACACGTCGACGTTCACGCTCATCGAGACCAGGGCATGTGTCCGCTGGAGGGTGATCGACCCCACCTGGCCGACTTCCACGCCGGCGATGTCCACCTGGTCGCCCGACGTCAGGCCCGTCACGTCTGCGAGCTGCGCGTAGTACGTCCGGCGTGACGAGAAGAGCGAGATGTTCCCGATCTTCACCGCCAGGCCGACGAGCAGGACGAGGCACAGCGCGGCAAAGAGGGCGAATTTCACGGCGTTCTTGGGCAGGCGGTGCGAGATGTGCCGGGGTGAGAAGTGCCGGAGCGACATCACGACCCACCTCCGAGGAGGGACTTCACGTAGCTGCCGATCGACTTGCCCGAGGAGGACGACGGGCGCCCGATGATGCCGTAGATCTGGTTGGCCAGTGTCTGAGCCGTGCCGGCGATGCTTTGGGTTGGCGTCGAGGTGCTGCCCGAAGGTGCAACGGCGGCAGAGGTCGGCGTGGCCGCCGGCGTGGCTGTTCCCGCAACGCTCGATGTCTTCTGGGCGGCGTCGAAGGCGGCGAGCTGGCTCTGGCAGTCGAACGGGGTGCCGGCACCTGCCAGCGCCTGCTGGAGGGGCTCGAGGAATGCCATGTTCGGGTCCGGAGGCGCCAGGAGGTCGCACACCAAGGAGTTCACGTCGCCGAAGAGGATGAACGAGTTGAAGTAGGCGAACTTGCTCCCATTCGCCAGGGTGGCCGAGCCACCGCCCTTGGACACCTTGTACGCGTACTCGTACGCACCCCGGATCACTTGGCCGATCTCGGCCTGCTGGGTCGTGAGCACCTGGGCGACGTCGGCACCCTGGGTGAGGAGGGTCGCGATGTCGGGGTGATAATCGGTGAGCAGGCGAGCCAGCTCGCTCGAGAACGTTGTGAGGTTGTCCAGCAGGCGCTGGTAGTCGGCCACGTCTGCATTGAAGGTGGGCAGTGCCAGGTTCTCCTGGGCCGAGAGGCCGTTGATCGCCGAGCCGTCGGGGGCGATCGCCGCCGTGAAACGGCTGAACGAGTCCAAAGCGGCCAGTTGAGCCTGGAGGCTTTGGTCCAGCGAGTTGGCCAGGCGGGCGCCGGCGCCGATGGCCTGGGCGATCTGGGGACCCTCGCCGTCGGATGCCTGGCCGAAGTCCGAGATGACCGACGCCAGGTTCTCGGTGTTGACCCGGTTGAGGAGTGGCGCCGCGGCCGCGAACAGGTCGCCGAGCTCGTCAGAGGTGGCGGTGTGGGTGAACGTCCCCCCTGGTGCCAGGTACGGGCCCGCTTCGGTCTCGACTCCGCCGGTCGACGCCGATGGCGGGGTGGACAGTGTGACCTGTTCGGCGCCGAAGAGGTTGACCGGCTCGACGGTTGCGACGGTGTCGGCCGGCACCTTGAAGCTCGGGTCCATGAGCACCGTGATCCGGGCCCGGGTCCCGTCGAGCTCGATGGTCGACACCCTCCCCACCTGCACTCCGCGGAACACGACTTCGGAACCCGACTGGAGCCCCTCGCCGGCTCGGGGGAAGACACCGCTGAGCGCGTAGTCGCCCGAGTAGTCGCCGTTGGAGAGCCGCACCAGCCCCACGGCGCCGAGCGCCGCCACGGCGAGGACCGCGAGGGCGACGAGTGACCGAGCCGCGCGCTTCACGACTCCCCCCTCATCCGACCAGCCTCGCCGTGAAGTTCACCCCGCCGAAGAGGACGAGCGACATGAGCAGGTTGACGAGCACGATCACGATGATCGAGAGGCGGATGGCCCGGCCGGCTGCCACGCCGACTCCGGCCGGACCGCCCCCGGCGGTGTACCCGTAGTAGCAGTGGATGAGGGTCACCAGGACGGCGAAGACCATCGCCTTCAAGAACGAGTAGAAGATGTCGATCGGCGGCAGGAAGAGCTGGAAGTAGTGCTGGTAGGTACCCGTCGAGAGCCCGAAGAACCGGGTGACGATCAGCTCGGTGGCCACGTAGCTGGAGAACAGGGCAGCCAGGTAGAGCGGGATCATCGTGATGAGCGCGGCCCAGACCCGGGTGGCGACAAGGTAGACGACGCTGTTGACCCCCATGACCTCCAGCGCGTCGATCTCCTCGGAGATGCGCATGGCCCCGAGCTGGGCAGTGAACCCGGCCCCCACCTGTGCCGCCAGCGCCACGCCGGCGACGAGCGGCGTGATCTCCCGGGTGTTGGCCAAGGACGAGATGACGCCGGTGAACGCCTGGGCTCCGATCTGGGAGAGCCCGGTGAACCCTTCCAACCCGACTTCGGTGCCGGTGAAGAATGCAATGCTCATCACCACGAAAAACATCCCCCCACCGACCACCAGGGCACCGGGACCGATGGCGATATCGGACATGAGGATGCCGATCTCCTTGGGGTAGCGAAGTGCGCGGGGCAGCGCCCGGAGGATCTTCACGTAGAAGCGAAGCTGGGCGTAGAGGTCGTCGAGAAGGCGGGGAATAGTGGCGGTGATCACGTCAGATGCTCTTCTGCGGGATGAAGTTGAAATAGAAGATGGTGAGGATGAAGTTCACGAAGAACGCCAGGATGAACGTGACCACCACGGCCTGGTTGACCGCGTCGCCGACGCCTTTCGGACCCCCTTTGGCGTACAGGCCCTTGTAACAGGCAACCATGGCGGCGAGGAAGCCAAACACCGCCGCCTTGAAAAGGGCGATCCCCAGGTCGGCGAGCTGGCTCAGCTCGGAGAACGTGGCGAAGAAGCTGCTCTCGGTGACGTGCACTGCGTGGACCCCGAAGTAGAGCCCGCCCAGGATCCCCGCGACGCTCACCACGGCATCGAGGAGGAAGGCCACGAGCGTGGCGGCCAAGAGGCGAGGGAGGACCAGGCGGTGCAGGGGGTTCACCCCCATCACCTCCATCGCCGAGATCTCGTCCCTGATGCGCCGCGAGCCCAGATCGGCGCACATGGCCGATCCTCCGGCCCCGGCGATCAGCAAGGCGGTGGCCACCGGCGCCTGCTCCCTCACGACGGCCAGCACCATTGCCGCACCAAGCTGCGACTGGGCACCGATCTGCTCGAGCAAAGAGCCCACTTCGAGCGCGATCACCATGCCGAAGGGGATGGACACCAAGATGAGCGGCAGCGTGGTGACCCGGGCGAGGAACCAGCACTGGTCGAAGAACTCCCCCACCGGAAGCCCTCGGATGAAGAGCTGCCGGAGCGACTCGAGGGCCACGGCGAACATGCGCCCGGTCTCGCGGACCGCACTGATGATCTTGCCGTCGGGCCGAGTGGGCACGATGGCCCGACGGGGCATCACCTGAGATGGATCGGGGCGGACGGCCCCTTCGGCCACCATCTCCTCGGTCTCCAGAGCCGTTCCGTGCATCCGGGGCTCCCCCTGCCTTTCCTCCACGGGCCCCCCTCTGGGTGCCTCCCCTGAAGGTGAAACGTGGTTGGGCGGTCCTCCTCACGCTCATCCTGCAAAGAGACCGGGCCCACCTGTCCGGACCGCCGAGAGGACCGTGTGGTCGGCCCCGGTCCGACGTTCCTCCTACGAAGGACAGCGCACGGGGGAGGTTCGAGAGATGACGAGCACGATCTGCAACACCGCACCCATGTCACGAGAAGACGGCCCGAGGAGCAAGACGTCAGCTTTGCGGGAGTGGGTGGCACCGGGCGAGCCGATCATCTCCTTGCGGGGGGTGACCAAGTCATTCGGGTCCCACACCGTGCTCGAAGACGTGACCTTCGACATCCCCAAGGGCAGGATCACGTCCATCCTGGGGCCCTCGGGCACCGGCAAGTCGGTCCTGTTGAAGAACATCCTCGGCCTGCTGCGTCCCGACCGCGGCGAGATATGGGTCGACGGCCAGCAGATCGTGGGGATGCGCGAGCGCAAGCTCTACGAGATCCGGCGGAAGTTCGGCGTCCTCTTCCAGGACGGCGCGTTGTTCGGCTCGATGAGCCTCTACGACAACATCGCCTTCCCTCTTCGAGAGCACACGCACAAGAACGAGCGCGAGATCCGCGAGATCGTCCTGCGCAACGCCGAGCTGGTGGGGCTGCTCGACCACTTGAAGAAGCTCCCCGGTGAGGTGTCGGGCGGCATGAAGAAGCGCGCCGGGTTGGCACGGGCCATGGTCACCGAGCCCGAGATCGTGCTGTTCGACGAACCGGACTCCGGCCTCGACCCGGTCCGGGTGGCCTACCTCGACGAGCTGGTGGTCACGGCGCAGCGGGAGACCGGGGCGACGTTTTTCATCATCACCCACAACATCTCCTCGGTCATGAGGACGGCCGACTTCATGGGGGTCCTCTTTCGCTCACGGCTGGTGAAATTCGCCACAAAAGAGCAGATGTGCGCCTCGGACGACCCCATCATCCGGCAGTTCCTCGCCGGGCGGGCCGACGGCCCGATCGGCATGGACGAGATGGCCGAGTCGACCGATTGGGATGGAGCACCAGATCGACCTTCCGCCGGGCGGCCGGGCGGCGGGCACACGGCCACCGTACGGCCGGCCTCCGGTACGGCGGCCCCTCACCTGGGACCGCCCGATGCCGGTACGACCGGTAGCGGGCCGGTGGGCGGCGGGCCGGCACTCGGCAACCCGATGGGCGAAAGACGGTCGGCACCGGCTCGACCCGACGCCCCGGGTGCTGCCCGCCGGCCTGCCGCCCCGACCTCGACGCTCGCCCCGGTGACGCGGCCGCTCCCGCGCACGGGGGACGGCCCGGTGCTCGTCATCCATCCCGACGGGCACGGCGAGTGGGCGAACGTCCCCCCACCACCGTGGGGCGGCGGCGCCCGTTCCGACGGAACGCTCCGGCGCTGAGCGGACCGCAAGCACTCTCGGCCACACGGCGACAGTGCGAGGCCGCGCTTCCAAGCACGCGGTACCGGTGCAGGTCTAGGATTGGCGGAGCGGCTCATCGAGTGATGCCGGGCGGCGAGAAGCAACAGGCGGTCCCGTAGGAAAAGGAGGTGGGCAGATGCGCATCAGCGACATCTTGTCGACCAAGGGAACCGACGTCGTCACCGTCGAGAAGAGCGCGACCGTGCGCGAAGCGCTCGCCTGCCTCGCCGAGCACGGCATTGGCGCGTTGGTGGTGTCGTCCGACTCGCACACGATCGACGGCATCGTCTCGGAGCGTGACGTCGTACGCCAGCTTCACCAGCGCGGACCCGGGCTGCTCGATGCGACCGTGGAGTCGATCATGTCGGCGCCGGTCCACACCTGCGCTCCCGACGACGGACCCGAGCAGGTCATGGCCACGATGACCAACGAGCGGGTGCGTCACGTCCCGGTCGTGGCCACAGGGGAGCTTCGGGGCCTGGTCAGCATCGGCGACGTCGTGAAGAGCCGGATCGACG
>DAHWPS010000224.1:0-3320 GCA_027342785.1 Acidimicrobiaceae bacterium
GTCGCGCCGAGCGACGAAACCGGCGAGGTGCGAAACCCGCGAGCTCCGGCTCCCGGGATGGCAGCCGAGATCGGCCTCGACCACCTTGGACCGCATGAGCAGAGCCTCGGCCTCGACACCGTTTGCCTGCCATACCTGGCACATCTCCTCCTGCTCGGCCTGACTGAAGCGGGCGAAGCGGAACGACCCAGCGAGCTGCTCGACGGCCGTTGCGTGCCCGAAGCGGCCAACGCGGCGTCCACCGCGGTCGAAGCCGGCGAGCATGGCTGCGGCGTAGGTCACGACCTCGATCGGGCCCGACCGCGGCGTCGGCTCGGCCGCAGCGACCGCCGCGCGGGACGCCTTGGCCCGCTCGGCGTTGCGCCGCCGCGTCTCGGCGCCCCGGCGGGCCGCTGCGGAGCGTCGTGAGGCGGTCGTGACGTGACGCTCCGCCGCGTCGACCGTGAGCCGGCCGGCGAGGCGGTCGACGTCGCCCCCACGGTAGAGCCAGATCGTCCCCCACTTCCACGGCATGGACGCGACGTGGCGGATCGGGCCCGCCTCGACGGCCCGGTGAAAGCGCGCGACCAAGACGCCGAGGCGGGCCGCGGCGTCCGTGGCGTTGAGGCGCCGCTCCACCGACATGCGCTGCCGCCACGCCTCGAGGTCGGCTTCGGCCGCCTCGACCGCCGTGGCGTCGCTGAGGCGGGCCGCGGTTCGCTGCAAGAGCCTGGCCGCGACCGCATCCTCGAGATCCTCGAGGGACAAGCCGCCGAGGCGACGGCGGACCTCCTCGCGCCCGAGCGTCGCGGGCCGCCGCAGCGAAGGCGACGTCACAACAGATCGGCGTTCGGGACCACGGGCTTGGGTTCGCGGGGCATCGTCGGACCCATGGTACCGAGGGGCTCCTGCGCCGCTCCGGACACAGTCGCGGCCGGAAGGTGCCGCGCCAGGTGAGCGCGGGCAGCGGGATCGGCTTCCGTCAGCACGAGCCGACGGCGGTCACTGCGGCCGCGCGTTGACAGGCACGCCGGTCCAAGCCGTGTCCTGGTGAACGTGGGGGCCTACGAGGTTGTTGGAGGAAGACCCATGGCCCCTCTCAAGGACGCGATGCCGGCCCGAGGGTCAAGGAAGCCGACCGCCAGCAGCATGTAGTTGATCCCCGCGACGACAAGCTCGCTCGCGTCGTGCTGCGTCAGACCGCCGGCAACCACGGCCCCGAACCCGAGTGATCGCCCGATTGCCGGAGGTGCCTGGTTCGGAGAACTTTGGAACGGCGACGCGTCGATGCGGACATCAAGGCTGTTTGCCAGCGCTCCACCTCTACCATCCTGCTGACTCGCGACGAGATGGACATCACAACGTGACACGTCGGCGTCGGCTGGGAGGATGTCGCCAATCGTGCCGGGAAGCGAGGAGCTGACCAACACCAGAGCATCTCGAAGCACCTGTGCCAGCATCGAGACGGAGAGCTGAGGCACTACCGAGACGCCGATGTCCACCTGGAACAGCACCCCGCCCATCCACTGGGACGGCATTCGGATGTCGGCTAGCACGCTTACACCGCGTGAGCCGTCTCCACCGAGCCGATAGCGGGCCAGATCAGTTGACTGCACCTTCGCAACTGGTACCCATCCCACCAGGGGATCGGCCGGAGCAGACTCGGCGGCCGTCCCAACAGACGGGGTACCTGTCGGCGCGGCGTCTGCCGCCTCAAAGCCGTTCCACGCTGATAGCAGCCCGTGAAACTGCGCCTTCCTCAACGCCGCGGTGATCCGCTCACGCTGTTCGGGGCCGACCAGGCCGACAGATCCCGTGGACGCGAGGGTCACGAGCGCGGCAGTCCGCACCACGAGCAACGGGAGTGCGGCCCACCCCTCCGGGATGAAGTCCTCCGGCGCGAACAGGTACCCCCGTGTGATGCTCGGTGCGCTTCGACGCCGGGATCGGTCGCTGAGTCGACCGATTCGTGTGACAAGATCCGGCAGGAACTCCTCGGCGCCGTCGGTGGCGATCTCGCACGCCTGCCGATTGGCGATCAGCCGCCGCGCGGTGTCAGTAAGCTCACCACGATATGTGCACCAGTATGCGGGATAGCGACGAATCTTGATCGACTCGAGCGCCTCGGTCAGTGCAGCGTCCCACTCCGCCGACCAGCCGATGGCTACGAGCCCGTAGTCGTCGAAGATCTCGCGAAGCAGCGCCTGTTGGGCTGTTCCATACTTCCCGAGCTCCAATGAGGTGTTGCGAAGCCCGAGGGCCCGGTAGTCCCCGTGGAGCTTGACTAGGGTCAGCGCGGCATGGACGAGTGGGATGCGCGCCGCAATCGCATGCTCTCCGACGAGGACCTGAGCCGTCACCGCGGCGCCATCGAGGGCGCGCTCGATGAGGCTGTCGAAGTTCGTAGTGAGTACAACGCGCACGATCCCCTCCCGACAGAGCGCGGCAAGGGCGTGGTGCGCTGCGGTCGGCTCGATCGCCTGACCAGTCATCGGGTCGTGCTCGAAATATGAGCGGAGAAGCGCCTGCCGAGCGGCATCAGTGCCAGCCAGCGATTCGAGGAGCCTGTCGTAGCGCGGCTCTGTACCGGTTCGACCCTCCCACCAGGCGCGGGGGTCTGGCTCGAACGTGTCGGGCTTGGCGCCTGCCGAGCGCGCAACCTTGCGGATGAGATCGTCGACGATCCTCTCACCGGTCAGTACACCCGCGGCACTCGACAGGCCACTTCCCACGAGGACCGCGTACACGCCCGGCGCGGCAAACATCGACGTCGCGAGCGCGTCTCGCGGATCAACTCCCGCTGTCGGCGTGAGAACGGGTTGCATCTGACGCAAGCGTAGATGACGGCACCGGGTTCATCGGGACCTGACGACTCTCGAAGGACGGTCGCTCCCCACTTCGGGTCGTCCGAGGACGCCTTGCGCAGGATCGAGGACGGGTGGAGCACGATCGTGTAGCTTGTGACGTGCAACTGACCGATCGCGGCAAGTGTTTCAACCCCTGTCTCCGCGCGGAATGTGCGATCGACATAGTCATAGACCGGCCAGCGACCGAGCCGTGCACGCACATCGGCGGTAATCTCGATGAGGACCTTGCCCGGTCCGTCGATTGGTTGCAGAGTCGGATGATCCACCGTCGACTCGGAGCCAGATCGATCGTCAGGAGGCTGTTCGGCAGCAGTCATGACACGACGACGGTTACTCGAACGTCTGGCGCCTCGGTCACCCCGCGTCCGTTTCCATCGCCAAGCTGAACTCTGACCACCGAAGCTTTCTTGTCGACCCCGCTAACCGCGGGCGAGTTCGGATCGAGCAGGCTCGAGACTGACCGAGCTGCCTCGT
>DAHWPS010000225.1:0-3514 GCA_027342785.1 Acidimicrobiaceae bacterium
AAGGCCACGGGAGCCCTCGCTCGGGCCGAATGGGCCATCTCTCGTCCCCAGAGCGGGTCCTCACCCCTGTCGACCCCTCTCCATCGAGCACCACGGCCACAAAGGAGGGGATCGATGACGCCGCCCGCACCCGGCGCGAAATCCACGCGCTTCACACCAGCCACCTAGCAGCGTCTAGCAGCATCTAGTGGCAGATACTACGGTGGGCTAGACGATCCACCACTCGGGGAAGCAGGCGGCGCCAGCCTCACACCCACGCAGCGATGAGGGTGAGCGCAGTGCCGGCAACAAGGAGCGCGACGCCCCATGCGCCGAGGTGGATGCCGCTGACGGCGATCTCGTCAAGGTCGCGGCTCACCTCTGCAACGGCCGTGGTGCGCTCGTCCCGCTCGATGACGATCCTGCTGTCGATGAGCCGCCGCTCCTCTTCTAGCCTGGCTACGACATCGTCGACGTAGGTCGCGAGATCGTCGACCGACGAGCGGGGTGCCGGCACGCGCGTCACGGTTGCCGTGGCAGTCGCGTTCAGGGACAACGAGCCTCTTCCGGCGCCGGCGACGACGTGCTGCCGCTCCTTCCTGGCCCTGCGGAAGAGCCACCAGGCGGCGAGGACGCTCGCTCCGGCGACGCGACGCCACGTCCGTCGCGCCACACCCATCCCCGACGCCGCCACGCCGATGACGGCCAGAACAAGGTTGGCCATGCCAGCGCGGTCGGCATCTTCAGCGCGTCTTAAGTGCAGGGCATCCGCCCGCTTCGCGAAGTGACGTTGCGCCCGCCGGAGCGCTATCGCTGTGGTGAGGATGCCCGCGATCTGCAAGGCAGTGCCAGCGGTGACGAGGGTCCGCGCCGCTTCGCCCATCAGTCGCTCGCACCGGCCGACCCGGCGAGGACGTTCACGAGGCGCCCTCGCGGCGGGCGACGTGCGCGACAGTTGCGGTGGTGGGCTATCACGAGAAAAGTAGTGATAGCCACAGTATAGTGAGGATATGCAGCTCGACCAGCCTCTTCGTGTCGTCACGCCCAGCGTCGATGCCGAGGTGCTGAGCGTGCTCGCGCGCGCAACCTCGTCGTTCTCCGCAAGGCGGGTGTACCAGCTGATCGGCTCCCGCTCCGAAGCAGGCGTCCGCCGAGCGCTCGATCGCCTTGCCGGCCAGGGCGTGGTCTTGGTGCGGAGAGCCGGCCAGGCCAAGCTCTACGAGCTCAACCGCCGCCACCTCGCCGCGCCGTACATCGAGCATCTGGCACAGCTGCGGGACGAGCTCGTCGAACGCCTCAGCGACCGCTTCCAGCTCTTTTCACCGGTGCCCAGCTTCGCCGCCCTCTTCGGAAGCGCCGCCCGTGGAGGCATGCGGCCCGACAGTGGCGTCGACATCTTCATCACTCGACCCGGACGATCCGTCGTGGCGCTCCCAGGTCTCGGAGCTCGTGACCGACGTTGTCGCTTGGACTGGGAACGCCGCGCGGGTGCTCGAGATGAGCGACGCGGAGGTTCGCACCGCGCTCGCTCACGACGATCCGGTCGTCGTCGGCATCCGAAGCGAGTCCCACACCCTCTTCGGCTCGCTTCGCGACCTCGAGCGCCCAAGGAGGCGAAGTACCTAGGCCGACTAGGAGCGTGGGTCAGAACCCACCAAGCATGAATACTCATGCAAGACGACCTAGCCTGTTCTTGCTGATGTCCTGTTCGGATGCATCGTTGTGCGAGTGCTCGCAGGCTCAGGCAAGATTTTCCGGTTATGACCCACGCTCCCAGTCGGACGAGGTCTTGCACGCCGGAGGTGATCGCGGGACGGCTATCGAAGGCCAAGCAGTTCCTAGACTGCTGCAACGATTATCGAGGACCTGCTTGCGGACAAGGAGCTCGCCGGCGCCTTCGTAACACTGTGCGTGCACCTGGGCGCCGCCGAGTCCGACGTGCTCTGTTGTCGCCGGCCGGGCGAGCACGCGGACAGCCAGAACCATTCAGAGGCCGTATCGCTCCTTCAGCGCGTCGACATCCGAAGGGCACGAGACCTCGAGATGCTGCTTGGCATTGCTTGGCATGAAGACCCGCTCCGGTTACAGCGAGACCTCGTCGAGTAGGCAAGACGTCAAACGGGCACTCCGCTCGGCGCGACGCCTGGTCGATGCTGCCAAGCTCGCGACGGCCTCATAGTCCGTCTACTCAGCAGCCTGAAGACCCTCTCTGATCGTGTTGATCGCGGTGGCACAGCGAGCCCGTATCGTCTCCCAGGCCGCACCCCAGTCCTGCGGAGGATACGTGACGCCAAGACGGCCGAAGCGGCTCGCCAGTTCGCTTGTCACGCCGAAATGCTGACCGCCCGCGCGGATACGCACGGCAGCCTGGAGATCGTGGATGGCATCTGACACTCGCGTGAATGTCTCCGCGTCCATGTCGGACGTGAGCCGTCTGCGGAGGCGGGCGAGGCTCTTCTCGTGGCTGGCCACCGCCTGCTCCTCAGCCGCTCCCTCGAGTGGCACCTTCATCGCACCCAAGAGATCGGCGAGCGCGCTGAGACGCGAGTCGAACTCGTCGACCGATCCGCACGGGTGGGTCAACCTCGCCGCCGTCGCGGGCGGCACAAGCCCGAGCAGATGCGAGTGGTATCGGACCTGCCAGACCGCGTCAAGGTAGCCGAGCGCCTCAGCAAGCCCGAGCGCCGAAGGCAGCGCCTGCGTATCAGGCGATCGAAGGTCCGCGCCGACCAGCCTGACGACTCGGCGAAGGTACTCCACCGGGTCGGTGACGTTGGCGAACTCCCGGAGGCCGCGACCTGAGTGCACGCGGGTCGGGTTATCGAGCCGGAACGAAAAGGAAAGGGGTGGTTCTTGTAGAAGCGCCACGGCCAGCGATTCGGGGGTCCAGCGGTCAACGAAGGAGCCCAGGCGCGCCGGCATTTTGCTCAGATCAAAGTCGAGCTCCACAGCTGCATCGGGATCCGGCGCCAACCGAGCCTCTTCTCGCGCGAGGATATCGACGACACCCACGAGCTGGCACATCTCCTCCTGAAGGCCATGCGCGTGGTACATACCAGCAATGGTGAGGCCTAGTCGTCCTCCGGGCTGTGTCCATCCCTGCCCGGTCTCGCTGAACAACAGGCCATAGCGCTGAAAGCCACGCGAGCTATCCGCAACCGGCAACGGACCGATCGCGGCAAGTGTTTCAACCCCTGTCTCCGCGCGAAATGTGCGATCGACATAGTCATAGACCGGCCAGCGACCGAGCCGTGTACGCACATCGGCGATAATCTCGATGACGACCTTGCCCAGTCCGTCGATCGGACGCAGAATCGGATGATCCACCGTCGACTCGGAGCCAGATCGATCGTCAGGAGGCTGTTCGGCAGCAGTCATGACACCACGACAGTTCCTCGAACGTCTGGCGCCTCGGTCACCCCGCGTCCGTTTCCATCGCCAAGCTGAACTCTGACCACCGAAGCTTTCTTGTCGACCCCGCTAACCGCGGGCGAGTTCGGATCGAGCAGGCTCGAGACTGACCGAGCTGCCTCGT
>DAHWPS010000004.1:0-4741 GCA_027342785.1 Acidimicrobiaceae bacterium
CTTGACCGCAGCAGCTTGCGGTGGTTTGGGACCTCCCCCTGCAGGGCGATCCCGGAGGGCCACACCTCCATCTCTGGCACAGCACCACATCGGCTGACTCGATCTTCTACATCGACTCCTCCTCTGTGTTCGTGTCACACAGCCATCCGCATAGCTGTATCGCTGCATGACTTGATGTGCAGCAATACAGCCATACAGGTCCCGATGAACGAATTACTTACGACTCCCCCCACGATCACGACGACGATCCTCGCCAAGGGCCGAAGCACTCTCGGCCACGAGACGAACCTCGCACGCGCCCCGATCTGGCACGCACGGCCACGAAGCGCCGACGGTGAGACCGTCGTCACCCCGATCCTGTTCGGCCATCCCTTCCGCAAGGTGGAGGGCCGCACCCTGACGACGACCGACCAACGGCTCTTCGCCCATCTGACGACGAGCTACATCCGAACCGGTTGCCCGGCGTCCCGACAGGTGCCCTTCAGCCTGGGCGACGCGGCGAGTGCCGTCGGTCACGAGATGCTCGGCGGCAAACAGCGTTCGCTCGTCCGGGCGTCGCTCGGTCGGCTGCGCAGTGTCACGTTCGAGTCGGCGCTTCGCCACGCGGACGGCAACGAGACCGTGCTCGGCTGGGGGCTCATCGACAGCTACCTCGTCACCACCCGCGGCGGTGGGAAGGGCTGGGTCAAACTCAGCGAGGCGGTCGCCTCGCTCCTCCAGGAGGGGAGCGTCACCTTCCTCCACGCGCCGACCTGGGAGACGATCTGTGCCGAGGACGAGGTCGCTGGACGGCTCTGGAGCTTCCTTGAGTCCGAGAACCTCGGGCGAGGGTGGCGGTACTCGCTCTTCGCGCCAGAGGGCTCCATCGCGAGACCGGCGCCGTCCATGCCGTCCATTGCCCAGGTGCTCCAGCTCAGCTGGTCCTCACGTAGGCGCCGAGTCGCGCAGCGGGTCCGAGAGGCGTGCTCGGTGATCGAGGAGCACGACAAGCGGTACCGGCTGACGGTGACGACCGGCAAGCACGAGGGATCGTGGGTACTCACCTGTTCGAGGACTCAGGCGCCACGAGCCCTGAGCCCGCAGTCGTTGCCCGAGATGGTGCTACGGGCATGGCGGCTCGCCTACCGGAGCCACCTGCCGAGCGCTCGCCAGCGTGCCGTGATCGTCGAGCTGCTCACCCGCCGGTCCCCGGAGTGGATCGCCGGGCGTCTCGGCGAGGCGTCCGACTCGACCGATCGGTTCCGGCGGGTGCTCGACGCAGACGGCGCCCTGTCCGCTCGCTCCCTCACGGCCGCCCGTCGAGCCGAGGAGCATTGGGCGGAGGAGAAGGAGCACGAATCCAGCACCGCCGAGCAATCGCTCGCCGAGCTGATCGGCCGTGCGCGGGCGGTCGTCCACACCGACGCTTCGGCGTAGCTCGCCTCGGTGCGAATAGGTACCTTCGGTGTACGCAAGTAGGTACTTTCCGGTGCTCGAATAGGTACCTTCCGGTGCGCAGTGATAGGTACCTTCCGGTGCGCCACGTAGAAAAAGGCAAGGCAATACATACTGTTTGTGGTCGCCAAACGTTGGCTGCCATGCGCGGTACCGTCGTTAGTACCGTCGTATTTACCGTCGAGACTCGCTTCGCGAGCCTCCTTGGAACAAACCCACGGCTTGGTCTCGTTCCACGCGTAGGTGCTGACTACCAAGGACCGAACACGGCGAACGCATCAAACCATCCGATCCCCTGGTGGTCCGTGCCGACCGGCACGCCGAAGCGGGGCCTGCGAGCAGGAAGCGCCCGCGTCGTCACTCCGCGGCCGACGGCGGATCGGTCGCTGAGAGCAGGCGGTTCAGCGCAGCGTGGGGGACGAGAACGCGCCGTCCGATCCGAATGGATGGAATCTCGCCGCGGCGGACGGCTTCGTAGGCGAAGGCCCGACTGATCCCCAGCGTCGCTGCCGCCTCCTCGACGGTCAGCGTCAACCGCTCAGGGAACGGAGCGGATGTCGCCGTGTCGGCACGCCTCGCCGCCTCGTAGGGAAACTCCTTCGTAACGCTGCTCGGTTCCACTTGTTCGCCCTCGGCATCGCGCTCGTCGATCAGCTCGGTGCGTTGAAACCCGGGCACGTGGACCTCTGGGATGAGAAACCCCGTGTCCAAGGGATCCACGAGTACCTCGATGAGAG
The DNA here is from genome assembly GCA_027342785.1 of Acidimicrobiaceae bacterium. Taxonomy (GTDB): domain Bacteria; phylum Actinomycetota; class Acidimicrobiia; order Acidimicrobiales; family RAAP-2; genus JAJYWF01. The sequence goes on from DAHWPS010000004.1 coordinate 2,172, forward strand.
CGTCGACGTTCGTTGCCCAATAGGACGGATCGACGACAAGTAGTGACTGCTCCTCGTCGTTGGAGGCCTGACCGGGAGAGCGGATGGTCGCGGTACCCGGAGCGGTGAGCAGGCGCTGCAGCTCCTCAACATGCGTGAGCCAGTACGACGGCGTGGCAATCTCGACGTCGTTCAGGCTCGACGAGGACATCGGCTGCACGTCATCGGGCACGGTTCATCCTCTCCGGCCGCACCCTCTGCCGTCCTCGTCGCCTTGCATGGTGGCCACCGCACATCCTTGTGAAATTCGCCGGCTCCAGCAGGTCCAAGCGTACGCGCGGCGGTTCCGGGCGAGGCAACCCTGGCAGGAGGAAGGTTACCCGCAACTTCGTGACCTGACGCATGCTGCTGACCTCGTGGCTCGCCTCCCAGCTTGTGGAAGCCTTGGCCCTGTGGACGCTATCTGACCGCGCACCTGTGGAGTTTTGTACGGCGTGGTGCGTCGCCGTACCGTTAGCTGGCCGCGACCAGTTTCAGAGGTAGGGGATCAAGAGGAATATCCCGTTGATCCACCACGGGACCGGATCGACTCCACGCATCTAATCTGATCAAACGAGTTCTGGAGGCGGAGCCAGCGACAGGTCGGAGCTTCCTCGCTAGAAGGTCTGCGAGCCGTTCATCATGGGTTGAAATGATGACTTGGCGCGTCGCTCGAACGCGACGCAGGAGGTCTGCGAGCCCTAGAAGATTGACCGTATCGAGACTCTGCAGTGGATCGTCCAGGGCAACGACCTGCAGGGGAAGTGTCTCAATGGCAAGATTGAGCGATAGGAAGGTGCAGACTGCGAGCACGTTCAGCTGTGAACTCGACAGAACGACTGATGGCCTCTGGATCTCCCTTCCCTCGACTTCGTCGAGTAGCGCAGTCCATACCTGCCCTTGGTTTCGTGCCACTCCGGTAAGAAAGCGCACTGCGCGAAAAGAGGGATGGGGTTCAACAGCCGAATAGATGCGCTGCAGGGGTTGGCTGATACGCTCCAACTCGTCAGTCACGATCGCTCTGCTAGCGGTCCTCAGCCCTACCAGCAGCTCACTAGCCAATTCAGCGGTTCTGGTACGTGCTGATTGTTCGGCCTCGCGCGCCGTAATCTCTCCTCGCAACGCCGCCAGCTGATTCTCGATCTCCGATCGCTGAGTTTGCTCTGCCATTCGCGCCAGCTTCAGCGAGAACTCCTCACCGGCAGTATGGAGATACTGCAGTTGAGCAAGCTCGTCCTGCACCGTCGCGAGTCGTCGCACTACCTCTGATTCAACGTCACCTTCGAGATCGAGTCCAAGGTCCACGGCGAGCGCAGCGAGACCTTGCCGCCACTGTTCGCGAGCAACTTGGGACTGTTCGGCGCTACGGAGAACTGCCTGATCGACCGCTAGCTCACGCTGAGCTTGTTCATGCGCTGCAGCAGCGGCTTGTACACTACTAAAAGGCTAGCGCATTACTGGACTAGTCGCGGCGGAGGTGCGATGATAGTTGGGTGGCAAAGACTGGGCGGGTGAAGCGCCGCGGGCTCGAGGAGAAGCGGGCCCAGGTGATCAAGCTCATCGAGGCCGGCACGCATCCCGAGGTCGTGGCCGCCGCCTTCGAAGTCGGGCGCTCGACCGTCTACGGCTGGCTCGCGGCCTACCGCCAAAAGGGCGAGGAGTCCTTCAAGGTCCGAAGTGCGCCCGGCGCGAAGCCGAAGCTGTCGCTGAAGCAGGTCGAGCGGCTGCGCAGCCTCATCGTCGGCAAGGATCCGCGCCAGCTGCACTTCGACTTCGCGCTGTGGACCCGCGATATGGTCCGCACCCTCATCAAGGACCGCTTCGGGGTGCAAATGAGCCGCCAGGGCGTCTCGAACTTGCTGAAGCGCATGGGGCTGTCACCCCAACGTCCGCTCGTACGCGCCTACGAGCAGGATCCAGAGGCCGTTGAGCGGTGGAAGAGGGAGGAGTACCCGCAGATCGCCGCGGCGGCCACAGCGGCTCGAGCCCAGATCTTCTTCTGCGACGAGGCCGGCGTGCGGACCGACCACCACGCCGGCACCACCTGGGGAGAGATCGGCAGAACCCCGATCGTGCGTGGCACGGGCCAGCGCAAGAGCCTCAACATGATCTCGTCGGTCTCTGCCAAGGGAAAGCTGCACTTCTCTTTCGCAGGACGGGTCAACTCCGACACCTTCATCGAGTACCTGAACAAGCTGCTCCACGACATCCCCGGCAAGATCTTCCTCGTGCTCGATGGCCACTCCGCCCACAAGTCAGCAAAGACCCGACAGTTTGTCGCCTCGACCAGGGGAAGGCTGCAGCTCTTCTACCTGCCGCCCTACTCACCCGAGCTCAACCCCGACGAATGGGTCTGGCACAACATTAAGCACGACCGCGTCGGAAAGATGGCTGCTCGGAGCCTTGAGGAGATGAAAGCCGGGATTGAGAAAGCAGTCAGCCGCCTCCAGAGCTGCCGGGAGATCGTCCTCGGCTTCTTCCGGTCGCCAGATCTCGCCTATATCAACGTATAAGTAAGTAACGAGTCCGGTAATCACGTGGCCCATTAGTAT
>DAHWPS010000017.1:0-2120 GCA_027342785.1 Acidimicrobiaceae bacterium
CGGGCGCGGCAACGGCCCCTGACCCGACGCCCACGGCTGGGACGATGCCAGCCACCTCGAGCTCGCCACCGCCCGTTGGGTCAGCTGGTTCAACGACGAGCGGCTTTCTCAGGGGGTCAGGGGACTGCGGTCACGTCCCTCCAGCCGAGTACGAAGCGGCGTTCAACGCTGACAACGACCTCACCCCGTCGGGGCTTGGAAACCAAGAGCCGGAGTCTCCATCAGACCCAGAGTGGTTCAAATTGCGGCCGGATCGTGCTTCTCGGTGTAGTCCTCGCACCCACAGCTCATGCACACGGCTCCTGCCTTTCCTCCAGCGCGGCCTGGACGGCGATGCGGGCGGCGGCGATCGCCTGGAACGCCTGAGCCTGCGTGGCCCGGTTGCGCCGAGACTTCGACCCCCGGTAGCCAGCCGCCCGGAGCGCCCGGCGCATGGCGGCGCGGGAGGAGAGCGAGGGGATGAGCGTTGCGCCAACTTCGCTCAATGAGCCTCCAAAGGGTTGCATCTGCACCAACTGGCGCCCACAATGGACGCATGGCGGATCAACCGACTCCCGAGCAACCCCCCCTACGCATCCAGCGCCCGGAACCCCTCGGCATCCTCCCGGTCAACCGCTACGGGTGCGCCTGGAATGGGTGCGCGTGGCCGATCGCCGCCTTCGCCATCCTGGTGGTCCTCTACCTGCCGTGGTACTTCACGCAGCGCACCCCCACGGGGGTCCACTGGGGCGTCTCGCTCTTCGTGGACCTGTTCATCGTGGCCCTCGCGTGGGGCTACCGCATCCAGAACCTTGAGGAGGCCCGGAAAGCCCAAGAGGCACAGGCTGCCGAGGCGGCTGGAGCGGACGCCCAGCCCCCGAGCGAGCCCCCCGAAGCACCAGCCTCCTAGTGTCCTGTCCGGTTGAAGCACCGTGAAAGTCGAGTCGTCACGCACTCGCCCCCTGATTGATGGCAGCGCAGTAGCCAGCCAGCCGCTCGAGAATCTGCTCGGCGGTCTTGTGCCAGACGAAGGGCTTGGGGTCCTCGTTCCAGTTGTCGACCCATGCCCGGATGTCATCGGCAAGCTCTTTGGCACTTCGGTGGGCCGACCGCTGCAGCTTCTTGGTGGTGAGCGCGGAGAACCACCGTTCGACCAGGTTCATCCACGACCCGTAGGTCGGCGTGAAGTGAAGATGGAAACGCCGGTGTCGGAGTATCCATCGCTGCACCTTGGGTGTCTTGTGGGTCGAGAGGTTGTCCAGGATCACGTAGACATCGAGCTCGGCGGGGACCTCCCGGTTGATCTTGTTCAAAAAGGCGATGAAGTCGTTCTGGTTGTGGCTGGTGCGGATGTCCGCAATGACCGTGCCCCGGGCGATGTCGAGGGCGGCGAACAGATCCACTGTTCCATTTCGCTCGTAGTCGTGGGTGGCCCGCTGGGGCGTGGTGGGCAGCAGGGGCAGTGTCGGGGCGGTGCGGTTGAGGGCCTGGATCTGGGGCTTCTCGTCGACGGCGAAGACGGCGGCGGCATCAGGTGGATTCATGTACAGGCCGACCAGGTCACGGACCTTCTCGATCAGGTCCGGGTCGGGGGAGACCTTGAAACTGTCCTGCTTCCACGGCTTCAGTCCGAACGCCCGCCAGATCTCGGCGACGGTCGTCTTGGAGATGCCGTGCTTGGCCGCCAGGCCCCGAGTGGACCAGTGGGTGTCCTCGTCCGGAGTGGACTCCAACGTGTCCACCACCACCGCCTCGATCGTCGCATCGTCGATGGTGCGTGCTGCACCCGGCCGGGGCGCGTCACTCAGTCCCTCCAGTCGGTCGACAGCGAACCGACGTCGCCACTTCGACACGGTCACCGGATGAACCCGCTCGAGGGCGGCCACCTCCTGGTTGGTCTTCCCCTCGGCGCAGGCCAGGATGATCCGAGATCGCATGGCGAGGGCTTGGGCCGAACTGTGTCGCCGCACCCAGCGCTCCAAGGTCTCGCGCTCGGTGTCACTCAGTTCGATGACGGCTGTGGGACGTCCGCGTGTGGACATGGCACCTCCAATGTTGGCTCACATCGGAGAACGCGGCGCCACCGGGGAAATTCCCGGTTCTGCAGTATTTCTCAGCTAATTAACCGGACAGGACACTAG
>DAHWPS010000031.1:0-1715 GCA_027342785.1 Acidimicrobiaceae bacterium
AAGCGAGCGGTTCAAGGAGGGCTGCACGCGCTTCGCTCGATCACCTGCGTGTCGGCTACTACTTGCATCGCAGTCGGGCCGAACCCTGCTGGGATCGAGGATCCGAGCTCATCTGGCACTTTCGTAGCGACAGAAGACGGCGGGGCGACTTGGAAGGACTACTCGCTCCCGGCATCCTCTGGGACAGCCGACTCGGTTGCCTGCAGCGGCGGGTCGTGTATCGCGGTCGGGCCTCCGGTAACACCAGGTGGCACGCCGGTCGTGATCTCGGGGCCCCCGCCGTCTTCGTCCACACCGGCGACCGGCTCTGCGCCTGGACCCGGGCCAAGTGGGCGCTCTGCTCAGGCGTTGTCTGCCACTGGCACCTCGAGTTCTGGTTGGAAGGCAGTCGACCCGCCGGCAATGAGCTCGATGGACGCGGTTGCCTGTCCCGCCTCTGGCGCGTGCGTAGCAGTTGGTGAGGGAAGCTCGACCCCCGAGGCCGCGAGCACTTCTGACGTCGGGGCCACCTGGTCGATGGTGAGCCTGTAGCCAAGCAAAGAGACCGCTTCGTTTGGGGTTCCCCACGAATTGTGGACATCCACTATGCGAGCATGAGGCTCGCGGAAGGATGTTCCCATGTCACCGACCAGAAGGAGATTCACGACCGAGTACAAGGTCGAGGCAGCGCACCGGGTCATCGACTCGGATCGCAGCGTCGCCGAAGTGGCTCGTGAGCTGAGGATCAACGCGGCCAACCTCTACGGCTGGGTCCGCGACGAACGTCGCCGGATCGAAGCCGCCAGGGGGACTGGGACCGAGCCGCTCAGCGGAGCGGAACGGGCCGAGCTTCTGCGCCTCAGAAAGCAGGTCCACGAGCAGGAGAAGGACCTCGAGTTCCTGGGAAAAGCAGCCGCGTACTTCGTCAAGAACCCACCAAAGCAGAGCGGTTTGCGTTGATGGAGGCGGAGTGCGCGAACTTCGAGATCACCCGCATGGCCCGGCTCTTGATGGTCTCCCCTTCGGGCTTCTACCGCTGGCGTCTGAGCCGGTCCTCTCTCGGTCCGGCTGCCGCTCGCCGAGGTGCCCTGGATGAAGCGATTCTAGCAGCCCACAGCGAGTCCAAGGGTACCTACGGGGCTCCGAGGATCACCGCCGAGCTCAACGACGCCGGTACGGCCGTCTGCGAGAACACCGTGGCGCGCCGCATGAAGGACCTCGGCATCGAAGGGATCAGTCCCCGGAGCTTCAAGGTGGTCACCACCATCGCCGACCACGAAGCCGATTTCCCCGATGACCTGGTCAATCGCCAGTTCGACCAGGGTGCTCTCGACTGTGTGTGGACTTCTGACATCACGTATATGACGACAGGGGTTGGGGCGGCCTACCTCTGTGCCATCCGCGACGAGCACTCCGGACGGGTCCTCGGCTACGCAGTAGCGGACCACATGCGAAAAGAGCTGGTGGAAGAGGCGCTCAGGGGTGCCCTGTTCGTCCGGCGGTTCACCTGTGCCGGGGTGAAGTTCCACACCGACCGCGGCGCCCAATTCACCGCTCAGTCCGTCGTCGACCTGTGCACCAACAACGGACTTGTCCGCTCCATGGGCAAGACCGGATCGTGCTTCGATCATGCGACCGCCGAGTCGTTCTGGTCCATCTTCAAGCACGAGTTCTACTACCGCCACAGCTTCGCTGACCTCGACGAGCTCACCCGGGGCATCGCCTGGTTCATGACC
>DAHWPS010000037.1:0-2711 GCA_027342785.1 Acidimicrobiaceae bacterium
CTCGTCTCCCGCCACCATCACCAGCAGTCACGGTGAGCCACCGGGTCGTCGTGGCCCGGAGCGCGGCGCGGCGCCTGGCCGAGGACCTGCCCGAAGCGGTCGCTGCGGCGTGCATCGAGTTCGTCTTCGGCCCGCTCGCGCTGGACCCCCGCCGAGTAGGAGCACCGCTGCGAAAGCCCTTCGAAGGGCAGTGGCGGGCTCGGCGCGGCGAGTACCGGGTCCGCTACCGCATCGACGACGAGACCCGGACCGTCTACGTCCTCGACATCGACCACCGTCGCGACGCCTACCGCAGCTGAGAGCGGCGACTGCGCCCCCTTCCACCGATATCGAGAAAGAGGCACCCACGAGGCGTGATCTCGTGTGCTTTCGGGATCGCTCGGCGGCTCGGCCGTCTCCCGGGTGGACGGCGACGAGGAAGTCGACTGGGCCACCGCCGGGCCGCTCCGGGTAGCGGATCTTCGGGTCACGATCCCGAAGGTGCATCCTTGTTGCGGAGTTTCTCGGGACATCGGCACGTACGGACCGACTTGGGTAGGGCAACTGCCCAGGCAGCTGCATAGGGCAACCTCCTGACCAGCACCTTCGTCGGGTTCGTCACCCGCAGGTCGTGCGATGGTCCTGAACCCCCGCCACCACGACCGCTGGTCAGGCGCGCACCTCGTGCAGGGGTGCAGGCGCCTGACCAGCGGTGTCTCATTCCGGCGCTCGTCGGTGATGCGAGTTTCTCGGGGCTTTTTCTCGGGGCCTTATCAATCCTGCGTACGCATGCGTATGCAGGATGCGCGCGGCGAGATGTGGCCGGTGAACTGCGGGTTCGTGCCGGATGGCCGTCGGGCGGCGCCCACCGAGGCACGTGGGGCCATGCCCGAGCCGTCGAGCTCGCGACGGCCTCGTGGGTGGAGTGGTGGAACACCGAGCGCCTGTACTCGGCCATCGGGTACATCCCGCCTGCCGAGTACGAAGCCCGGTACATCGCTGCAGCATCACCGGAGCCTCGGCTCCGCCAGCCGGCGGTCGCGTGAACGGCTCGAATCGCCGATCCGCGCGCACAACGAACACATGTTCGTCTTGGCCAGAGAGGAGACCTATCGGCACACCACCTGCATCTGGTATGCGTTAGCATGACCACTGTCCAAGCGGACCGGTCTCCAACGAACCCAGGGCGGTCCAAGGCCTAGCTGTGAGCTGCACTTTGACGGCCAGCGCGGAGTCCGGCGAGCAACCCCCGGGCCGTGACCCTCTCCTCTACCGGGCGTTCTGCCGGCTTGGCGTCGGCGACGATCGGAACGACCCTGACGCCCGGGAAACACGGTGGCGGGCCATTCGGTCGAACGCCACACGGTGCACCGGCGCAAGTAGCTTCCAGTAGAGAAAGCCCGGCATGCCGCGCGGGCGGAACGCGGCTACCTGGTGAAGGGCGCCACGACCGGCACGGTATCCCAGCCAGGCGTCGCCGGGGAACCATCCCACGCTCCGCAGCACCAGCTCTCCGGTCCCGACGCGGGCGACGCGCCACCAGTCGACGAGTGCTCCCGGCACCACGGCGAATGGTCGGCGTCGTCGAAGGTGCTCACCTGCGAGGCGCCCGAGGACAAGGCGGGCCATCCACCCGGGGACAGCGCCGTACCAGCTGAGCCGCCCGCCGATGGTCCCCAGATCTTCCACGAGCGCGTCTTCGGTGCCTGGTGGCAGGGGGATGTCGACTGAGGCGGAGTAGACGCCGTCCACTAGGCCGTTGCGGTGTTCGAACAGCGAGCGAGTGACTTCCTCGTCCTGGTCGTCGAGAGCGGCCGCGAGGGCGCGTTCGAGGACCATCGGCGTGACCGAGAACGCCCGTCTCGCCGGTTCGGGGTCGACCACCACCACTTCGGTGACGAGACTCTCGATCAATGCATGGCTGACCGATCGATCGACCGGCGTCACGAGGTCGACCCAGTACGACGAGAGGTGTGGGGTGAGCCACGGGATGTCGATGATGCGGCGGCGGCGTAGGCCCCGGACGCGAGCGTACGCAGAGATCATCTCGCGGTACGTAGTGACGTCAGCGCCGCCGATCTCGTAGATGCCGGGGGCGACGTGGAGCGACTGGTCGAGATAGGCCAGTAGGTCGACGAGAGCGATGGGCTGTATCCGGGTCCGTACCCACCGGGGGCACACCATGGCCGGCAGCCGCTCGGTCAGGTAACGGAGCATCTCGAACGAGATGCTGCCCGCGCCGAGCACCACCGCGGCCCGAAGCTCGATCACACCCACTCCGGCAGTGGCGAGGGCCGAACCCACCTCGTGCCTGCTTGCCAGGTGTGCGGAGCTCGGGGTGTCCCCGAGCGCTCCGACATAGATGATCCGTCCGACGCCAGCCTGGGCCGCTGCCCGACCGAAGGCGGTGGCCAGACGCCGATCGACCTCGCGGAATCCGTCCCCGGCGGCCATCGAATGGATGAGGTAGTAGGCCGCATCGACGTTCGCCAGGGCGTTGGCGGTCGCGCCTTCGTCGCCCACGTCGACCGGAATGGCCCTCACGTCGGTCGAGGAGGGATCAACGGAGCGACCGAGGGCGACCACGTCGTGCCGCTCCAGAATACCTAGGCATTTCTAGGCACTCCTTTTCTTTTCGCTCTCCAGCCGCTGAGTCTCCCCCGGCGTATCCACGAAGCCGGGACTCTGCGAGTCGACAACTGCAAGGCTGTCTCCCACGACGAGACTGTGCC
>DAHWPS010000054.1:0-3171 GCA_027342785.1 Acidimicrobiaceae bacterium
TGGCCCTCCCCGCCTCGTCGTCCCCGAGGAAGACGACGCGGGGGTCGGGTACGGCGGAGTCCGGTGGTGCCGGCTGGATGTACACCAGGCCGCAGTGCTCCACGACGAACCCGGCGGCGTGGCGGGCGATCCCGTGGCGGCGGGATGCATGCGTCCAGCTCATGCGCACGCTCTGGAGTGCACCAGTTTTGTCCGACAGAACCTCCGCCAGCTGGGTCAGCCGCCGCTGACGAAGGCGATCACGACGTAGGCGGCGTGACGGTCGAGCCTCTGGCGCCGGTGGCGTAGACGGTCGTCGTCCGGGGATCGGCATGACGGGCAGCGAGCTGGACGTCCCGGAGGGGCACCCCGGCGTCGAGGGCGGCCATGATGAAGGCCGCGCGGAGCATGTGCGGGCCCGGCCCACCGCCGTCAACACCGAAACGTGCGTGGCGGCGACTACTACCAATGAAAGGAGCAAGCATGTATGAGCCCCACGATCGAGGGACTGCGCGAGCTGAAGCTCACAGTCATGGCCCGAAGCCTCGAGGAGCAGCGAACGAGCACGCTCTACGACGGACAGGCCTTCGAAGAGCGACTCGGCTTGTCGGTCGACCAGGAGCTCTGTGCGCGCAAGAACCGTCGACTGCGCCTGTTCGAGGATCTGGCGATCGCTCGCGCGGATGGACGGCTGGTCGAGCTCATGGCGTCTCTCGCTCATGTCGAGGTCCTCGTCGTCGACGATCTGTTCATCCGGCCCTGTGACACCCAGCAGGCGGCGGACCTGCTCGAGGTGCTGGAGGACCGCCACCAGCTGCGAGCGACGATCGCAGGGTCCCAGCGGGCAGAAGAGTGTTCACACCTGACCAGCGGTTGGTGGCAGCTCTCGGCCGAGGTCACCGCGATGTTTGGAAGGGGCGTAGGAGCCTAGGCCCCGCAGCGCCCATCCCCCAATGAGCAGGCCGCATCGAGCCTGTTGCACAACCCCCGGCGTCCGCCCGTCGCCGACTTGCAGAGCTCCTGGTGGCGAATGCGTCGAATCCACCACCTGACCAGGCGCGATGGCCACGATGGGGCCATGGCCTACAACTTCTTTCCGTCGAACGTGACCAGCTGTACCTCATGCCGCCGTCGGTCACCGACTGGCTGGAAGAAGACCACCTGGCCTTCTTCGCCCTCGACGCCGTCGACGAGATGGACCTCGACCCCTTCTACGCGAAGTACCGCCAGGACGGCTGCGGCGCCCCCGCCCACGACCCCAAGACGATGGTCGCCCTGCTCGTCTTACGCCTACTGCCTGGGGGTGCGCAGCTCCCGCCAGATCGAGCGCGCCTGCCACGTCGACGTCGCCCTCCGGGCGGTCGCGGCCAACCAGACGCCGGATCACACGACGATCGCGCGATTCCGCCAGGGACACGAAGCGGCCCTGAAGGAGGTGTTCTCGGCGTCGCTGCGGCTCTGCGCGAGAGCCGGCATGGCCAAGGTGGGCCTCGTCGCCGTGGACGGGACGAAGATGGCGGCTCCCGCCTCCATGCAGAAGAACCGCACGAAGGACGCCATCGACGAAGAAGTCGACAAGATGTTCGCCGATGCCAAAGCGACCGACGCGGCCGAGGACGCCCAGTTCGGAGACGCACGCGGGGACGAGCCACCGGCGACCCTGCGAGGACGAGCTGACCGAAACCGCCGGTGTGCGTCCAGTAGCTCGGGCGCTCGAGGAAGGAGACGACCCCATGACGTAACCGAGCGACAAGCCCACGGCAGCTTGTCGGTTTTCCGCCAGCACCCCCTTCAGGTCCAGCGTCGGGAACCAGACGGCGCCGAGCCGGCGATCGGAGCCACCCCATGGCACCTCACACGTGGTCGTTCGGGGGCATCTGGTAGGTGGGAGTGCGGTCGCCTGGTATCCTTACTCTAAGGCGATAGTAAGGAGGATCAGAGGTGGACGTAGCCGCGAGAGTGACCTCGAAGGGACAGGTCACCGTGCCGAAGGCGGTCCGTGATGCCCTTGGTATCGAGGATGGCGATGAGGTCGTCTTCCGCGTCGAAGGCAGTCGGGCGGTACTGGCGAAGGTTCCGGACTTCTTGGACCTCGCCGCGACGGTTCCGGTCCCGGCTGCCAAGCGCAATGTCGCGTGGGACCAGGTGATCCGGAAAACGAAGAGGGCGAGGGCGACCGCGCGCCGGTGACTGCGTTCGTCGACACCAACGTGCTGGTCCGACATCTCACGGGTGATCCACCGAACATGGCTGCCGCAGCGACGGAGTACCTGCGCACGGAGACCGAACTGCTCCTCACCGACGTCGTCGCCGCAGAGACCGTCTATGTGCTCGAGTCCTTCTACGAGGCACCGCGCTCCCAGGTCGCCCAAGCTCTCCGCTCGCTCGTCGCCTTCGAGTCGGTCGTCTGCGTAGACCCCGCCCTTCTACTGCGGGCCGTCGAGGTGTACGAGACCGACAGGGTCGACTTCGCCGAGGCGTATCTGGTCGCGTGTGCAGAAAGCACGGGCGTACAGCGAGTCGCATCATTCGACCGCTCACTGGACCGAGTGGAGACGATCGAACGCATCGAGCCAGTTGGAAAGTGACCCGTCGCCGGCGATATCTGCGAGTCGCCAGGCCCTCTCTGTCGATGCCGTGCTTGCCGAACTTTGCAGTCCACCATGTGGGCGATCAGGGATTGTCGCGCTCCATGCCGGACGAGAAGCAAGATACCCGATCTGACCTGGTGGGGCCGGTGGGGATCGAACCCACGACCCAGGGATTATGAGTCCCCTGCTCTGACCACTGAGCTACGGCCCCGGAGGCAACGTACTCGCCGGCGGGGCGCCGTCCCGCTCGGTGGGTGGTCCACCAGCACCTCGCCGAACGCCTCGCCGACCGTGTGATCGTGCTCGCGGAGGGGGAAGAGGACGGTGACGTGCGGGGGCATGCCGGTCGCGGCGGCCGGATCGAACCGCTGTTGGCAGGCCGCCACCGCCGGCCCGGCCGGCCCGGCCACGATCACGAGCGCCCACGTGCCCCCCGCTGCGGTCTCCGTTCCGCGACCGACCCGCGACCGCCAGCTCCGCAGCCGCCCACTCACGCCCACGCCGTCACGGCAGCGAGCGGCCGGGCGGCCCGGTGACGAGCCCGCCGGACGGCCCGGCGCCGGTCCCGTGCCGCCACGGCACGGGGTCACGCCGTCCGGGG
>DAHWPS010000081.1:0-7777 GCA_027342785.1 Acidimicrobiaceae bacterium
GAACAGCGCCTCGAGCGGCTTCGGGCCGAGGCGAGCGCGTGCCTTGAACAGCGAGGCCTTGGTCGGCACGTTCCAGTGCCGGGACCACCCCGAGGCCCAGGACAGTCCCTCGACGAGCTGGCGCATCACCTCCTCGTAGGAAGCGTCGGCGAACAGCGCGAGCCCGAGCACGTAGTACACGACGACACGTGCGGGTAGGAGACGGTGGCGGCGCTCCTTGCGGCCGGTCTCCGCGACTACACGGTCGACGACCTCGGGAGAGAACACGCGGGTGAGGACTCCGATCGAGATGTGGTCGGACAAGCGCTGGTCGGTCTCTGGCTTGACCCACCCTGCCCTGGGCACGGAGCCGAGAATATCACGGTGTATTCCTAAGGAAACGGTATTGCGGCTAGGGTAGCTCGAGGCGCCCGCGGATGTGCCGCTGGCCGGGGGTGAGCTCGCTTCGCTTCGAGACGGTGCCCTTCGACGTCGTCATCGTGACGAGGTGGATCCGGTCGAGCCCGCTTCGGATGTTGCGCCAGGTGTCGCCGTAGAGGACAAGCACTACATGGCGGATCAAAACGGTGCCATTGAGCGCAGAGGCCGGTTGCTCGCTCGGTACGCCGAGAGCGGCCCGTCTCACCTTCTGGTCCGAGGATGTGCCCTGGGTACGTGACCGCCAGCTGTCATTGACCCGCACGTCGTGCTTATGAACGTGAGTTCAAGACAATTTCATCTCGAATTTGCATCTACGTCAGGGAGGGTTCACCTGTGCTTCATATCATGCCTCACGTGCCCAACCCCGCCGCACATGGCCCGCGTGAGGCGGACTGGACGGCCGAGCTGAAGTCCATAGGAGTGCCATGGCCCGCGTGGAGCTGAAGAACGCCACCAAACAGTACGGCAACGGACAAGCGCCAGCGGTGAGCAGCGCCGACCTCGTCATAGACGAGGGTGACTTCGTGGTGTTGCTTGGCCCGTCGGGCTGTGGGAAATCGACGACGTTGCGGATGATCGCCGGTCTCGAGGCGCTGACGAGCGGTGAGCTGTGGTTCGACGACCGACTTGTGAACGGCGACCCCCCTGATCGGCGAAATGTCGGCATGGTCTTCCAGAATTATGCCCTGTATCCCCATATGACGGTCGAGCAGAATCTGTCGTTCGGGCTGAAAGCTGCTCGTACGCCCAAGGCCGAGGTCCGTCAGCGGGTCGCCGAGATCGCCCATCTGCTCGGTCTGGACACCTACCTCGGGCGACGCCCAAAGGAGCTGTCCGGTGGGCAGCGCCAAAGGGTGGCGCTGGGCCGGGCATTGATGCGCCGTCCTGCGGTGTTCTTGATGGACGAGCCGCTGTCGAACCTCGACGCCAACCTGCGTGAGCAGATGAGGATCGAGCTGGCCCGCCTGCACGGCCAGCTCGGGATCACGACGGTGTACGTGACCCACGACCAGAACGAGGCGCTCACGCTGGCGGACCGGGTGGTGGTCATGGAGAGCGGGAAGATCCGCCAGTGCGGTTCCCCTGCCGAGGTCTACGGTCAGCCCGCCGACACGTTCGTCGCCGGGTTCATCGGCTCGCCGGGGATGAACCTGTGGACGGCGGGCTGGGACGACGACGGGAAGTCGGTGTGGCTCGGTGGGCGGGCGGTCTGCCTGCCACGCTCCTACCTCCCCGTGCTCGAGGATCTGGGCCCCTCGATCACCGTCGGGATCCGTCCAGAGCATCTCGGCCTTTTCCGCACGGGTGCCGACGTCGAGGTGGTTTGCCAGGTGGAGGTGCTTGAGCAGCTCGGCAGCCATACCCAGCTCCACGCCGAAGTCGAGCTCGCCGGCGAGGACCGGGCACGTCTGGTCGCTCGTCTCGACGCCGCTTTCGCGGTACACAGCGGCGAGAAGCTGGTGCTCACGGCTCCATCGGGGGCGGTGCACCTCTTCGACGCCGAGAGCGGTAGACGAGTCGACGTCGACCAGCGCTCTCTGGCAGGTGCGCTCGTCCGATGACGCTGCTCGAGCCGGTTCGCCAGCGCCCGATCGCCCTTCCCCAGTCGGATCAGTCCGGGCCGCGGGTTCGTCGGTGGATACCCAGCTGGATGCAGCGGCTGCACGATTCCCTGGTCGCCTACGGGCTGATGCTGCCAGCGGTTGCCGTCTTCATCGTCTTCTTCTACATCCCGCGGCCTATCTGCTCTACATCTCGTTCTTCCACTGGGGTATCCTCTCGTCGGCCACCCGCTTCGTCGGGTTGGCGAACTTCCGCACCCTGTTCGCCCAGCCGCTTTTCCTGCACTCCTTGGTCACTTCTGCGTACTACACCGCGGTGATGATCCCCGCGACGGTGCTGCTCTCCCTTGGGATCGCGCTGCTCTTGAAGGAAGGGTTGTCCAAGCGGCGAGGTGCCATCTGGCGGGGTGCAGTCTTCCTGCCTCACGTCACCCCGGTGGTGGCCACGGCCATCATCTGGGTGTGGATCTTCAATCCGCAGTTCGGCCTGGCGAACTTCGTGCTCACGAGCGTGCACCTCCCGGCCTTGGGCTGGCTCGGGAGCGTCAATTGGGCGTTGCCGGCGGTGATGATCGACAGCCTGTGGCACTCCCTCGGGCTCTACGTGATCATCTTCCTGGCCGGCCTCGCCAGTGTGCCACGTGACCTGATCGAGGTTGCCAGGCTCGACGGGGCGCCCCGCCACCACATCTTCCGCCGGATCATCTGGCCGCTCCTCTCGCCGACGACCTTCCTCGTGGTGCTGCTGGCCACGGTGAACACCTGGCAGGCCTTCTCCCAGATCTTCGCGATGACCGGCGGTCCTCACGGCGGCGCGGGAGGTCCCGCCTATGCCACGACGACCGACGCGGTGCTCATTTACCAGACCGCCTTCATCTACTTCAACTTCAGCTTGGCGGCAGCGATGAGCACGATCCTGTTCGGGATCATCATGACGCTCTCGCTCATCCAGAAATGGATCTCCGACCGTGTCGTCTTCTACCGCTAGGAGCAGGCTGATGCACCTTCGACTCCGTCGGATGGCCCACCAGGTTCTCGTCATGGCCGTGGCCGCGGTGTTCGCGTTCCCCCTCTACTGGGTGGTGGTCACCGCGTTCAACAGCCATGGGGGGGTCTTCTCGATCCCACCTCGCTTCGTGCCGGCCTTTCACACCGGCGCCTTCACCTACGTGCTCACCCACACCAGCTGGCTGCGCTACATGGCCAACACCGTGCTCATCGCCGGAAGCACCGTCGTGCTCGTCATCGCCACCTCCGCAATGGCCGGCTACGCACTGGCGGAGCTGCGCTTTCGAGGCAGCAGCTTCTTGTTCCTCATGACCGTCGGCGTCATGATGCTCCCCACCCAGGCGCTGCTCGTGCCCCAGTACGCGGTGGCGCTGCACCTCCATCTGCTGAACAGCTACGCGATCCAGATCATCCCCTTCGCAGCGAGCACCGTCGGCGTGTTCTTGTTCCGGCAGTTCTTCAAGAGCCTGCCCCGTGAGTACTGGGAGGCGGCACGCATCGACGGGGTAGGGCACCTGACCTACATCCGCCGCGTCGCCTTGCCGCTCGCCCGACCGGCGGTCGCGACGGTGGCGCTCCTCACCTTCATCGCGTCGTGGAACCAATTCCAGTGGCCTCTCATCATGACGAGCTCGCACTCGGTGCAGCCGATCGAGGTGGCGCTCAGTCACTACATGCAGACCTTCCAAGCGAATTGGCGCAAGCTCACCTCCGCGGTCCTGCTTGCGCTCGCACCAATCGTGGTGCTCTTCGTGCTCCTCCAGCGCCACATCGTCACCGCCGTGGCCGGTCGCGACAGCGGGGTCAACCGGTGAGCCGACGCCCGGCGAACCATGGCTGCCGTCGCCATACCCGCCATGGCAGGCGGGTGCCAGCCGGGATCTTCACGTCAACCAGCACACCTATGAGCTATGAGCAAGGAGAAGGCGACACCGTGATCGACGTTCCCCATTTTCACATCTCGCGCAGGCCAGAGAGAAGCTCAGCAGCGCGCTTTGCACCCCGTGACGTCAGTCAGCGCCGGCGGAGACTTCGCTCGTCGAGCATCGCGGGGCTGCTGGCTGCCGGTGCGGTCCTGCTGGTCGCATGGGGCTCGTTGGCGCCCGTGGCGTCTGCGACGGCCAAGGTGAAGACCATGAGCTTCTCGCTCTGGGAGTCCCACAACGGACCCCCGGTCGGTACCACCATGAGTGCCCTGGTGGCCAAGTTCGACAAGTCACAGAAGCGGGTGCACGTCTCGATCGTCGTCACGAAGGCCTCCACGAAGCTGCTCGCGGCCACCGCCGCCGGCGACCCTCCGGTGCTGGCCGAGATCACACACTACGACGGCACGTACGTGCAGAGCCATGCGCTCTTGTCGTGGAACAGCCTGCTGAAAGGCGACCGGGAGCTCTCCAAGAGCAATCTCCTCCCAGCGGTGTGGCTGAATGGTCGAGCAGGCGGCCAACGCTATCGCCTGCAGGCGGATCTGAAGGTCTCCATTGTCGACTACAACAAGACGCTGTTCCACGAGGCGGGCATTGCAGCGCCACCCACCACCTGGACGCAGCTCGCGACGGATGCCGCGAAGCTGAAGGCACTCGGCGTCATCCCACTCGGGTGGAAGGACTCCTCGGCGCACATCCTGCCCGCCTTCATGAGCAACGGTGGCACCATGTTGAAGGCAGGGAACAGCGTCGGCAGGGCCGTGGACTTCAACACCCCCGCCGGCACCAGGACCTTCTCCTACTTCCACAATCTGTACGCCCACGGCTTGATGATCATCGGCCACGGCACAGCCCTGCGCGAAGACCTCGCCGAGGGCAAGGTAGCGATGATCGACGGCACGTCGGCCGGCTACCAGAAGACCCTCATCGCGGTGGGGGGCAAGTTCCCCGTCGGCGCCTTCGTCGAGCCGGCCGGCTCGACGGGCCATGCCTACAACCTCGCCCAGGGTCTCGGCTTCGTGCTGCCGAAGGCCGACACCCACGTCGAGGCCGAAGCGGCCCTGCGCTTCATCAACTGGTGGTTCGAGCCCGCACAGCAGGTCTACTGGGCCGAGCACACCGGCTACCCGCCGGAGACCCGGGCAGGGATCGCCGCGATGCCCAAGTCCTTCTTGGCCAGCCACCCCGGCGAAGTGGCCACCATCGAAGGTGCCACGTCGCGCTACACGTTCCCCCGGCCGGTGAGCGACAGTTACAGCGAGGTCCAGTCCGCCCTCGACACCACCTTCATGGATATCGTCACCGGGAAGGAATCGGTGTCGAGTGGGCTCGGCGCGCTCGACAAGACGGGGGACTCCTACATGAGCGGCGCCAGCGCCCTGTAGTGGCGGCTCTGGTGGCGACCGACCACGCCCGAAGCACCACGATGCCCGCTGCACGCGTGCCGTCGTTCTCGTCGGCCGAGGTGCTGGTGGTGGAGGATGACCACGGCTTCGCTCAGATCCTGCGACGCAGGCTCGTCGAAGAGGGCTTCGGCGTCCAAGTGGTCGGCGACGGCGAGGCGGCGCTCGAGCTCATGGCTCGGGCCCGCTTCGACGTCGTCATCCTCGACCTGCTCCTCCCCGGGGTCGACGGGTTCGAGGTCTGCCGCAGGCTTCGCCAGGAGCGGCGCTGGGTGCCGGTCGTGATGGTGACCGCTCTCGGAGGGATCGACGATCGTATGCATGCCTTCGAGCTCGGCGCGGACGACTACCTGGTCAAGCCGTTCGTCCTTCAAGAGCTGGTGGCACGTCTCTACGTCGTGCTGCGCCATCGGCACCGGCCTGGAGACGCGTTCCTCACCGCAGGCGATCTCCGGCTCGACGTGATGAGCCGCCGAGCCTTCCGCGGCACTGTCGCGCTCGATCTCACGCCCAGGGAGTTCGACTTACTGGAGCTGCTCGTCCGCCACGCCGACATCGTCGTCACCCGTCAGACGATCTTGATCGCCCTGTGGGGACGCGGCGCCGTGGTGTCGAAGAACGTCGTGGACCAGTACGTGGCCCATCTGCGAAAGAAGGTCGACCGGCCCTTCGGCCGTTGCGACCTCGAGACCGTCTACGGCGTCGGCTGGCGCCTGCGGAACCCGGAAGCCCGGTGAATGGCGCTTCGCCTCCGATTGGCGCTGGTGGTGGCGGCCCTCGCGGCCACGCTGGTGGCCGGTGGGAGCGTGGCGTTCGCGTTCAGCATGTCGGCCGGCGCTCGGGCGACGCTCCAGCACTCGCTGGAGCGTCGGGCTCGTCGGGTCATCGAGCAGCTCGCCGGTCATCTCCTGCCGACGGTCGCCAACGCCGCCCGGCCCGTCGCGAGCGCCGACCAGAGCACGGTGCAGATCGTCACGCCGTCGCACCGTCTCCTGTACACGACGGCTGCTGCAGGGCCGGTGTCGCTCATCTCCCTGCACCTGTTCGCTCGGGCACGGAGGGGGCAGGTGTGGGTACAGCTCCGCCGACCCGGCTGGGACAACCCCCACCTGGTGCTGGCCGAGCCCGCTGGACCCGTCACGTCGGACGTCGTCGTGGTCGGTGCCTCCCTCGACCAGGTCGTCGACATCACGCACCAGGTCGATCTCGTGCTCGAGCTCGTCGGGCCGGCGGTCGTCGTGGCGAGCGCCGGGGGGGCCTGGCTGCTCGCCGGCAGCGCCCTGCGGCCGGTGGAACGGCTCCGCGCCCAGGTGCAGCAGATCTCCGCGGGCAACCCACGAGCACGCCTCGCACCGCCCGGAACGGGCGACGAGCTCGCCGCGCTGGCCGACACCTTCAATGGCCTCCTCGACCGCCTGTGCGGGGCGCTCGACCACCAGCGCCAGTTCGTCGCGGCGGCGAGCCATGAGCTCCGCACCCCGCTGGCGGCGCTGGAGGCCGAGCTGGAGATGGTCGGCCGTGGCGCTCGGGGTGCGGTCGATCCGGTGGAGATGACGCATCGCCTCACCGGGAGAGTTGCCGAGCTGGTGCGTCTCGCCGACGGTCTGCTCACCCTGGCGCAAGCCGACGAGGGTGCTGGCCTTGTCCACGTCGAGCCACAGCCGCTGGAGCCCCTCGTCGCCGCGTCCCTGGACGGCTTTCGAGCCGTGGCCGAGCGCAGCCGGGTGACGATGGTGCTCGATGCCGATCCGTTCGTCGTGGCACCGGTGGATGCCACCCGGTTTCGCCAGGTGGTGGGCAACCTCGTCGACAACGCCATCCGTTACAGCCCCAATGGCGCCCGGGTGGAGATAGGGCTTCGCCGCGTCGGCACCGCAGCGGTCATTGACGTGCGCGACCACGGTCCTGGGTTGCCGGCCGAGTTCCTTCCCCGGGCCTTCGAGCGGTTCTCGCGCGCCGACCCGGCGCGGTCACGCAAGGAAGGTGGCGCGGGCCTCGGCCTCGCCATCGTCTGGACGATCGTCGACGCCCACGGCGGCACCGTGACGCTGTCCAACACCCCCGACCGAGGCGCGCTCGCCAGGGTCTCCCTACCCCTCGATGTTGGCGCGCCCCACGCCGACCCCCATCCGAGTCGACGCTGAGACTCGCTCGCTCCCCGATCATCCATGGAGGTACCCATGCCAGCATCCGGCGGATCACCCGCACCCGAGGAGACCGCACCCGAGGCGACGGCACCCGAGCATCGCGTGCCCGAACGCCACCGTGCGGTGCAAGGCGGTGCGGCGCGGGCCGCGGTGTTCGGTGTGAGCGACGGGCTCGTGACGAACGTCTCGCTCATCGTGGGCATGGCGGGCGCCCACCCGGCCGCCGGGGTCGTCCGCCTCGCCGGTCTGGCCGGCCTGGCCGCCGGCGCGTGCTCGATGGCCATCGGGGAGTACGTGTCGATGCAGGCCCA
>DAHWPS010000082.1:0-3706 GCA_027342785.1 Acidimicrobiaceae bacterium
CTGATCGTCGCCATCGAGCTCATGACGATGTACCCGCCCGAGATCCAAGGTGTCCTGCGTGCCTTGGTCGGGCTGGCCGGCAATCCTGACCACGCGAGGGGGATGCTCGCCTACATGACGCGCCAAGCCCTGCTGCGGGCCCGGGGCGAGTTCCAACAGGAGCACCCGCTTGTCGTCGCACCCGTCTCGACGGGCATCCCGTTCGAGGCGATCAAGGGCAACCGCCCGGCCGAGGTGGCAGAGATCGTCCGCGATCTGCGGATGATGATCGCCGTCAACGGGCTCGGCCTTCCTGCCGTCAGCCTTCCAGTCGGTGTCGGCGACGGCCTCCCCCAGGCGGTACAGGTCATCGGCCCTCGCTATCGCGAGGACCTGTGCCTCTCTGCTGCGGCTGCGCTTGAGGAACGGGTCGGGATCATCACGCCGATCGATCCCGGTCCCTGAGGGACGATGTCGCTCCGCGTCGCCGAGGGAACCGGCAGTCGCTTCACACGACTGAGCGCGCTCGACCTCATGTTCCTGCGCATCGAATGCGCGGCGTGGCCGGTGTACTTCGGCGGTCTCGCCGCGCTGGGCGAGGGCGATCTTGTCGATCGGTCCGGCGCGCTCCGTCTCGGCGAGGTCATCGATCGTCTGGGTCGCCGCGTGCCAAACATGCCGCAGCTGAGGCGGCGGGTACTCTTCCCTGGACCTTTCCGGGACAGGCCGCTGTGGGTCGACGACCAGGACTTCGACCTGCACCGGCATGTCTTCGAAACAGCCGTCCAGCCACCCGGGGATAACCGCGCACTGCTTGACAGGGCAGCCGAGCTGTGCGGGAGCGTGCTCGACCGAAGCCGGCCGCTGTGGGAGCTGTGGTTCCTCACCGGCCTCTCCGCTGGCCGGCCGGGCGTCCTCTTGAAGCTGCACCATGCAGTGGCAGACGGCCTCGCCGCTGTCGCCCTCATGGCCTCACTGTTCTACACCGGCCAAGGAGTCAGTGAGCGGGGCACGACGACGTGGCAACCCCAACCCTTGCCGACCGGCTCCAGTCTGCTGTTAGACAACCTTTCCATCCGGATCCGGTGGTTGGGTGGCGTCGCCACCCGCCTTGCGCACCCGGTCAGCCACGCTCGCAACCTCCATCTCACCGCCGGGGTCGCCCGACGGATGCTGGGTCCCGGGCGCGCGCCACGCACGTCGCTCAACCGACGAGTCGGTGTAGGGCACCGAGTGCAGTTCCTCGGCCTTGACCGCGCAGCCGCGAAGGAAGCGGCTCACGGTCGTGGCGGCAAGGTCAACGACGTCGTGCTCGGCATCTGGGCGGGAGGGCTCCGCCAGCTTCTCCTGTCGCGGGGCGAGACGGTCGCGCTGCTGGAGCGGTGACGACGGTTCCCGCCTCGCTGCTTCCGTCCAGCGACGCTGGGCTCAGCGGCAACCAGCTGGAGGCGACGGCCGTCGCGCTACCGGTGTGGGAACCCGACGTCGAACGCCGGCTCAGCCCCATTGTCTCCCGCACCTGCCAGGCCAAGGCGGGGCAAACGGCCGCGGCGGCGATGAACCTCCTCGCAGCCCTGTCAGCGACTCCGCTCGGCCGGTACTTCGCCGCTCACCAGCACGCCGCCAACGTCGAGGTGACGAACGTCGTCGGGCCTCCCGAGCCCGTGAACCTGTTCGGGGCGCCGGTCCTCGCCATCCTGCCGATCGTGCAGCCGGTCGGGAACATGGGACCGATCCAGTGTGCCTTCTCCTACGCCGGCAAGCTCTTCCTTGTCGTCACCGCTGACGCGAACTGCTTTCCCAACCGCGAGGTCCTCAGCGCGGGCATGGCGACCGACGCCCGGGCACTCCTTGGCGCAAGCTCGGTCCGCGAACCAGACGGCATGAACGAGCGTCTCGACCTTCGACAGTTGCCATGAGCCCGAAGCAGCAGCTGCCGGTCCGCCTCGAGGGGCACTATCGCGCTGCCAATCGACAGAGTCGAAGGACACCCGTCGACCGAGAAGGAAGAGGTCCTTCGGCCCTGGAGGCGCCTTCGGTCCAAGGTCACTCTGATCGTGGGGCCGCACCGAGACCCAGGCTCTTGCGGTCCCGGGAGGGTGCGATGAACACGCAGTCGTTGGCAAAGGAACGCTATATCAGCATCACGACGTTCAGGCGGGACGGCACGCCGGTCTCGACGCCGGTGTGGTGCGCCGGGGACAACGGCTCCCTGCTCGTGTTCAGTGAGGCCGATTCGGGGAAGGTGAAGCGGATCCGCCACAATCGCCACGTCCGGGTCGCACCCTGCAACGCCCGGGGCAAGCCGTATAGCGAGGCTGTCGATGGGGACGCCACCATCGTCGAGGAGACCGAGAAGGTGGAGGCGCTTCTCGCGAGCAAGTACGGATGGCTCTGGCCGGCTTACAATCTCTTTATGGCGGTCGCCCGCTGCATCCGCCGGAAACAAGCGCCGAGGGCGGTGACCATCGGAATCACGCTTCGCTGACGTTGAGCAGAGCAGTATCACCTATGGATGTGTGGCGCATCCTCCGGACCATCAGGGCCGTGCACTCACTCGGGCGCGAAGGATCTGGAACTGGCGGACCTGCATCAAGAAGTGCAGGTGGTCTCCGAAAAGGATGCCGAAGGGCTGAAGGAGCGCCTTCGGGCGGCTTCGGCCGTTGACACGCATGCGAGCCAGCAGACGGGTCTCGCCCTCCGTAGTGGGACGTAGATGGAAGCTCCAGATCCCCGTCCATGTACACGCGCGGCAGGGGGTCGGTCGGATCAAAGAAACGGCGAGAAGGGAACTCCATGTTCGCCCGCAGCGCCAACGTGCGGTTCGGCTCCACGAGGGTCACGATCATGGAGTTGCTCCCGTCGCGAGAGTTCTGCAGGTGCTGGCCAACCTTCGGCTTCTGCCACTCGGGCACGATCCGGTCCGAGACTCGGTACCCCCTGGTGATCGAGCCGGTCCCCGCTGTACCAACCAGCCCGGTCACCTCCCATCTGGGCGAGCCACGGCCAGACCCTCTCCGGTGGTGCCGGCAGCGTGGTTGCCATCGTGAACACCGACCGTCGGAACCGGGGATGAGTTCGTCAGTGGGGTAGGAGCGGGAAACCTCGTCGACCGTGGCGCCCCAGGTCAGCAGCCGCGGTCTGATCAACCAGACAAAAGTGCCGGCTGCGAGTGATGCCAGCACGACGACCCTGTGCCCACGGGCCACACTGCAGGCTTCGAAGGTGTGTTCGGATCTTGCTCGCGCCGAAGGCATCCCGTTCACGTACTGCTCCTACGGGTGGGTGACGCGGTGCCCGCTGTGGCCCATCCAGGCGCGGGCGATCCACGTGGCGAGCGCGATGAATCCGGTCCCGGCGATGACCCCGAGGATCACGTCCCCGGTCGGCACGCCGACCCCTGCTCCGATGGCCGCCCCGACGACAGCTATCTCGGCCATCGTGCGCGAGCTGATGGCTTGTTCCTTTCCCATAGCAGTCGTCCGTTCAGTTATCGCACCGGCGGCGCGCCACAGTGCTCCTTGGTGAGGCGGTCGTGCCTCGACTTCCGGTCCTACGAGAGCGCGACCGGGGCGCCGCCTTTTGAAGGTCTTCTGCTGTTTCCGTGGGTCGGGTCGATCGGATTGGGCGGCTTCACCGACGGCGCTCCTTCACCTGAACGGCTGAACCCCAGAGCGAACGAGCGCAGCGGCGTCCGGCGCAACCGGCGAGGCAACCCCTGCTTGCA
>DAHWPS010000083.1:0-3754 GCA_027342785.1 Acidimicrobiaceae bacterium
TTTTGGCGCATGTCGGCGTGGACATATATGGAATAGGTCGTGGAGGCCTGCTCGTGACCGAGCACGAGGGCGACGATTGTGATGTCCACGCCCTGTTCGAGCAGGGACATAGCGAGGGTATGGCTTCTCGCGCCAAACGCCGTGTTCGATTAGTTCGTGTGGCGATTGTCGTCCCTTCGGGGCGGCCAATTTCTGCAGCCGGGGGCTACCTGCCCCCGGACCCCCGGGCGACGGGCCCTACGCTACGCTCCGGGCCGGTCATCCAGGTAAAACACCGAGGAGGTGTTGGCATTGGGACAGGCTGGGATCGTAACTCAAATGTTCAAGTCTTCCAGGGACACGTTGCACAGGAGCGAGCGCGGTGAGTGGAGAATCGCTACACGACAATTAAGGCGAAAGAATATGGCGAAGCGAGTGGGTCGACACCGGCTTGCGATGCAGGGAGGGACAACTCACGGCCGCTTGTTTGACGTGGATCGTGACGCGGCGTTCGATCGCGTCGCGGCTCATGTGGCCACCTGTGGTCGTCGGGAATAGCGGATCGGCGGCCTCGCCGCCAGTCTCACGCAGCCACGCTCGCAGCACCCCGGCGATCCCCTGGCCGAGGGGCACGTGTCGTTCCTTGCGGCCCTTGCCGGTCAAATGGAGGTTCGCGCCTCTGCCGAGGGTTACGTTGGAGCACCTGAGCGCGGCAAGTTCCGAGATGCGCGGCCCGGCCTCGATGGCGAGGTCGAGTAGCGCCTGGTCCCGTCGTCCCGTCCAGGTGCGAAGGTCGCAAGCGCCGAGCAGGGCATCGACCTCGTCGTCATCCAGGTAGGTGACGAGCTTGCGGTCGAACAGCTTGATCGGGATTGCAAGGACACGCTGGATAGTGCCGGCGTGCTCCGGGTGGCGAAGGGCCGCGTAGGCGAACAGCGAGTGGATGGCTGAGAGCCGGTTGTTGCGGGTGCGCACGCTGTTGTCCCGGACCACTTCAAGGTGCTCCAAGAAGGCACCGACGAGCGCGGCGTCAAGGTCGGCGAAGTCCAGTTCACTGGGTCGCTTGCCCTTTCGCTCGGCGGCGAAGCGCAGCAGCAGGCGGAAGGTGTCCCGATACGAAGCGACGGTGTGAGGGCTCGATCCGCGCTGGGTCATGAGCCGGTCGGTGAGGAAGGCTTCGAGTGTGGGCGCGAGTGCGGTCATCGCTCGACACCTGTCGGTGGGTCGAGACGCTCTGCGACGAGTTCGACCAGCTCAGGTGACGCGCTCAAATACCAGTACGTGTCGACCGGGCTGACGTGACCGAGGTAGGTTGAGAGTGCGACCATGCGTTTCTCGATATCGATGCCGGAGCGGTAACAAGAGACGAGCACACGCACGGCAAAGGAGTGGCGGAGGTCATGAACGCGAGGCCTCTTCGTTTCGCTGCGCAGCCCGGTGCGGATGGCGAGCCGGTGGAAGGTCTGTAGAACGGCCTGGGGGATCAAGGTGGTGCCGACGCTTGAAACGAAGAAGGTTCGCGAGCGCGGTTGGGGGCAGAGCCGGTCCCGGCTGGCCGCGTAGGAGGCGAGCGCGTTTGTTGTACTGGGCTGTAGCGGGACCAGCCTCATGCGGCCGAGTTTCGCTTCGCGCACCGTGATGACACCCTCGGTGAGGTCCACGTCGTCGCGGTCGAGGTTGATCGTCTCCCCGATCCTCATGCCGGTGCACCAAAGGAGCCCGAAGAAGCACTCGTAGGTGAGCGCGCACAGCGACGGGCGCAGCTGGCGGGCTGCCGCCATCAGGTCGAGCAGTTCGCTTTCCTGCCAGAGATACGGTGTCGGGCGCTGGTAGCGAGGAGCGAAGACGTCGAGGGGAGGGACCTCGGTCGCCGGGTCGATCGCTTGCAGGTAGCGGGCGAAGCCGCGCACCATGCCGAGCCGTTGCGCCCATACGATCGGCTGGACGCCCGACGGCAGCTGGGCGAAGGAGACAGCAAGCTCGGTAGTGATGGTTCTCGCCCCGGCCGCATCGAGATAGTCGACGAAGTGGGCGAGTAGCGGGCCGTGCAGGGTCAGCTTGAAGCCCAAGGACCGCCGTAGCCGCAGATAGTCCTCGGCGTGCTGGCGAAGTTCGGTCATCGTCCCTGCTCTCCCGGCCACGGCTGCGCCACAGCGCGCAGCCCCTCCACGTCGACGCGGGCGTACTCCACCGCGGTGGAGATCGCGCGGTGGCGGAGCACCTCGGCGATGTCTGGAAGGGGAACCCCAGCGTTGGCCATCTGGCAAGCCAAGGTGTGGCGAAGCCGATGCGCCCGGACGACCGGCACCCCCGCTCGCACACAGGCACAGCGCACAATCCCAGAGATCCCATTCGTACACAGCGGCCCGATGGGAGCGACAACCCGCAGGAACACTTCACGATGCACGGTCTGCTTCGGGCGTCCCCGCAGCAGATAGGCGGCGATCGCCTCACCGACATCGCTCGGCAGCGGGAGGCGGTCCTCGTGGCGCCCCTTGCCGCGCACCACGACCTCGCCGGCCCGCCAGTCGATGTCACCGACGCGCAGGCCAGCTACCTCGCCAGCCCGCAGCCCGAGACGGAGCAGCACGACCAAGATGGCATAGTCCCGGCGGCCCTTGGCCCGCCGTCGGTCGCAGGACCGTAACAGGGCATCAGCGGTCTTCTGGTCGATCCCCATCGGCAGTGACGATCGGCGTCGCCGGGCCACAGATAGGGCCGCCGAGGACAAGTCGTTCGGCGTCAGCCCCTCAATGAAGCTGAAGCGCAGGAGCGAGCGCAGAGCAGTCACAAACAGCTTCGTCGCGGCGACCGACACCGATGTCGACACCTCAAGCACGGCAGCAGTCACGTCGCTCGCCGTCAAGCTCACCAGCTCGCCGTTCGGAGCACACCCAGCAACAAAGCGACGGGCCCGAGCGACGTAAACCGATGCCGTCGAAGCGGCAACCGCACGCTCAACGAGCAAGAACCGCTCGAAAGACGCGAGCAGCGCCTCGCTTCGCGAGCCAGGTAGATCATCAACCTGGCACCGTCCGACCCCGTGTTCTTCAAGGACCTCCAACATCTGGGCCAGAGCCTGCCTGGAGCAGACGCGACCCCCATCGCGCCGTCGTGGCAGCTCGCCGAGGAACTCATCGAGCCGCTTGTCGCCCAGGTCCTCAACGCCAAGCCCGCGCTCCTCCAGCCATCGGCTCAGACGTGCGATGTGCCTCAACTCGCAGACGACCGACCGCGCCGAGTACCCGCGGGCCCTCAGCTTGACCCTGTAGTCGTCAACAAACGGTGCCAGTGGCCCGGCGATCGCCGCCCCCGACACCCCTCTCGTCCTTCGTGGCATACCTCCTCCTTCTCCATAGAGCGAAGACAAGAGGTTGGCTCAGACAGCGTGGATTATGCCGACCTCATCGGCCCGATCGCCGCCTCCCACAAAGAGTTCTCCGAGAAGGTCGGCATTACGCGGAGGTCGGCATGACCCAAGAAGTCGAACGTCTCCGGTTTTGGCAGGCCCTTCTCTTTTCGGTTCTGTGCCGCAAAGCGGCCGAACTGTATGAGTCGGGTCTTGTCCGGGTGCAGCTCCAAGTTGAACTTCGCCAACCGCTCTCGAAGGTCGTTGAGGAACTGTCTTGCATCGCCGAGGTTCTGGAACCCGGCCACGAAGTCGTCAGCAAACCTAACGACGATCATGTCGCCACAGGTGTGCCTCCGCCTCCACTGCCGGGCCCACCGGTCGAAGACGTAATGAAGGTACACGTTGGCAAGCAGCGGCGAGGCC
>DAHWPS010000097.1:0-5075 GCA_027342785.1 Acidimicrobiaceae bacterium
CCGAGCTCGCGCTGGTAGAAGAGACTGAGGGAAAAGGTGGTCCAGACCTCGAAGAGCGCGAGCCCGGCCAGCAGTGCGCCAGCCAGTCTTCGCACGGTACGTGGAGCCGAGCCCATGTCCGATCCTGGTCTCCACCTCAGAACGGAGTGCCAACCGGCGAGTGCAGCCACTACGAGAAAGGGCATCGCATCGGCCAGATAGCGTTCGGCGATGAACCCGATAATGAGGATGCCACCGGTACCGGCAGCGCTCCCCAGCAGCGGCAACCGGAGCGCGGTGATCCCCGGTGAGGCCGTCTCGGCGGCCAGCGCGGGTTCCGATGGGCCCATGGTCCCTTCCCTCGTGGAACTCTCCAGGGAGCAGGCGGTCGTCGGGCGCGGGCGGTGTGAGCCGGAGCGGTACACCACAACCATTCCCAGGAGGGCCAGAAGGAACAGGACTGGCATGCTTGCCGGGATGCTCGAGGTCCAGTCCCTGGTCGAGTACAGCACGTTCCCGAGCACGAGCGCCTTGCCGGGGAAGAAGATCCAGGGGAATACTCGGGTGACCGTGAGGGCATCGGGGCGGACGAATTGCAGGAGATTCGTCGGGAGGAACTTCAGCCCGAACAGGCTCCCCCCGTTGGCCGCCAGTGCAGCACGCCGATGGGCGTTCTCGAACGTGAGCACCTGGCGGCTCAGGGGAATGCTGAACGGGGTGGCGAATTTGATCTCGTTGATCGTGACGTAAAGGGCCAGCGGGATTCCCATCGCCGCAAGCAGTCCGAGTCCGAACCGTCCGGGAGTGGCGGTCGCCCGGATGCCAGAGACACGGGTCAGCATCCGAGCAGTGGGACGCCACCGGGGTGCGACGTTCGACAGCCAGACCAACAGGTAGATCACTGCGGCCAATCCCATGGCCACCAGGGGACCGATGCCCACCGATCCTCGGGTCAGCATTGCGAGCGTCGCCAGGATGCCGGTGGCAACGAGACCCTTGCCGGTCGGCCGTTCCAAGAAGCCCACCAGAGCGAAGAGCGCTCCTAGGGTGAACGCGGCGCCCCACAGCTCGGCCTCCTCGTAGACCTGGGCGGTGCTCCCGAGGAACAAGAAGACAGTGCCGAGGCCGATGACCATGATGAGTCCTGCTGTGAGTCCCATCTCCACGCCACTGACCTCGACCGGACCTCGGATGATCCGCCGGATTCTCCAGCTGAGAAGGCTGGAGAACACCAGAGCGACGAGGAATGCGATCAGGAGCGAAGGCTCGGTCAGCCGACCGTCGAAGCGGTGTGTGACGAGGAGCACCGGCAGGCGCATGATCGCAGGGACCGGTCCGTAGTACATGTACGTGCGGCCGTTGGTGCGAATCCCTTCGATCGAAAGCACGCTGGCCGGCATGCTCCACGTGCCATGGAGCAGGGAACGTGCCTGGACGTCGTAGAAGTTCGAAAATGGGACGGAACGGAAGAATCTGAAGGTGCCGCCGGTCACCATCCAAGCGAAGGCAGCGCACGAGACGGCGATCCCGGCGACGGATGCCCAAAGGAAGCGCCGCGCTGCCGTCTCAGGCATCGACGCCGGTGGAACGGGCTGACAGGTTCGGGGTGTCGGCACGTCGGCAGCCCCCCGCAGCATGCGAGGACCCTAGCGCTGCTGGACGGCGACGTGGGAGCGCACGGGCAACCGGTCCACGACGTGCGCCGGTTGGTTGCAGCAGACCACCAGCCGACGTAAGGTACGCAATGTCCGCGCCCGTTACCGTCCAGACCGTCGGATACCTCAGTCACTTTCCACGAGGCTCGCCCTGACACGGGCACCGCTACCGGGGAAGAGGGGGAAGCGGATGCACACGCCGGAACTTCGTCGCCGCCCGGTGGTCAACCCACCGGTGTCAGGGCTATCCTCCCCATGGATCTCGAGTGCCAGTCCCAACCGGGACGGACACCCGAGATGCGGGCTGTCGCCTGCACCCAAGGTTTGGGTCGCCTCGGATCACTGCCACAACCGAGTGCTGCACGACGCCGATGTCCTCGGAACGGCTCGCCACCGAAGAAGCGCGAGGGATGCAAGATGACGGACACGCGTGCCGCGTACGCCGACAACGTGGACGTGCTTGGCGGTGGGCAGGCTGTCCTCGCGGAACCCGGTCCTAGCACGATCGACAGCTCCTTTGACAGTCAGCGCAATAGCCTCAATTTCTTGCGGATAGTACTGGCAATTGCTGTGGTGTTTTCCCACGCCATTTCGATCGGTTCGTTTGGAACAGAGAACATGCTCGGAAAGACCACGCTCGGTACCATGGCCGTGTACGGCTTCTTCGGACTGAGCGGCTATTTGATCACTGCAAGCGCTTCGAGGAACCACGTGGGGCGTTTTCTCTGGAAACGATTTCTGCGCATCTATCCTGCGTTCTGGGTGTGTCTTACCGTAACGGCATTGTTGTTCGGACCTCTTGTGTGGGTGCATGCTAATCCGCAGATGGCACGGCGATGCGGCCTCTCGTGCTATCTGCATGAAAGCGGGGGGCCGATAACCTATATTTTCCATAACTTGTCGATTTGGACCCCTCAGTCCACCATTGCCCACACCTTCCCTCCCGGATATTTTCGCCCGGTCTGGAACGGATCACTGTGGACGCTTTTCTTCGAGTGTGCGTGTTATCTGATGCTGGCAGCCCTGTCGGTACTCGGCCTCCTCCGACACCGCCTCGGCGTGCTCATTCTCGCAGTATCCGTCTGGGCCTTTGAGATCGTGGTGACGTCGGTGCGGAGTTGGAACCATAGCTTCTCTCCGTCTCATCATTGGTACATCATGAAGATGATGACGTTCGTGCCCGTCTTCCTTGGAGGCGCCCTCCTCCACCTCTACCGGAAGAAGGTTCCAGACTCGGGCGTGGTGGCGTGGGGTTGCGCACTCGCTTTTCTCTTGGGGCTGGTGCTGCCCCTGGGAAATCGCATCCCTGCATTCACCCTCACCAGTATGGATCTGACTTCAGTGTTCCTGGTCTATCCGCTCGTTTGGTTGGGAATCCATCTTCCAATGCAGAGGGTAGGAGCTCGCAACGATTACTCATACGGTATTTATATTTATGCCTATCCAGTCCAGCAGATGCTCGTGGTATGGAACGTGGAGAAATGGGGATATTGGCCGTACGCGATGATGAGCTTCATGGCGGTCATTCCCTTTGCTGTAGCGAGCTGGTGGGTAGTCGAGAGGCACGCCTTACAATTGAAGACGCTGGGCTCTGCCCGTGGTCATCCGGTCTGAACCGAACGCGATGGTCAACGTTCGTGGGACTCACCCTTCGTGAGTGGTGACGACGGGATGCCCTGAGCCGTCGTAGACCACCACCGACAGAGCTCCCACCCTCCCCCGGTAGCCGGGGTGGGCAGGGGACGATGGCTGCCAGGTGGCGACCTGAACAACCCAACTTTCGTGGCCGTTGGTGAGGGTATCCGGGACCGAATTCGGCTTTCCAGAACGAGCTGACTACCGGGTGATGGCCATCCTGGTCCAACCAGTTGACCAAGCCGATGAAAGGTTCGATATCGATGACCTGAATCCAACCAGGACCGCCGGCGGCGGCGCGGTTGTCGCCGACGAAGACGGTGCCGTTCCGCCCAACTGCCGGGGCGACCAGCGCGACTAATTGCAATACCGTTCAGTTAGGACCGTAGGATCCTGGCGATGGGCGGTCCGGTCGGCTGGGGCCAGTCCTGATGGTGTGCTCGCTTCACATGCCACTTGACGTACTTGCGCTTGACGAGCCTCGGGTTGGACCGGTGACGTCGGGCGGGGTTGAGGCGCCGGCAGAGCAGCGCGATGGCATGCCGCCATCCGCGTTCAGCACACTGAGGGGGAAAAATCGCGCGCCGCGGTGATCGAGCGGCGCACGATGCGGAGTGCTGCGACGAAGCTGACCCGGTCGGGGTCGACCCGGGCTTCATCGGCGGCCTCCCATATGAGGGTCCGGATGGCGAAGTGGCAGCACAGGTGGCCCCAGATCTCCTGGAGCACGAGGTCCGGTGATTTCGAGCGCAGAACGGTGCGGGGTCCCCGCTGGTGGACCTTCAACTCGTCGAAGGCGGCTTCGATCTCCCAGCGCTGCGCGTACGCGATGGCGAGCTCTTCTGCGGGTGCTTCGTCGGGATCGAGGAGCGTGGTGAAGAGCCGGTAGCTCGTGTCGTTGTCCCGACCGTCGTCGATCTCGTAGTCGATCACCCGGATGGTGAGACCGTCCGCGTGGCGTCCGGCGTTCCCCGAAGGTTTCAGCTCGGCCAGCCACGTCCCGTCCTCCAGGGTCTCGACGTGCCGGGGCTTCATCGTACCCATGGCCCGCCAGAGGAGATCGGCTCCGGTGGCCTGTGCCCGGTTCCACAGGGGGAACCCGCAGAACCCGCGATCGGCGAGCAGCAGCATGCCCGGCTCCAGGCGGTCGATGACCTCGCGGGCGAGCGTGTTCTCCGAGGTCGTGTACGCGCCCACCGCCGCATCGACGATCGCGTGGGTGCCGCACTCGGCGAGGGCGACCACCCGCGCCTGGGGGAACGCCGCCTGTTCGCCCTTGTTGACCCCGGGACGCCCGAAGAACTCGTCGTTCTCCGCCGTATCCGCGACATCGAGGCACGTCCCGTCGATGGCCACCAGCCGTCGCCCGGCCAGATGGGCCCCGGGGGTGTTCGCACCGGCGAGCGGTCGGGCCACCCGGGAGAACAGGGCCGCCAAGGGCTTCGAGCCGAGGCGAGAGCGAGCCTGGAAGATCGCCGACTTGGACGGCAATCGCACCGGCTCGTCGCCGGTCGCCCATGACAGGCCGTCGCTCAACAGTGCGAGCACGTCCTCATAGGAGCCTTCCGAATGCAGCGCCATCCCGATCGCGAAGTAGGCCATCGTGCGGGCCGGCAACGATCGGTGGCGTTGCTCCTTCCTCCCCGTCTCGGCGATCAACTCGTCGATCAACGCTGGCGGGAAGGTCCGCATGAGCACGCCGACCGACACGAGGTCCGAGAGGCGGCGTTCCGATTCGGGCTTCGTCCATCCGGCACGGGGCATGCCCCGAAACTACACTCGTGTAGTACTAACTGAACGGTATTG
>DAHWPS010000125.1:0-19310 GCA_027342785.1 Acidimicrobiaceae bacterium
GAGATGAACAGCCTCAAGCGCGCGCCGCCTGCTCGGCGGCCGCCACGTGCAGCTGCTGGGCGAGGGTGGGGGACAGGGCCATGCCCCGGCCATCCGGCTCGACGCTCAGGGTGAGGGTCCCGTCGGGGGCGCGGGAGGAGACCACCGCCTCGGCGCCGGGGACCCAGCCGTGCTCCGAGAGGTACGACAGAGCCGCCCCGTCGATCTCGACCTGCTCGGTCACCCGCTCCAGGCGCACCCGGTCACCGGGGCGGGCGTTCGCCAGCGGCGTGAGGTGGCGGAGGTCGGGACCGGTGCCCGGGATCGGGTTCCCGTGCGGGCAGGTCGTCGGGTGGCCGAGGAGCACCTCCAGACGCCGCGCGACGTCGTCGGAGATGACGTGCTCCCAGCGCCCCGCTTCGCGGTGCACCTTGTGCCACTCGAGACCGATCACGTCCACCAAGAGCCTCTCGGCCAGGCGGTGCCGACGCACGACCTTCTGTGCCAGCGCGGCGCCCTTGGGGGTCAGCTCGATCACCCGTCCCTGACGCCGCAGGTAGCCGTCCGAGGCCAGACGGTCCAGCATCTCGGAGACGGAAGGGGCCGAGAGGCCCAGGCGTTCGGCGATACGAGCCTGGATCACCGGCGTCCCCTCCTCGATGAGCGAGTGCACGGCTTCCAGGTACTCCTCGACCGGGGGATGGTAGCCACTCTCCACCCGCCTGATCCTACCGACCCCGATCGGCGATCGCCCCGCCGGCTCCGTCCACCACCGGCCCGGTCGGCGAGCCCGGCGATCAGCCCGGTGTCGAGAGGGAGGGCGGCGGCGTGCCACCGGTGACCAACGACGCGACCCCAGGCACGTTGCCGTCGTGCTCCATCGCCGCCTGCGCACTCCCCTGACCCAGCACGTAGCGATCCAAGAAGTCGAGGGTCACGTCGGCCACCAGGGGCTCGGGGGGCGCCTGTCCCTCGTAGGGGGTGAAGTGTGTGGCCCCGTCGAGCTGCAGGTAGGCACGCACGCCGGTGGTGTCCTGGCTGTAGAGGGCCAAGCTGTCCGCAGGGACGTTCACCGTGTCGGCCGTCCCCTGGACGAAGAGCATCGGCGCCGGAGGCGACGAGAAGTACGGGCCGCCCATGCTGGACAGCTCGGCCCCGGCGAGGACGATGGTCGCTTTGACTCTCGGGTCGGCACAGCACCCATTGGCGGCCACCGCCGCCACCGTGTCGCCGCCGTCGGAATGCCCGGCCAACGCGACCTCGTCGGGGTCGATGAGACCGGCGAGAGGGCCCTTGCTCGAGCTGCTGGCTGCGAGGAGCTGGGTGATCACGAACGACACGTCACCGGGTTGGTTCACGATGTCGCTCTCTTCGGCTTCTGTCGCGATGTGGCAATTGGTGAGCGGGAACTGCACTGCGGCGACCACATAGCCCGCACTCGCCCAATCCTGGAGAAGCGGTGCGTAGGCGGAGCGGCACTGGAGGTACCCCGGGGCGAACACCACCAGGGGGTACCCGCCCGGCCTCGCCGTCCCCACCGAGGGATAGCGCACCAACGTGGGGAGGGATCGTGCCACGTCGTGACCGTCGATGTTGGCGAAGCGCGCAGTGTCCACGAACGTGAACGACGTCTCTTGCACCGAGAAGCTCCCCGGAGAACCTGGCACCGCGGGTGGAGCCGAGGTGGTGGTGGGCGTGCTCGTCGGGGGGCGCGTGCCGGTCAGCTCTCCCCTCGGGTCATTCGGCCGGGGAGCAAGAGGGTGGTGCCGCGCGGAAACTGCAAAGAGCGCAGCCGCCCCGAGGGCTGCGATTGCGACCAGCGTCACTGCCCCGCGGACGAGACGCCCGTGCCGGCTGCGCCTGGTCGTGCGCCGGTGCCGGCCGGTCGCTGGTTGGGACACCTCGGAGGACCGCGGGCTCATCGTGCTCTCAGCTTGGTCGCCCAGCAAGCGGGAATTCGGTCATCGCGCGCAACTCTCGCTGAGAAAATCTCAGGTCGGACCGGCACCATTCATCCCCGCGTCACGTGTCATCGAGACAATGCCGCCATGGCCTCACCTGAACCCATCCACCCAGACGCTACCGGCGGCGGGGCCTCGATGGTGGAGAGCTCCCTCGTCTCGGGATCGAGCCGGGTCGGGAGCGGCCTCACGTTCCGCCGCCAACGGCGGGTGTGGTCCTCTCGGGTGGAGAGCTGGTCGTCTCACGGGTCGGTCGGGCTCGAACGCGTCACCCAGGCGGTCGTCGAGGCGGTTGCCGTCCGGCCAGGCGAGCACGTCGTCGACCTGGGGTGTGGCACCGGGGCGGTGAGCCTGGAAGTGGCCCGCCTCGGGGCACGGGTCCTGGCTGTCGACGTGAGCGCGGGCATGGTCCGCCGGCTTGGCGAGATCGCGTCAGAGCAGAAGATCGAAGGCGTCGAAGGGAGGGTCGAGCCGATCGAGCGCCTGGCGTTGCCCCCGATATCCACCGACGCGGTGGTCTCGAGCTACGCGCTGCACCACCTGAGGGATCCGGACAAAGCCCGAGTGGTCGAGCAGGCGTACTCATGGATCCGCCCCGGGGGGCGCATTGTCATCGCCGACATGATGTTCGGGCGCGGCGCGAGCAAGGAGGACCGCGCCATCTTCGCGTCCAAGCTTCGCGTTCTCGCCAAGAAGGGGCCTGGCGGCTGGTGGCGGATCGCCAAGAATGCAGGGCGGCTGATCTTGCGGGTCCAAGAGCGTCCCATCTCCCTGGAAGCTTGGAGGAGCATCTTGGTGCGCGCGGGGTTCGAGGACGTCACCGCACGTTACGTCCGCCAAGAGGCCGGGATGGTGACGGGCCGGCGTCCAGCTCACCGACCGGATGCCGCCGCCTCGGGGCCGGCGACCACGGACTCGGCCGCTCCCTGAGCTTCGAGAGCTTGGGGGGCGTTCCTCAGAGGACCCCGTCGCCGGGTGAAGGCACCCATCCCGCCAGGTCACCCAAGCGGGGGTCGTTCGAGAAGATCTCGACGATGGGCAGGCGCAGACCCAGCCGTCGCTGGATCACCTCGGCTTCGACGACTTGGTTCCACAGGACGAGGGTGGCGACGACGCCGGTCGATCCGGCCCGGGCAGTGCGGCCCGAGCGATGAAGGTACGCCTTGTGGTCCTCGGGCGGGTCGTAGTGGATGACGACGTCGACCCCTTCGATGTGCAGGCCACGGGCAGCGACGTCGGTGGCAACCAGCACGTGCAGCTTGCCCGAGGCAAAATCGGCGAGCGCTCGTTCGCGGTTCGCTTGGCGCAGATCGCCGTGGATCGCCGCAGCCCTGATCCGCTCCTTGGCAAGCTGCTCGACCAGCCGGTCCGCACCTCGTTTGGTCCTCACGAACACGAGAACCTTGTCACGAGGGCGGCAGATCGACGCAGCGACCTTGACCTTGTCCATCTGGTGGACTTGGAGGAACCGGTGCTCCATCGCCGTCACCGTCTGCGAGGTCGATGCCACCTCGTGGTGCACCGGGTCGCTCAGGTAACGAGCCACCAGTCGGTCGACCGCTCCGTCGAGGGTGGCCGAGAACAGAAGAGTCTGGTGTCGGCGCTCCAAGCGCCGCAGCACCCACTCGACCTGGGGCATGAACCCCATGTCCGCCATCCGGTCGGCCTCGTCCAGGACGAGGATCTCGACGTCGGCGACCGTCAGCTCCCCGCGATCGCCCAAGTCGATGAGGCGTCCCGGGGTGGCGATGATCACGTCGACGCCCTTGCGCAGGCGGGCAACCTGGCGCTCGATGTCGGCGCCGCCGTAGACGGCAGCGGCCCGCAGGCCCACCCCTTGCGACAGCGGCGCCAGGACTTCGTGGACCTGGACGGCCAGCTCACGGGTCGGTAGCAGGACGAGTGCCCGGGGGCGGGCGGGACGAGTGGAGGCGGCTTTTGCGGAGGGGGGCCTCCGGGTGGCTCGTTGCGCGGGGTCGGCATGCGGGGCACCGGGTGAGGGGACGTGGGGATGCTGGGTGTCAAGTGAGGGGACGTGGGGATGCTGGGTGTCAAGTGAGGGGGCGGTCAGGCGCTGGAGAAGCGGGAGGCCGAAAGCGAGCGTCTTGCCCGAACCGGTCTTCGCCTTCCCGCAGACGTCACGACCGGCGAGTGCGTCGGCGATGGTGAGCGCCTGGATCGGGAAGGCAGTCGTGATGCCCTGGTCCGCGAGGATCTTGGTCAGGCTCTCGTCGACGCCGAGCGACTCGAAGGTCCGGACGGTCTCGTACGTGTCCCTCGCGCTGGGACCGTCTCTGGTGGGATCTTTTCCGGCTGGATCGTCCGTGTCGGGAGCGCCCTTGCCGGGATCGCCGCCATCGGGATCGTGGCTGGTGAGAAGGGTTTCTGCGGTCATGTCCTGCACTTTCATCTCATGGATTCGGCTGGGCCCGGTGCCGACCTGAGAGGAGAAGGAGGAGTGGACCCGGGCGCCGACCCTCGCCGCTCGCCCCAAGCCATCGTACCAGGTGGAGGCTGCGAACTCGGTCAGCCCCGGTCTGCGGGTCTGCGGGTCTGCGGGTCTTCCGGTCCCGCCCCTCGTTGGCCCATAGAGTGGGGCGCCTGACGAGAGCCGCATCGCGCTGGACACGGGTGTCATGGTGGCCCGTGCCGCATCCGCGAGCATTGTGCAGCAGAGCGTTTCCAGACCAACGACGACAACCAATACGGCACACTCGATCGACCCGATCACCGCGATCGAACCGAAGGAGGATAACCCCAATGGCCAAGCTCGAAGCCGGTGACAAGGCGCCGGCGTTCACGTTGCCCGACCAGGATGGGAAGCCGATCTCCCTGAAGGACTTCGCCGGGTCGCCGGTGGTGGTCTACTTCTACCCAGCCGACGACACTCCTGGCTGCACCAAGGAGGCCTGCCAGTTCAACGACAACCTCAAGGCGTTCGGCAAGGCCGGCGCCAATGTGGTGGGTATCTCGCCGGACGGCGCGACCAAGCACACGGCCTTCCGATCCAAGTACAAGCTTGGTTTCCCGCTCCTGTCCGACCCGGAACACGAGGTGATGTCGCGGTACGGCGCATGGGGAGAGAAGACCATGTACGGAAAGAAGACGGTCGGCACCATCCGCTCCACGTTCCTGGTCGACGCCCGAGGGGTCATCGCACGAGCTTGGTACAACGTGCGGGCAGACGGGCACGCCGCCCGGGTCCTCGAAGAGCTGGAGGCCCTCCAGGCTGGTTGAAGCCTCCGGGCTGGGTGAGCATGTCCGATTGCGTGCCGACTCGATAGGGTGTTCTCGTGCCACCTGAAAAGCTTCATTGGGCCCACTTGTACCAGGAGGTCGTGACGTCGGGCCTTTGCACCGGCTGCTCGGCCTGCGTGGTGGTGTGCCCGTACGACGTCTTGGAGTACGACGACACCGGCGGTCGCTACAGGCCGTTCCACGTACCGGGTGACGGTGGCGCCGAGGACTGCACGCACGGGACGAAAGGTTGCACGCTCTGCACGAGGGCCTGCCCGCGCTTTCGGACGTGGGAACCCGAGATCGACCAGCATCTTTTCGGCCGGGAACGTGCGGCGGACGAGGTGTCGGGAATTGCCCTCACGACCGTGCTCGCCCGCGCCACCGACCCTGAGGTGCACCAAGCCGGACAGGACGGAGGGTTCGTCTCAGCACTGCTCATCTGGGCCCTCGAGCACGATGTCATCGACGCGGCGCTGGTGTCGGCACTCGAAGGTGACGGGACCACGTGGAAAGCAGTGCCGGCGGTGGTCCGGGACCGCTCAGGAGTGCTGGCCACGGCCGGGTCCCGCTACACGTACTCGGCCAACCCGATGGCGTATGCCGAGGCGACCGGAGCAGGCGCCGAACGAATCGCGCTAGTCGGCATGGGCTGTCAGGCATCTGCCCCACCCGTCATGGCGGCCCGCAAGGCCGGCAAGGTGGCCCGGCGTTTCACCCTGTCGATCGGCCTGTTGTGCTCAAAGACTTTCGACGACGCGATCTTCGCCGACCTGTTCGAGGCCCGGTATGGTTTGGCTCGACAAGACATTGCCAAGATGAACATCAAGGGCGTCTTCCAGATCTGGACTCGTGACGGGGAGTACCACGAGGTGCCGCTCAAAGAAGCCCATGAGTTCACCCGTGAGGGCTGCTTGTCGTGCCCGGACTTCGCCGCTGAGCACGCCGACATCGCGACGGGTGGGATCGGGGCGTTCAACGACTGGACGCTCACGATCGTGCGGACCCAGCGAGGACGAGAGCTGTTTGACGCGATGGTGGCCGAAGGCGCGGTCGAAGTACGCCCGATCGACGACGACCCCGGTGCCGTCACGCTCTTGCACAAGCTGAGCCGGGTCAGCCGCCGGCGCTGGCCGGCGAGCGCCGTCCCGATGCCCGGGCGGCTCCCCTCACCGGCCTGACGGCGGGTCAGCCTGACGATGGGTCAGCCTGACGATGGGTCAGACCGCACGACCTGCGAGCACTCTTGCTCGGGCGAACACCGCGTCGAGCATCGGCTCGGTGAGCCGGCCCGTGAAGGTGTTCTGTTGGCTCGGGTGGTACGAGCACACCATCGTCCGCCCATCCGGCAGACGATGCTCGGCCAGGTGGCCGAAGTGGGGCCGCGGGCGAAGGTCATAGAGGCTGGCCACCGCCGCGCAGGCTACCTGGCCCAACACGACGATGACCTCTGCTCGACGAAGGCACCCGATCTCGCGTCGCAGGTACTCGAGACAGGTCTTGCTCTCGGCGGGCGTCGGCACGTTCTGCGGCGGTGCGCAACGCACGGCGGCAGTGATCCACGCACCACCAAGGGTCAGCCCGTCGCCGACTGCCACGCTCCTGTCCGAG
This sequence comes from Acidimicrobiaceae bacterium, assembly GCA_027342785.1. GTDB lineage: Bacteria > Actinomycetota > Acidimicrobiia > Acidimicrobiales > RAAP-2 > JAJYWF01. The sequence goes on from DAHWPS010000125.1 coordinate 6,789, forward strand.
GAGGCATACCCGGCCCGGAACAGGGCGGCCATCAGCCAGTCTCCCGAGCGATCGCCGGTGAACATCCGTCCGGTGCGGTTCGCCCCGTGTGCCGCCGGCGCGAGGCCGACGATGACCACCGCGGCGTCCGGATCGCCGAAGCCGGGAACGGGTCGGCCCCAGTAGCTCTCTTCGCGGAAGGACGCTCGAGGATTTGCGGCAACGTGCTCTCGCCAGTGGACCAGCCGAGGGCAGCGCCGGCAGGAAATGATCTCGGAGCGGAGATCGGCGAGCCCGGTGCGATCTCCTGCGAGCGCAATCCGACGAGGCTGAGGGGCCATCGCCCACAGCCTACGATGGTCATCCGTGCCCACCTCAAACAGGACCGCCCCTGGACCCAAGCCGACCCTCGTGCTCTTGGTGCGGCACGGTGTGACCCCGACCACGGGCAAACTCCTCCCCGGACGTGCGCCCGGCCTCGACCTCGCTGAGGAAGGGCGGGCACAGGCAAGCGCGGTAGCCGAAGCTATTGCCGCGATGGAGCACCCGCCTGTTGCCGTCTACGCGTCCCCTATGGAGCGCACGAGACAGACGGCAGCTCCAATCGCGCGAGCGCTCGGTGTTCGAGTCCGGGTGGTGCGCGAGCTGGTGGAATGCGACGTCGGAGACTGGACCGGAGCTCGCCTGCGCACCGTGGCGCGGACTGCTCATTGGCGAAATGTGCACGCGTGGCCCGGTGGATTTCGCTTCCCTGCTGGCGAGTCATTCCCTGAGATGGCCTGCCGCGCCCAGGATGCGGTCGTGCGGTTGGCGGGGTCCCACCGAGGACAGACCATCGTCGCCGTGTCCCACGCCGACCCCATCAAAGCGGTGGTCGCGAGCGCGTCGGGGACCCCCCTGGATCTCTTCCAGCGGTTCGTGATCTCGCCGTGCTCGGTGTCGGCGATCCTCTACGCCGACGATGGTCCGTTGGTGCTGTGCGTGAACGCCGAGAGCCCCCCGAAAGGTGCCGTGGTGTCATGAGCAATCGGACCGATTTTGACCATCCCGATCAGTTCACCGTCGGCACTGAGGGTCCGGTCGGTGATCGGACGTTCCTCCTCCACATCACCCAGGGTCCGTCACAGCTCACTGTGAAGGTCGAGAAGCAGCAGGTCGCCATCCTTGCCAGCTACCTCGCTCGGATCGTCCGCCAGCTCGGACGCCCCGGCCACCTGCCTGACGATCTCGAGTTCGACACGTCGTCCATCCCGGCATGGGTGGTCGGCACGATCGGGGTCTCGTATGACGATGCCGAGGACCGGCTTGTCGTCGTGATCCAGGAGCGGGGTGAGGACGAGGAGGACCGAGATGACGGGGGAAGCGAGGACGACGGGTCGATGGCTCGGGTTGCAATGTCGCGCGAGCAGGCCGCCGCCTTCGCCATCCGGGCGACCCGGCTCGTGGAGGCCGGCCGGCCTCCGTGTCCTTTGTGTGGACTGCCTCTCGATCCCTCTGGCCACGACTGCCCGCGCACGAACGGCCACCGTCCTCCTGTGAGTTGACCAGGTCTGCGGCGTGACTGGCGCCGAGGACCCAATTTCTGGGGCGGCTGATCCCTCCCGGATTGCTCCATCGGACGTGCGCTCGGTCCTCGAGAGTGGGGACATCGACGTCCACGGTCGCATCGCCGGCAGCTCCAATGCCACGCTGCTCGTCACCTGCAGTTTCCGTGGGCGTGAGCTCCTCGCTGTCTACAAACCCGCCCGCGGGGAACGCCCTCTCTGGGACTTTCCCCGCGGCCTGCACCGCCGAGAGGTCGCTGCCTACCGCCTTTCCGAGCTCCTGGGCTGGGACCTCGTACCCGAAACCGTCGAGCGGGCCGACGGACCGTTCGGCGCTGGCTCACTGCAACGTTTCGTACCCACAGATGGCACCTCGCACTATTTCACCCTCGTCGACGATCCCCAGTGGCACGATGCCCTTCGCCGGATTGCTGCTTTCGACGTGATCGCGAACAACGCCGACCGCAAGAGCGGCCACGTGCTGCTGGCCGACGGGCGCATCTGGGCCATTGACCATGGGCTGTGCTTCCATTCCCTGCCCAAGCTTCGAACGGTCGTCTGGGACTTCGCCGGCGAGCCCCTCCTCCCTCGGATTCGAGACGATCTTCGTCTGCTCATTGCCAATGATGGTCGTGCTCTCGCCGACGCCTTCCACGGGCTCTTGGACCGGGAGGAGCGAGCTGCTCTCCACGACCGGGTCGCTGCACTGGTCGGAACCGGTCACTTGCCCTCGCCGGACGCCGAGGGAGACTGGCCCCCCTACCCTTGGCCGCTGGTCTGACTCGCACCATCTCCCGTGACCGGTCCGGCGGGTGGTCTTGGAGGGTGGTCGCGGAGCGCTCCGCTCACCAGTGCGGTGCGTGTCACAATGAGCGTGTCTGCACCTGCCGTTCGACCACGATCCGGAGTCCTAGGAAATGAGCTGTTTGGCGCCCCGACGTCGCCCGTCTCCGATGTCCCGTCAACCGGAGACCAACAGCCGTAGTCGGGTCCCCCGTGCCTGAGCCGGTCGAAGGCACCAGCCCCTATTTGCCGGGGCTCGACGGCCTGCGGGCTATCGCCGTCCTTGCAGTCATCGCGTACCACTTGAACTTCTCCTGGGCCCAAGGAGGCCTTCTCGGCGTAGGGCTTTTCTTCGTCCTATCGGGCTACCTCATCACCGACCTGCTGGTCGCAGAGCACCACCGCAACGGCAGCATCCGTCTCCCTCAATTCTGGCTGCGGCGAGCCCGTCGGCTCCTTCCCGCCCTCTTTGTCATGCTGTTCGTCACGCTCGGATGGGTCACCCTGTTCCACAGGTCCCAGCTTCCGGCGATGCGGTCCGACTTGCTGCCGGCCATCTTCTACTACAGCAATTGGTGGTTCATCTTCCAGCACGTCTCGTACTTTGCCAAGTTTGGACCGCCGTCACCCCTTGGGCACTTGTGGTCCCTAGCGATCGAAGAGCAGTTCTACCTGGTGTGGCCATTCGTGGTGTTCGCCGGACTGCGATGGGTCCGAAACCGGCGGATCTTGATCGGCCTCACCCTCGCAATGGCCGCGGCGTCGGCTTTGGAGATGGCGTTGCTGTTCACGCCCGACGGTAATCCGACGCGCATCTACGACGGGACTGACACCCGAGCCTTCGCACTCCTCTTCGGCGCCGCATTGGCACTCGCCCTCCCACGCAACCGTACGTATGGCTCCGTGACGAAGAATGCCCGCCGGGTTCTCGAAGCAATGGGCGCACTGGCCCTTTTGGGGATCTTCGTCATGTTCTGGCGGACCGGTGAGTACAGCGGCTTTCTCTACCAAGGTGGCCTCGTGCTCTTCTCGGCGCTGAGCGTGGTGGCAATCGCCGTCACGGTCCACCCCGGGACCCGGTGGGGCTCCGTCCTCGGGTGGAAGCCTCTGCGCTGGATAGGCGAGCGTTCCTATGGCATCTACCTCTGGCACTACCCCGTCATCGTGCTGACGACGCCGCTCAACGCCGTGCCGAGCCTTGGACGTGACTTTCTCCAAGTGGGCGCGAGCATTCTCTTGGCTGCCCTCTCGTGGAAGTACGTGGAGCAGCCGGTGCGCCATGGCTCCCTTGGCCGCCACTGGCGGGCGCTCCGAGAGCGACGGTGGTCCTTGCCACGTCTCCGGCCAGCGGGATGGGTGGTCTCGAGCGTCGTCCTGGCAAACCTCGCCGTCTGCTGCATCGGCCTGGCCGGGCTTGTCGCAGTACCGGCACTGGCCGCGTCCACCAAGGACCACACAGTGTTGCCGCCGAAACGACACCACGTCACGTCACCTGCCTCCACTATGCCAACGCCGCCGGGGAGCAACCAGGCCACCACCTTGCCTCCCCCACCGGCTGGCCAAGGCGTGACGGCGATCGGAGATTCCATCATGGTCGACGCGGCGACAGACTTGAAAGCGCTGCTTCCAGGCATCGTCATCGACGCCAAGATCGGACAGCAGCTCTACCAGGTCCAGAACACAGTCCCCGAGCTCAAGGCCAACGGGGACATCGGTGATCGGCTCATCCTCGAGCTGGGAACCAATGGTCCCTACTCGGTCACACAGCTCGAGAACTTGCTCAATTCTCTTGGTCCCATGAAGAAGATCGTCCTCATCAATACGAAAGTGCCGCGCCCTTGGCAGACACAGGTGAATGCCACCATCGCCACAGTGGCGGCGCACTACCCGAACACGACGCTAATGAACTGGTACGCCGACAGCGCCAACGATCCCCAGTACTTCTACACAGACGGGATCCACTTGAACCCGGCCGGCGCGCAGTACTACGCGTCGCTCATCGTCCAGGCGCTTGACGCCCCTCTTCCTCCGAACGGGCACTGAGCCTGAGGCGGGCTCGGTGATAGGGCAGGACAGAAAGAGCTACCCGCGAGCTTTGAGCTCCTCGATCAGCGCTGGTAGCACTTTGTGAACGTCACCGACGATCCCCAGATCGGCCACGGTGAAGATCGGGGCATCGGGATCCTTGTTGACTGCGACGATGTTCTTGGAACCTTTCATTCCGACCAAGTGCTGGGTCGCGCCCGAGATGCCACACGCCAGGTACACGGTGGGCTTGACCGTCTTGCCGGTCTGGCCGACCTGATGAGAGTAGGGAACCCAACCGGCATCGACGATGGCCCGGCTCGCGCCAGCTGCCCCGTGGAGCAACGACGCGAGCTCTTCGATCAGCGCGTAGTGCTCCGCTGCACCGAGTCCCCGGCCACCCGAGACGACGACCGAAGCTTCATCGAGCTTGGGTCCCGACCGTTCTTCCGCATGACGCTCGAGGATCCGCGCCGCCCCGGGAGCACCCACTTCAGGGGGTGGGGCGGCCACGACTTGCGCCGATCCACCGTCACCCGGCTCGGCCGAGAACGACTTGGCGCGGATGACGAAGATGCCAGGTCCCTCGCCGGTGAACCGCGCCGTGACGACGTGCGATCCACCAAAGACCTGGTGCTCGGTGCGGAGGTCCCCGTTCTCGTTGATCCCGGTCACGTTGGTAAGGACGGGGCGATCCATCATGGCCGACAGTCGACCGGCCACGTCACGTCCGTCGTAAGTTGCCGGGACGAAGATGGCATCTGGGGTATTACCCCCGGCGACAAGTGCGGCCACGGCGGCGGCCACCGGCGGCCCTGGAAGAGCTCCTCGGAGATCTCCCACGTCATAGACAGTTGCGGCGCCGTACTGCCCGAGCACTCCGGCGTGCTCGGCGACGTTCGGCCCCCAGGCCACCGCCTCCACCGTTGGTGCCAGGCCCCGGGCCTTGGTGAGGAGCTCGAGTGCGAGGGGCAGCGGCCCCGAGTCCCCGGCCTCGGCCAACACCCATATCTTCGCAATGCTCATCTCAGATCACCTTGACCTCTTCGAGGAAGGAGACGATGCGCTGAGCCCCGTCGCCTTCGTCCACCACCTTCTCGCCTGCCGAGCGAACTTCCGCTTCGGCAACTTCGACGATCTCCTGACGAGCCCCTGCTGCGCCGACTTGCGCCGCATCGATGCCGAGATCGCCGATGGTCAACGTGTCTACCGGCTTGGACTTGGCCGCCATGATCCCTTTGAATGACGGGTAGCGAGGCTCGACAACGCCAGCGGTCACGGTGACCAGCGCCGGCAACGGGCATTCCACCTCGTCGTAGCCGGCTTCGGTCTGACGCTCGACCAACACTTTGTCGCCGGTCACGTCCACGCTCTTGGCGAACGTCACCGACGGCATCCCGAGGAGCTGGGCCACTTGGACCGGGAGCGTACCCGTGTACCCATCGGTGGACTCGGTGGCCGCCACGACAAGGTCCGGCTCGGCCCGGCGGATCGCTGCCGCCAGTACTTTGGCGGTTCCGAGGGCATCCGATCCGGCCAAGGCCTCGTCGCTCACGAGGATCGCCTTGTCTGCACCCATCGCCAACGCCGTCCGCAGCCCAGACACTTCGCCACCCGGGGCCATCGAGACCAGGGTCACCTGGCTGCCTTCAACCTTTCCGGCAAGCTGGAGCGCCATCTCGACGCCATAGGAGTCCGAGTCGTCGAGAATGAGCTTCCCCGACCGGACCAAAGTGTGAGTGCTGGGATCCATGGCCGACGGGGCGGCCGGGTCCGGAATCTGCTTGACACAGACGACGACGTTCATGGTCGGTCATTCTGGACGACAACTGGGAGGTCGCGCCACTCCGTCCGGAAAGCTGCTTCAGTTAATTCCCGGATGCGGCCGGACCGTGCCGAGTGACTCGAAGCGCTTCAGCCGGCCGGTCGGTGATGATCGCGTCGACCCCCATCTCGACCATTTCTTCGAGGTCGGACCGGGCGTTCACCGTCCACACATGGACTTGGAGACCGGCCCCGTGGGCGTCGGAGAGGAATGCGGGGCTCACCTGGGTCACGAACGGGTGCACCGAATCCCAGCCCCAGCGAGACGCGGTGCGCAGCCCTTCTGCCGCATCTCGGTTCCATGGGAGCAGCAGGCCCACCGCAAGCCGCGGTTCGGTCGACCGGACCGCTTCGAGGATCAGCGGATCGAACGAAGAGACGATTGCCCGATCCGCCCATCCGAGGGCGGCGAGGATGCCCGCCGTGGACACTGCCGTGCCTCGGTTGAACTCGGACGCCGTTCCAGGCGTCCCCAGCCACCCGGGGCTGGCGTCGGACACTGCCTTGATCTCCACGTTCACAGTCATGCCGGCGCACATGGCGAGCGCCTCCGCTAGGAGCGGGAGGTACGACGGCAGCGCGGCTCGATCCAGTTGGTGGATGAACCCCGCGCCAGGAACATCGGGGTCGTGATGGACGACGAGCGCACCGTCGATCGTCCGCTGGACGTCCAATTCGACACCATGGCAGCCGATGTCCCGGGCTGCGGCAAACGCCTGAAGGGTGTTGTCGATGATGTCCGGTTGGGACTCCGTACGCCCCCGATGTGAGAACACCCAGGTCAAGTGCACTCCTTGCAACGATCGGCAGGGTGTTGGCTCGTGGAGGCCCGGAAAAGGGCTCGGCAAGAAATCGCTCGACGACCCCTTGCCAGACGCGAACAATGCACTATAATGTCCACGTCAAACCCCCTTTTCTCCGACGGCCACCCCGTGTGGGCCGATCATGTGAAAAGGTTCACAATCCTGCAGGCGGAGGACCGGCGATGGCGTTGATGTGGAACCGAACGGTGGACTGGGATGCCGACGACTGGCGGCGATTGGCCGCGTGTCGAGACACCGAGCCCGATCTCTTCTTTCCCATCGGGACCACCGGGCCGGCAGTCGAGCAGATCGAGGCTGCGAAGGGTGTCTGCCGCACCTGTGAGGCCCAAGAGCCGTGCCTGGACTTCGCATTGGCCACGAACCAGGAGTCCGGGGTGTGGGGCGGAACCTCGGAAGAAGAGCGCCGCAAGCTGCGCAAGGCCTGGTTGGCCGCCCGGCGGAGGGCGGGCTGAGGCGCCTTCGAGGTACTGATCGCTGCCCTGCCGTCGGCGTACTGCCCCACGCGGCCACACGCGGCCAAGGCAAGCGGGTGCCGTCATCAGACCGCCCCCCGACCCTGCCTGTAGGACACAAGAGAACCCGGCTACCGGCGATTCCAAAGGGACGATTGCTCAACTGGGTGCCGAGGGGACCGCGATGGTCACCAGGGTCCCTTGCCCTTCAACTTCTGGCACCCTCTGGAGGGCGATAGTCCCTCCAAGCTGAGTCATGACCAGGTCTCGCACGATGGACAGGCCGAGGCTGTCCGTCTCTTCGATATCGAAGGCTGGTGGCAGTCCACAGCCATCATCGCGGACGGACAAGGCGAGCTCGTTCCCTCGATCCTCCAGGAGCACCCATACGTGCCCCACCGGCTCCCCAGTGCCTCCACCAGATGGGATTTCGCCATCCAGGGCTGGTTCGGTCGGGGCGAACGCGTGCTCGACGGCGTTCTGGAGAACTTCTGCGAGAATGACCGCCAGAGGAGTGGCTACGTCAGCGGCCACATGGCCGAGATCGCCGCTGACCGAGATCTCCACGCCGCGCGACGACACCACCGAATCGCTCGCCATCTGCACCAGTGATGTGACAATGGTGTCGAACGGCACCTGTTCACCTGGATCACGCGAGAGGATCTCGTGCACCAACGCGATCGAGCGAACCCGGCGTTCGGCCTCTCGAAGAGCTTCGCGTCCGGCACCCATGGCCACCCGGCGGGCCTGAAGGCTCAGGAGAGAAGAGATGGTCTGGAGGTTGTTCTTCACTCGATGATGGACCTCACGGATTGCAGCATCTTTCGATAGCAGGAGGCGGTCCAATCGGCGAACGTCGGTGACGTCGCGAAGCAGGATCATGGCGCCTGTCACTGCGCCGTGGGACAAGAGCGGAATGCAGTGGACCAGGACAATTACGTCGGGCCGACGCTCGACTTCCTCCACAACTGGCCGACCCGTCGCGAGAGCCCATTCGACGGCCGACTCTTCGACTCCGAGCTCGGTGAAGCGGCGACCTTCTGGAGACGAGTACACCCCCATGCGGTGAAATGCGTTCATGGCATTCGGAGACGCGAACTCCACCCTTCCTTCCGCATCAACCAGGACGAAACCGTCGCCAACCCTGGGCGACTCTTCCGTGCCGACATCTTCCTCCGGAAACGGGAAGGCAGACTCCGCCACCATCCGCGCGAGGCGCTCGAACACGTCAAGGTAGGTCCGCTCGTACATACTCGTCGGTGCATTCAGGGAAGCCTGCGTCACACGCAGAAGCACTGCGATGACCTCCGTGCCGTAGCGCACGGGAATGTTCTCCACCGGGACCGAATCGCCGATGATCGGATGGTGCACAGCCCCTCGGACTACTCGCCCTTCTCGCAGCGCCGTTGCGCTCAAGCTCCAAGCCGTTTCGCGCACCGTCTGACCCACCAAGTCCTGCTCTACAAGCGTTGGGCGATTGCTCGGCCGGATCTGCCCGAGGACGACCAGTTCGGGATCTTCACCTCCGATATCTCCTTGAGGCTTCGTGACGCCTACGACGAGAAGGAGATCGGAAAAGGACAGGTCAGCCAGAACTGACCACGATCCCAAGAGACGCTGGAGGTGCTCGAGCTCGTCAGGCCTGAGCTCGGTGTACTCAACAGCCAGCTCCGCTGGGGTCGGCATCGCTGAAGCTACTCCTCACTTGCAGGCACGATGTGGGAGGGTGCAGAACCAGCGAGACCCGGCGAAGCGAGCGGCACCCAATGGGGCTGTCGCCGGCGATACCCCTGGAGGTGATCAACTCCGAGCTGGTCGAGGATTGCCCGCAGATCCTCGGTTCGATCCGCCACGTGCTCGTGGCGATGTGCGTCCGAAGCAGTCGTCAGAGGAACCCCACGGGCAGCGAGACGCACGAGAAGCGGCAATGCCGGGTACTGCTCGGCAACTGGCTTTCGCCAACCTGCCGACGACAATTCGGCCGCCATGTTCGACGCAGCCGCGGCTTCGGCAATGCGATCCCACCACTCGGCCGGGCTCCCAGGGTACCGCCCCACAACCTTGACCAGGTCGGGGTGAGCAAGCACGTCACACGTACCGCTGGCAGCCAACTCTTCGATCGCTCGAGTGTACGACTCCCACGTGGCGTCAACATCGCGCACTGACCACTCAGCCATCGAGAGCGGATCGTCGAGGTCGTCGAAGCGCCATGCCCCCAACCAGTGGATCGACCCGAGGAGCACGTCGAAGGGGTAGCCACTCAGAAGCGCAGCGACCTGCTCCATGCGACCGGGATAGTGGTCCACCTCCAGTCCCATCACCACTGGCAGCCCCGCCTTCTTTGCCGCCAGAACCGTCTCCACATATACGTCCAAGTCTGCCCGAGCATGAAAATCCCAATACGCGGCCATTGATTTCTTCAAGCTGGGTGAGATCTCGTCGTCATCCCAGAAGGCTCCTACAACCGGAACGGCTTGGGTAAACCGGAACAGATGCTCGGTGATAGCAATCTCCACAACTCCAGCTGCCGCTGCTCGCTCGCAGTAGGCCGCCACTTGGTCCACAGCCAGCTCGACGTCACGCTGCGAATGAGGCCAGAGGTGGAGGTGATAGTCGATCATGCCAACTCGCTGACCACTCAGCCCAGAATGACAGGCTCTTCACCGAGGCCTGCGTCGGCTCGGCGAATGAGGGTAACCCCGTCACGAATAGTCGTGAGGGCACAGACGACCCGCGGGTCGGCAACCAGTTTGTCGTTGAACCGCTTGAGCGCAGCGGCATTAGGGTCGGATGCTACGTCTTCAAGCACTTCCCCGTGGTACAACGTGTTGTCCGCAAGGATAAGACCGCGGCTGGCGAGTTTTGGTAACACCGCTTCAAAATAAGCGTCATATCCAGCTTTGTCGGCATCGATGAACACCAAGTCGAAAGGGCCCGACAATCGGGCGATCGACTCGAGGGCTGGTCCCTCGAGGATCTCGATTCGATCTGCATAGGGACTGGCCTCGATATTTCGGCGAGCCGTGGCGGCATGGTGCGGGTCCACCTCGCAGGTCTGGATCTTGCCGCCGGAGGACAGCCCGGAAGCCATCGCGATCGCCGAGTACCCGGTGAAAGTGCCGATCTCTAGGACGCTTCGAGCATTCGTCGCAAACACAAGGAGCCCCAAGAACCGACCCTCTTGGCGACCCACCATCATTCCCCACGCCGGAAAGTCTCGTCGCGTCGTCTCCTCGACAGCGCTCAGGTAGGCAGGCGGTGCAGTGGAGTGCTCGTCGGCATAGCGGACTGCGACCGGATCTACGACATCACGCACCAGATCATCGTAGATGCCAGCAACGCGGGGACGACGCATAGCCCGGCTCTACGTTGACGCTGGAGCGATCGGTGCGGCAATGACTACCACGTTGTCGGCGTAGTGACCCGTGGCCGGATCAAAAGCCCCTCCGCAAGTGACGATCGCCAGCCTCCGTGGACCAGTGGGCGCGAAAATGCCCTGCGGAAGTTGCGCCTTCGGATATGCCTCCAACGAAACGGCTTTCCAAGCGGTCGGGCTCCCAGACGAACCACTCAAATATATCACCGCCCCGGGCTGGATATTCGACAAGTCATATAGAGCCCCATTTCCTTGGTTATACCAGTTTATATGACCTGCCAGAAGCACAGTGCCATTGCTTCCATAGATTCTGCCGCCACCAGTCCACATTCCCACGTCCTTCACGTTGCCTGGAATCTCCAATGAGTATGTCGATATAGATTCCGGATACACCGGCGCAAGAACGCCGAGCGAAGGTATCGAAAGCTCATCTGGCTCCAGCGCGTCTTCCACTGGAGCCTTTGGCACGGATGAGCCTGCCGGAGCGACCGTCGAAGATGCCGGCGCTGAAGCATGCGGCGAATCGGCGAACGGATGCTTCGGCAACGGAGCCGGGCCGGGTGTGGAACTGGAGACAAGGCCCATCCCCAGCAGCACTGCACCACAGGCACACAGCAACAGCGCCGCAACGAGCAGGGGGCGCCAGCCCTGGCGGGAGAGCCTGCCCTCCCTGGACGAACGTACCCTCACCCTACTGCCTCCCACCCGCCTATTCCATGTGCAAGTCTGACCGCCGTCGGATTACTGCCACAAGCAAGGCTGCTACGCCCAGCACGAAGACGACAAGGCCACCGAGCTCAAGCGGTCCATCACCGCCATGCCGACTATTCCCTCCCGTGATGATGCTCGTGGGATGTCCGGTGAGCACCGTCGCCGACGAAGGGGGCGAGGTGGCGACTGTTCCATTCGCAGAGATCGCTGACGCCGTTGCCGTATCGGTGATCTGCCCAGCCGTCATATTCGCAGCGGTGACGACAAACGTACCGGTGCAGGTCTCCTTCGCCCCTGCAGCCAGGGTAGCAGACGGGCACGTGGGGCCAGTGGCGAGCGTCTCTCCGGTCACCGACTGGGTGTCGGTGACCTTCACTGTATGCAGTGTGACGTTGCCAGTATTGGTCACCACGAAGTCATAAAGAATCGTCTGACCTGCCACAGCCGCGCTTTCAACGTTTGCCGATTTCGTCAAAGAGATCGCCGCAGCGGTCTTTCCTTGTAAAGTCGTCGAAGCCGTAGCTTGCACCGCTGCAGCGACGGCAGATGTGCCCGTTGCCGTTGCCGTCGTTTGAATTGAGCCGGTCGCAAGATCTTGCGCCGTCACGTGATAGGTGGCCGTACACGTCTCACTCATGCCGGGAGCCAGGCTCGTCGCCGGACAGGTAATGGCTGACAGTCCGGGCATAGGATCCGAAACAACTACCGGCTCCAAATCCACGTTGCCGGTGTTGGTCACCACGAACGAGTAGGTCAGCACTGTACCGACCCGTGAAAAGCTCGAGGGATCCACTGAGATCGCAAGGGCAATTGCCGGTTTACGGACAACTGCCGTCCTCAATGGGCTCGTCGTCCCACTGACTGTCTTTGTGGCCGGGGTCTTGGCCGTCACCTTGGCGGTGTCTTCGACGTAGCCGTTGTCGAGGTCGACCTGGGTGACCTTGTAGGTGGCGGTGCAGGTCTCTGTCTTGGCCGGGGCGAGGGTGGCCGACGGGCATGTGGGG
>DAHWPS010000136.1:0-3378 GCA_027342785.1 Acidimicrobiaceae bacterium
GAGCTTGTCGCCTTCTTGGAGCTTTCTGATGATCTGCTCGGGCGTGTGCCGGCGTCGCTTCATGTCGTGCTGTCCTCCATCCCCACATGATGGGGCTCGGACTCGCACAACGGGTGGCTCAGCTCACGGGGACCCGGTCAAGCCCGTCACCGCTCCTCCTGGGGCCAGGTTGCCGAGCGTATCGGCCTGGTCACCGAGACAGTTGGGCAGCTCTACGGCGACTACGTACTGGCCCTGCTCCGACCGCCTCAGCTGAGCCAGGTCGAGTGAGCCTGCCTGTGCGCGTCGTGGTGCCAGGCGGGCTTTCACGCGCGAGGATCGGGTGATGCTCGGCGTGCCGAGCCGTGCACACGGAGCGCTGCCGAGCGGTGTGAAGACGCGACTCTGTCGGCCCCTTCGCGTAACCGCAGGTGGTTGGCGGCGCGCGTGAGGGGTGTTTCTCCTACAAAGGGCCGATGTGACATCACGTAATGCGCCACGTGGCCATGAAGGTCGGGGCGACGCAGCGAACTGCACGGGTCTCGGCCGGGCTGACCCAGCGCCTACTCGCGCGGCGAACTCGAACGAGCCAAGCCCGGATCTCTTCCTACGAGTCCGGCAAGCTCACCCCCGAACCGCAGACCAAGCACCGTCTCCTCCATGCGACGCGTCCGCTCCCCTCGGTAGTGCCGGACCGTCACCGCGAAGAGGTGCGGCGCCTCGCCGCTTCGCACCATCTCCTCTACGTGAACGTCTTCGGCTCGATCGCCCGGGGGACATGTTTTCGAGCGGCATCCGCGTTGCGATCTGCCCGGTTCTCATCGACTCATCTCGGGCGTCTCGAATGACTCTGACTGCGCCGATTGAGTTGTTAGACCCTTCAGGCTCCCGGCGATCCGATCGTTGGACGCGTGGCCCCGCTACCAACCATACGACCCGCGTAGCCGCCCTCTGCTGCTTGCATGTCTGCGCTCACATACTTGCCGCTGGTCCCGGATCGCTCGGATGGTGTGCGAGCGGCGTGACCCTGACATCGAGCCACGGGTAGAGCGGCAACGATGAGAGCGCTTCGTGAAGAGCCGTTCCATCGTCAGCGCTCCAGATGCCGACGTTCGCCCACCGTCCGGGAATACGCCAAAGGCGACAGATCACCCCCTGCTCCACGAGCTCCTTGGCCCGGGCGCTTTCCGCGCGGATCAGATCCTCCCTCCGGGACTGCGCGAAGTCTGGGGAGAGTCCGACATCGATGTGGACGAGGAAGTCCATGCTTTGTTCCTCTGCGTCAAGCCATCGCCCGCACGGATTGCACGGGACCCGACAAGCTCCGGCGGATGAAGGTCGTAGGAAGGATCTCCCGCACGGGCGGGGAGGCGCTGCCATCCAATCGCCGCATTAGGAGTCGAGCGGCGCAGCGTCCCATCAGCTCTACTTCACGAGACACGACGCTGATCGGAGGCTCCATCAAGTGGAGCAGTTCGTGGTCGTCGCAGATCACTACTGCGATGTCGGTCCCCAACGCGATGCCGTATTCTCGTACCCCGGTGAGAAGCGCGACGCCTAGGTTTCCATCACTGGCGAGGATCGCCGTAGGCCGCAACTTTTGGCGCAGAAGTTCCAGCACCGCTCCGTGAATCTCGTCGTGCGCGGTCACTCCCAGCTGCAGCACCCAGCTGTCGTTCATTGGGATGCCCGCGCTCTCGAGTGCACTGCGATAACCGTCCAGCCGGTCGCGCGACGCTCTACGGTCCGCAGAGCCACCGATGAAGCCGATCCTCCGATGTCCGAGCTCAATCAGCGCTTCGATTGCGCCGCGGACGCCAGTCGCATGGTCGAAGCAGACCGAGTCGCAGTCGATGGAATCCAGCTCACGGTCGAGGAGGACGATCGGGACCTGAACGCGCTCGAGCGCTCGGATCGTCTCAGGACACGACTCTGACTGCAAGGAGAGAATGAGTCCGTCAACTTGACGTTGACTCAGGACTTCGACGTGCTTCGCCTCGAGCGCCGAGCTCTGCAAGGAGTTGGTAACGAGGATCGAGTACCCTAGGCTCTCGAACTCTTCCTCGGCGCCTTTCACGATTCCGGCGAAGGTCGGAATCGAGATGTCGCGGACGATGAAGCCGACAGTTCTGGTCTGGCCGCGCCGCAGTCCTTGGGCAAGCAGATTGGGGCGATACTCGAGATGCTCCGCCGCGCGTAGCACCCGCGACCGCATCGCCTCGCTGACGTCTGGGTGGTTGCTGAGGGCACGCGAGACAGACGAGGGCGCCACACCGGCCAGCTTCGCGACATCCTTAATCTTTGCCAAAGCCATCACCTCGTGCCGGGGACCTTCCGCGACCACCACGGGTCCCCTGAGCACAGTGGGCACCCCGCGGTTGGCGCCGCATGGCGTCTAGCTCCATGCGTACTTCTCCAGCACCCGGTGGTCGATTTCGACGCCGAGCCCGCTACCCCGCGGTATGTCGATCCACCCGTCCTTCTGCTCGAAGGGATGCACCGCGAGCTCGTGCTGCATGGGGTTCTCCATCGGCTTCATCTCGAATAGCAGACATCGTGGCGTAAAGGCTGAAAGGGCGAGGCTGGCACCGGTCACCACCGCGCTACTCCACGCATGGGCATTGAACCAGACATCGTGCTTCTCGACCAGCTCGATTACCTTAAGCGACCCCGTGATCCCCCCTGCTCGGCCTGGGTCGCAGCCGACGACGTCGACGACCCCGCTTTCGATTACCCTCGCAAAGCCTCGCGCGTTCCACTCCCGCTCTCCCGTCCCGACGAGGCACCTCGCAGCAGACCTCAGGCTCTTGAAGCCGGCGATGTCGGTCGGTTCCATGGGCTCTTCGATCCAGTAAAGACCATGCTCCTCGAAGGCATTCACTCGGCGGATGGCCTCTGCGCGGGTCCATACGAGCGACTGCCCCCGGTCCATGATGAGCAGCGCATCGGGCCCGATCGCGTCGCGCAGCATGCGCACGAACGTAATGTCTCTTTCGAGCTCGTACCCCAGCCGCGCGGCCCCTCGCTTCCCCATCCCCACTTTGACGCCGCGATACCCCTGCTCTCGGACGTATCTACCGTGCTTCTCGGCCTCATGCTCAAGGCTCTCGTCGAATGCGTGCGTGCTCGCGATGACTGGAAGCCTTTCACGGAAAGCGCCGCCGATGAGGTTCACCACTGGCTGGCTCAGCAGCTTTCCCTTCAGATCCCACAGAGCGATGTCGATGGCGCTAACGGCGAACGACGCAGGGCCCCCTTCGTAGCCGTACCACCAGGACTGCTGGTGAAGCTTGCGCCAAATGGCCACGTTCTCCATCGGATCTGCGCCGACGACGGTATCCGCCATCGCCTCGATAATGCCGGAGGTCGCTCGCGTCGACTCAGGAACCTGCGAAATTG
>DAHWPS010000109.1:0-1828 GCA_027342785.1 Acidimicrobiaceae bacterium
GATCGTTTTGCGGACGCCCGAGCGGTCGGCGAGAAGCTCAGAGAGGCAGGAGCATGGTGAGCGACCCGCCCATCCTCCCAACCTCGTGAAAGCCGAACCGCTCGTAGAGGCGCAGCGCGTAGTTGTCCGGCTCCACACTCAAGCTCAGGGCGGCTACGTCCTGTTCGCGGGCGGAGGCGACCAGGGCGCCCAAAAGACGAGTCCCGATCCCTCGCCCTCGCATCGCCTGGACGACGCCCATGGACACTTCTGGGGTCGTGGCGTTAACGAAGCCGTATCCGGGATCGGTCTCGGGCAGGAGCCGGGCCCACGCGGCCCCAACGGGGTGATCGTCCCATGCGATCACGCCGAGGTCCCCGGAGCGGGGCCAGCCTGTGACATAGTGCGCCAGCTCAGGTTCCCTCATGACCTCATCAACCGTTCCCGTCGGTCCATCGGGTCGCCAGAAGGCCGCGGCCACAAGCATCTCCGTGAGGAAGGGCGCATCAGCGGGTTCAGCCGGGCGGAGCAGAACGGACACAACAAGATCATGCCGAACCGGCGGTCACCGATCCCCATCCGGCGTGCGCATCTGGGGCTGGTAGGAGACCGACCTGAGGGTGAGGAGTACGTCCCCGGGCGTCATCCTGTGTGCCGCCCCCGTATCCGGCGGTATGGGCGCTGCGGTGCTCTCTCGGGTGTCGGCGGTATGGGGCAGGTTCGCAGGGTGTCGCTCTGAAGGGTGATATCCTATGATATCGCGAGAGCGAGGAGGAAGCCGTGACCGACATCTTGATCCGTGACGTTCCAGACGACGTCCTCGCCGCAATCGACGCGAGGGCCCGGCGGGTCGGTCTCTCTCGGACGGAGTACATCCGGCGCGCCCTGGCGCGTGAACGTGACGATAGGACTCCCGACGTCGGAGTTGAGGACCTTGTGGCGTTCGCTGACGCCTTCGCCGACCTTGCCGAGCCCGAGGTGATGCGCCAGGCCTGGTCGTGACCAGCTGGCTCATCGACAAGTCCGCTCTGGTCCGGCTCGCCCGAAGCCCAGATGCCGAAGAGTGGGCGAGGCGGATCGAGCGTGGACTAGTCCGGATCTGCACGGTCACTCGGCTCGAAGTTGGCTTCTCTGCTCGCTCCGTGAGCGATCTGCGGCTCGCCTACGACCGACCGCCACTGGCACGAATGCCCGTCGAGTACCTCACCCCAGCGATCGAGGACCGGGCCGTCGAGGTCCAAGTGGCACTCGCTGAGCGCGGTCAGCATCGCGCGGCATCGATCCCGGACCTACTGATCGCCGCTACTGGCGAGTTAGCTCAGCTGACCGTTCTGCACCACGACAAGGACTTCGACCTGATTGCCGACATCACGAGTCAACCCGTCGAACGGCTCACTGCAACCTGACCACAGGGATGCCCCCTGCCGGCGTTTCGAGACACCTCGGAGGACAACTCCGGACGCGTTATTGGGCCACCCGATGACAGGAGGTGATGCAGAGAAGTGGTGCAGCTGGCCGGGCTGGACCAGATGCACCACCGGCCACAGGACGACATGTGGTCCGACCGGCGGGCGGTCGCTACGACACGCTGGCACCACCTGAGCCACGAAGTGGCGCTGAGACTCCCCGACACTCGACGAAGCCATCGATGATCGGCGCCACGGCTGGAAGTGAGAACAGGCCTGGGTGCAACCGTCGCTCGTAAAATGTCCGAGATGACGGCCGGGATGGGCAATCTAACCGTTTGCCAGCGCGAGTTGTTGGCCGAGTGGTTGCCGGACGCCGAACTCGTCCACGACCACAGTTGGGGTCTGATCGGAACCACTGTGCTCGAGATGTCACATGAAGG
>DAHWPS010000170.1:0-1706 GCA_027342785.1 Acidimicrobiaceae bacterium
CCAGCCGCAGGTTTCGAAGCATCTCCGGGTGCTCAGTGAGGTGGGGCTCGTCAGGTGCCGGGCGGAGGGACGTCGTCGGCTGTACCGGTTGGAACCCGCGAGCCTTCGACCCGTGCAGGAGTGGTTGGCCAAGTACGGGCGGATGGTGAACGACCGGCTGGACCGGCTCGACGACTATCTGAAAGAGCTGCAGGGACAAGGAGGGACACCGTGAACCGCACACGGCACGGATCGGCAACGATCGAATTCCCGAGTCCGCTCGAGATCGTCACCACTCGAGCGTTCGACGCGCCGATCGGGCTCGTCTTCGACGTGCTGACGAAGCCGGAGCACATCCGCAGGTGGTTCGCCCCGTTCGAGGACACGATGACGGTGTGCGAGGTCGACCTGCGTGTCGGAGGGGCCTACCACATGGTGGTCGTGACCGGCGACGGAGTCGAGTGCTCGTTCCGCGGCACCTATCTGGAGATCGAGCCGCCGGTCCGCATCGTCGACACGTGGCTGTTCGAAGGGTGGCCCGACGCCGAGGCCGTCGAGACGGCCACGCTGCACGAGGCCGGCGGTGTCACCACGCTGACGCTGACGCTGGCGTTCCGTGACCAGGCTGGCCGTGACCACATGACCAAGTTCGACGGCCAGGAGTCGAGCTACGACAAGATGGAGGACTACGTGCGGTTGCTCGTCGAGGCGGACGGAACGGAGCCTGGACGGTCGGCCGCGGCCTGAGCATGCGGCCGCCGGCCGGGTTGGCGACGTCTCGGCTACGCGGCTTGCTCCTCTGGGGCCGGCTCGACTGATGCCTGCTCCTCGCCCTCGGGATAGAAGAAGTGGTAGGCGAGCGCAGACAGGCTCCCCCCGACGAGCGGCGCAACGAGGAACACCCAGAGTTGGCTGAGCGCGGAGCCGCCCACGAAGAGCGCCGGCCCGAGACTGCGTGCCGGGTTGACAGACGTCCCGTCGATGGGGATCCCGATGAGGTGGACCAGAGCAAGCGCGAAACCGATCGCGATCCCGGCCACGGTGGCATTGCTCGCCCGGCGGGTCACCGAGAGGATCACGAACACGAACACGGCGGTGAGGACGATCTCGGCGGCGAAGGCGCCGGCGGCGTTGGCGCCGATCATCGACGACCGTCCGTACCCGTCGGCGCCGAGCCCCACGCTGGCGTGGTAGAGCGGTGAGGAGCGGACGACGCCGTACAGGCCGGCAGCGCCAATGATCCCACCCACGACCTGCGCCACCCAGTAGCCGATCGCATCGCCGAGCGAGATGCGCCTCGCCACGAGGAACCCCATCGTGACCGCCGGGTTCACGTGGCAACCGGAGATCGGACCGATCGCGTAGACGAGGACGAGGAGCACGAGGCCGAACGCCAGCGCGGTCATCACCACCCCGGCGGCGACGCTCGTTCCCGTCACCTTGAAGCCGAAGCACATCGTCGCGGTGCCCGCCCCGAAGAACACGAGCAGTGCGGTGCCGAGCACCTCGGCAATGAGCGATCGTGGCTTCATGGACGACCCCCCTTCAGCGTGAGCCGGCCTGGCGCCGCGCGAGCTCCAAGTGTCCCAGAGCCGCTCACTCCGAAAGCGGATGCCAGCGAGGGGGTTCCAGCCGGGAGACGGCCGCGGGCGCGGCGCCCACGCTGGCCCTGCCGGAGCTGTCGCCGGCGGGCCGGTGGACCGGCGGGCCGGTGGACCGGCGGGCCG